>JBIOYL010000098.1:0-43995 GCA_044870185.1 Actinomycetes bacterium | reverse complement strand
CGTGCGGGCGGAACCGTGGCCGGATACGTTTGTCGCGCTTGTACGCCTCCACCACCTTGGCGATGGCGCGGACGGTCAGTTGCGCCGACAGGCCGAACCGCTCGCGGATGTCGTAGTAGACGAGCTTCTGGAGGGCGATCTTGTTGGCCAGCCGGCGCTCGAAGGCAACCTCGGCGATGGCGTCGCAGGCGGCATTGAACCGCTCCATCGTCGCCAGCAACACCTGGCCTGACTGGTGGACGGGGCGAGCTTGACGGCGATCGTCTGCTTCATAGCCGGAGTGTACCACGGGAACCGTCAATAAAACCGTCAGCCTGCGGGCTGCACCACATTCGGCTGCCGGATGAATCCAGCAGCCTCCTGTGGAGGTATATGTGAGCTGCGTGGTGGTCCGCTCACACGGTGATGACGACCTTGCCGCCTCCGTGGCCCTGGACCAGCTGCCGCATGGCCTCGGGGACCTCGCGCAGCGGGTAGGTTCTGCCGATCACCGGCGTGAGCTTGCCGGCCTCGGCGAGCTCCCGCAAGACCTGCAGGTCCTCCTGCCGCGGCTTGGAGCTCAGCATCCGCAGCCGCTGACCCACCAACCGTGACAGCACCACCGCCCGTAGCTGGCGATCGAAGCCGCCCAACCACCGTCCGGCGCCTTCACCGCCGACGATGACCAGCGTCCCCCGAGGCGTGAGGGCACGCCGCAGCTGCGACAGCGAACGGCGGCCCGCGGTGTCGAGGATCAGGTCCCAGTGGCGGGTCCCGTCGGTGGGGTCGTCGCGGGTGTAGTCGATCACCTGGTCGGCGCCGAGCGAGCCGACCAGGTCGACCTGGGTCGTGCTGCACACCCCGGTCACCTGGGCGCCGAACGCCTTGGCCAGCTGCACCGCGAACGACCCCACCCCGCCCGCCGCCCCGATGACCAGCACTTGCTGCCCCGCCTGGACCTCGCCTTCGTCGCGAAGCCCCTGGAGGGCGGCGAACCCGGAGATGGGGACGACCGCCGCCTGCTCGAAGCTGAGGGTGGCCGGCTTGGCCGCGAACTGGTCCTCTGGTGCGCTCGCGTACTCGGCGAAGGAGCCGTCGCACCAGCCGAACACCGCAGCACCCGGCTGGAACCGGGTCACGTTGCTGCCGACCGCCTCGACCCGCCCGGCGACGTCCATGCCCCGCACGGGGACCTTGGGTTTGCGCAGCCCGAGCGTTGGCACGACGATGCGGATCAGGTACGGCAGGCCGGTCATGACATGCCAGTCGCCCCGATGCAGACCGGCCGCGTGCACCCGAATCAGCACCTCGTTGTCCGTGGGCACCGGCTGGTCGATGTCCCTGAATTCCAGGACATCGGGTCCGCCATATTGGTCTTGCACGATCGCTTTCATGGTGGTCTCCTGCGACCTTGGCGCTCTGGGCGGCGGCCGCGGCGAAGGCCGGGTCGCTGGCGTCGCCGCCGAAGATCTCCCCGGCCGGCTTGAGCGGTACTTCGAGCAGGTTCCCCACGGTCGCCTCTCAGGATGGGGGCGAGCGCTGCCGGTTGCCACCTCCGGCGCGGTTCGCCTCGCTTCGCCCCGCCGACGGCGGCATGGGTGACCGTCCGGCAGCTGCTCAGCCCCAGCGCAGTTCACCTCGGCGATCGCCTGGCGTGGATGGACTCGGTGGTTGACGAGGCGTACTAGGTGTATATACACTCTCCGCATGGAACGGCGAATGCCTGGACGTTCGGAGCTTGCCGAGGTTGCGGTCGGCTGCGCCTGCAGGAACCTGCGGCGAACCGCCCGGGCCGTGACACAGCTCTACGACGAGACCCTGCGGCCGAGCGGGCTGCGGATCACGCAGTTCACGCTGCTGGTCGCGGTCGCCATGAGCGAGCCGGTGCCGATCACGCGGCTGGCCGATGCGCTCGCGCTGGACCGCACCACCCTGGCCCGCGACCTCAAGCCCCTGACCGGTCGAGGCCTGGTCGAGATCGCGGCCGGTGCCGACCGGCGGATGAGGGTGGTCCGGTTGACGGGCCAGGGGCGCGAGGCGATCAGCCGGGCGTACCCGCTGTGGCAGCGTGCGCAGGCACGCATCGTGGCGGGGTCTGGCTCCGATCGCTGGCAGGCCGTGGCCGACGGCCTCGAGGAGGTCGCCGCGCGGGCGCTGGCGCCCTGATGCGCAGCAGATAGGTGTACCCACACCTAAGGGGAGGACCGATGGAACCGCTGGAACCGAACGGGCAGGCAAACCCCGTCCAGGCGTCCGCGCCCGGCGGGCGTGGCTACCGGGAGCACCTGGTGCCGCGCGGCCCACACCATCTCTACGCGCGCGACCACCCGGGCGAGGAGCCGGCGATCGTGCTGCTGCACGGCTTCCCCGACGACCTGCACCTGTACGACCGGCTGGTGCCGCAGCTGGCTCCGCGCCGGGTGGTGGTGTTCGACTTCCTCGGCTGGGGCGGCTCCGACAAGCCCGCCGGCTACCCCTACACCGCCGCCAACCAGGTCGGCGACCTGGACGCTGTGATCGAGCACCTGCGGCTCGGCTCGGTGGTGCTGGTCGCCCACGACGCCTCCGGCCCGCCGGTGATCGACTGGGCGCTGGAGCACCCGCAGCGGGTCGCGGCACTGGTGCTGCTCAACACCTACTACTCGCGCATGCCGGAGCTGCGTACGCCGGAGGCAATCTGGCTGTTCTCCACGCCCGTCGTCCGACAGGTCGCCCGCCCGCTGTCGCGCCTGTTCGGCGACCTGCTGTTCCGGCGCATGTACCGCTGGCAGGTCGGGCGCTTCTTCCGCGACCCGCAGGTGCGGGCGGAGTTCCTGCCGCGGCTGTACCGGCAGTTCACCACCGACCCGAGCGCCCACGGGGCGTTCTTCGGCCTCAACCGGGACCTGCGGTCCGCCGTGGCGTCCGGGACGGCGGCGCTGCCGCGGCTGCGGCGCTTTGCCCGCCCGGTCCGCATCATCTTCGGCGCCGCCGACCCGTACCTGAACGCCGGAGTGGCACGGCGCTTCCACGAGCTGCTGCCGGCCTCCGAGCTGTTCCTGCTGGAAGGGGCCAGCCACTACGTGCAGCTCGACGAGCCACAGCAGGTCGCCCGGCTGATCCTGGCGGTCCCGGCGCGCTGATCCCGTGCCCATCACCGTGCCCGCAGCGGCCACGCCCAGCGCCGAGACGATCACCCCACGTAGGCAGAGATCCGGCGGGACGCGGTGCAGCTCCTCGTCGGATACACCGGCCCGCATCAGGCCGGACTGTGTGCTGGCCTGGTCCGGGTAGCCTCGACGCACGGGGCCGATCCGCGCGCCAGATGTATGCTCACGCGGGATCGGACAGCCGCAGCGCCGGAACGACGTCGGTGTGCACGAAGTCGTGCCCCTTGAACAACAGCGGCTCGCCGCTGTCCTTGGCCAGCGCATAGGCGAAGCAGTCACCGAAGTTGAGCCCGGCGGGATGGCCGCTGCCCTTGCCGAAGTCCCGGTACGCGGCGCGTGCGATCCGCGCCTGGTGCTCGGTCACTGCAGCGACCGCGATCCTCGCCACGTCGAGCAGTTCGTCGAACTGGCGGCTGGCGACCGGATCTCGGCTGCCGTCGACGACCGCGGCCGCCTCCAGCCAGTTCGCCGCGGAGATCTGTCGCTTTGTGGCCTCCTCGATGGCCTGCGCCATGACCGGAGCCTCGGGCTCGTCGCGCAGGATGGCAAGCAGCGCCGACGTGTCCACGATCACCGCGGCAGCCCATGCGCGTCGTAGAGCAACTCGCCGTGCTCGGTGGAGCGGAAGGGCTCGTGCAGGCGGGGGGCGGTGTTCCTGCCGATGGCGAGGAGGCGGTCGGCCAGGGCGGGCCGCCCGGCGGCGTGCAGGCGATCGAGGCGCTCCCGGACCGCGTTCAGGACGGCCATGGTCTGGCTCTCGCCGGTGAGACGCGCCAGTTCCCGCACGAGCCGGTGGGTCTCCTCGTCCTTGATGTTCAGGCTCATTCGTCTACCCTTCTACCCCTGATGATCCTCCATGGTACCGCACATGCCTGATCACGGTCGCCTCGCTGAGGTAGAGCTTGGCGGCGATCTCGGCGTTGGACAGTCCCTCTGCGACCAGCCGGAGCACCTCGAGCTCCCCATCCTCGGGTAGCTCCGCTTCCCGCCAGGCAGACGGTCGACGGCGCTGGCCGAGCCGACCGGGACCGGCTCCGTCACGCTGGCCGCGAGAGCGGGACGGGTGGTGGTCGCCGGCGGAACGGACGACGGACGCTGCCGCCATGATCGCCACCGTCGAACAGGAGCGCGGGGGTACGGCGGTGATCGGATCACGGCGCACTAGGCGATCCCCAGCCGACCGTGGTGCTGATCTGCCTGATCGGCGGCTTCCTCGCCCTCAGAACCCTGCAGCCGAGATCGACGGCAGCGCGGCGGTCGCCGGGATCGTCGCAACCGGGGCCGGCTGGTTCCTGCCCAGGAGGTCCTGAATAGGCAAACTCGTCGTCTGCTACCGCGCTAACGCGATGCCCGAACCCAGTCGCACCGAGAAAGGCAGCTCCAATTGCGCCCGCCGACTGGCCAAGGTCATGCCCTCGATGCTCACGCTGGCATCGAAATCACAGCGCCCGACACGGAGTCCTATCAGCTTTCCTGCTCGTACCGTCGCGGTAAGCGCTTCGACGGTGACCTGCAACATCAGGACAACGTGCACGGTCGCCACCCGCTTGCCGTTGACCAGCAGTTCGATCGACGGTCGATGGTCGAGCGTGACCCGATGCGACAGCAGCTCGACCAGCTCCTCGCTCCCAGGGGCAGCGGCCGTCCGTTGGCCAGCCTCTGTCAACGCGGCGTACCTGCTCCACGCGCCAAGCAAGAGCTGCGTCAGATCAAGGTCGAGCACTTCCGCGCCGATCTTGCCGAGCTCTCGGACGGCCTCGTCGCGGGTCACCTGCGTGAAGCCGCCAAGCTCCTGTCGCACGGTGTCGGCAACCCCGCTTGTCTGCATGGCCTGGACAAGATCGGCATCGCCGAACAGGAAGGCTCTCGCGGTGAGCGGCTGGGTAGCGGTGGCGGTGGTCATCGATGTGTCTCCTCGATGCGCTGTGCAACTGGGTCATGATGGGGGCTGATGCGGACGACCCAGGCGGATCGGTTACCGAGCTCCTCGATCCTGGGTGCCGCGGGCAGGCCGGCGAGCATGCGGGCCTGCACCTGTCCGGCCAACGTGCCGGGCAGCCTCCGGTGGAGCCCTTGGCGAACCGCGACGGCGACCGCGGCGCCCACCAGAACGAGAACGACGAGCAGGCCCACGGGAAGGTTCGTCTTGCTCGCAGTTGGCGAGGCCACCTGGACGGTGCTCGGCGGACCAGGAGTGCTGGGTGGACCAGCGGTGCTGGGTGGACCAGCGGTGCTGGGTGGACCAGGGGTGCTGGGCGGCTCGGTGGTGGTCGGCGGCTCGGTGGTGGCCGGCGGCTCGGTGGTGCTGGGTGGCTCGGTGGTGGCCGGCGGCGGCTGCACCTCGAATGGTATGGTGTCAAATGCGTCCTGGGCGACGTCGTCTGAGCCGAGGAAGTAGGAGACGTTCACCTCGATGGGCATTGATCCAGGTTGGGCATTGTCGGGGACTTGGAGGACCGCCGACCATTCTTCGCCTGATTGGCTGCAGGCTTGTGGCGCATTGCCAGCAAAATTGGCGGAGCAACCGCCGATACGTATGCTGGGTGCGTTCGCGGAGAAGGATACCGTCACCGAATCACCAGGCCTTGCGGGGTTCGGGCTGGCGGAAATCGAGAATCCACCGTACGTGAATGCAGATGTTGACTCGGCCATTTCGATGCCGCGGGTCACTGCGCCGGCCGGCGACGCGAGCAGGGCGACAATTGCGAACGCCGCTGCCGCGATGGTCAACCGCCGGATCTGTAAGTGCAATCGGGACATCGGGGTGCCTGCCTCACCGATACCGACCAAGACTGTGAGCGTACGGTTACGTCCTCGACGACTGTCTCCTGACTGTTCACCAACACTGTGGACGGATTTGGGTCACGGGCGATTTGCCGGAGGAGTGTGGCGCGCAGGGTCCGCTCGCTGTGCTCGGTGAGACGCTTGCTTGACCAAGTCACAGACAGTAGTGGGCCGCATGCTGTTTGGCAGTGTCGTGCGTCACACGTTGAGCGTGCTCGTCGTCACACTGCTGTCATACATAACCTGATTTCACTGACGAGCTGATTGTGGCGGCAATCTCGTCTCTGCCTGCGGCTTGATCAGGCTGGAATGACCGGGTCGATAGGGCGAGGCAGGTGCAGGCGTAGCCGGCGGGCCGAGACGGCAAGCCGGCCGGTCAGCGCCAGGTAGCGCACCCGCAAGGTCTTGGCGCGCAGGCGCGGCTCGCCCACGCCCAGCCGGCCGGTCCAGCGGGCCAGGTTGATGGCCAGCCCGCACAACGCCAACCAGGCGGCATTGCCGGCATGTTCGTGCCGCCACCGACAGCGCGACCCCACCGGCGAACCACGTAGGTCGGCGAGCATGGTGTGGGTGATTGACCGGAGGCATTCGGCATCACCACCACCGCCGACCCCGGCGGCCGCCGAGCCGGCTACGTCGCCCACTGCCTTGAACTGGCCGGCCGGGACGACATCCCGGTCGCCGCCGGCGCCCAGGTGTCGCTCACCACACTCCGGTCCGCCGACCCCATCACCGACGACGAGCGCTACTGGCCGGCCGCGATTGCGCCTCGCCCGTCGCCGCCGGGGGCTGCTCTGGACCTGCTCGACCGCAGCATCCAGGACGGCGCGACCGTCGTCGCCATCGGCCCCTACACCAATCTCGCGCTCCTGGAGGTCGCTCGGCCCGGCCGCCTTGGCCGGGTGCCGGTCGTGGTGATGGGGGGATGGACCGGGCCGCCCGCCGACGGCCTGCCCGCCTGGGGACCGGAGTCGGCCGCGCCCACGCCGGCCTGCCGGACGACCTGCTGAACTTCCACTACGACCCGGTCGCGTGTGCGGTTGCGGCCGGCTGGAGCGGCGCCGTCATCGAGGAGCTGCACTTCCAGCTGGTCTTGGAGGACGGCGTGCTGCGCTTCCGGCGCGGCGAGGACGGGCGGCTCATGCGGGTGGTGGTCGATCTTGACGGGGCGAGCTTCAGCGGCACCTGGCTGGCGGCCGTCGAGGCCGCCCAGGCGCCGGAGTGATCAGCCGGGCGTCCAGGCGAGCCTACCGGGAGGTATGGCCAGGACGAGGTCCTTCCCGCTTGCGCGCGGTCATCAGGTGTCCCTTGAGGGGCACCTCGACGCGGCCGGCGTCCGTGCGGAACTGCCGCAGCGCCGCACGGGCGTCCTCGAGGATCCTGCGGTAGACCGCATCGCTGATCCGCTCGCGGAGCGGTGTGCTCTCCACTTCGGTCGCCACCAGCTCGTCGATGGAGCCGAACCTTGCGGTACCCAGGCGCGTGCGGGTCGCGGTGATCTGCAGGCCGGCCGCCTCGAAGAGCCGCGCGAGGGCGTCGAGGTCGCCGTGGACCCAGTAGGTGCCGAGCAGGTTGACCGCTTCCGGACCCGCGTGCCGTGCGGCCACGTCGACGAACGGACCGTAGCCGGGCTGTGACGCCAGGCTGGCATACACCTGCACGACGACGGTGCCCTCGGAGGTGACCACGCGCGCCATCTCGCGCAGCGCCTGTGTGGGGTCTGGGAAGAACATCAGCGCCGACTGGCACAACACGACGTCGAACGAGTCGTCCGGGAAGGGCAGCTCCATCGCGTCCCCGTGCCGCCATTCGAGCTCGGGGCGCAGCCGGCGAGCTACCGTCAGCATAGCCTCGTTGCGGTCGAGACCGACCACCTTGCCCGTCGCTCCCACCCGGTCGGCCGCAGTACGAGCGACCACCCCGGTGCCGCAGGCGACGTCCAGCACGGTCTGACCGGCAGCCACGCCCGCGGCGTCGACCACGTGCGGCGCCCATTCCCCGAAGATCGCTGGAACGAACTTCGACTCGTACATCTCCGCCTGCTCAGCCGAGAGCTGAAACGTCTCCGTCGAGCTGCTCATCGCCTGCGCTCCGCGTCCGTTCGGCTCGGGTTCCCGGGGCAGGAGCATGCGCCGCGGAGAGGCCGCGAGCATCGGGCAGTTGCCCTATTCGGCGGCCAATTCGCGCCGTCGCCCCAGCCGATCCTTGCCGATGCGCCGGCGCGATCATCCCACGGCGGCTTGCCGGCGGTGCCGCCACTCGCGACGCATAATCCGGGTGTGGGTGTCGACGAAGCGGTTGCGGCAGGTAGCGCCGCCCTCCAAGCAGGGCGATGGCAGGACGCCCGCGCCGCCTTCGAAGCGGCGCTGGCGTCCGAGGAGACGCCCGAGGCGCTGGACGGGCTCGCGCAGGTGTGCTACCGGCAGGGCGAGTACGCCGCGGCGATCGAGTTCCGAGAGCGTGCTTTTGCCGGCTTCCGCGCCCGTGGGGAGACGCGCTACCCGGCGCTGCTCGCAGCGTACTGGCTCGCCTTCGAGTACGCCGCCGTGTACGGGAACTTCGCCGCGGCCAGCGGTTGGCTGGAACGCGGCAAGCGCCTGGTGGAAGCCGCCGGCGACTGCCCGGAGCGCGGCTGGGTCGAGCTTGCCTGCGCACTGGCGACCGACGATCTCGACGCAAAGGAGCGGCACGTCCAGGTGTCCCTGGCGGTGGCCAGGCGCTTCGGCGACACCGACCTCGAGTTCGACGCCCGCTCCTACGCCGGGGTGTGCCTGGTCGGGCGTGGCCGCATCGACGACGGCATGCGCCTGCTCGACGAGGCCGTGGCGGCGGCCACGGGCGGCGAGGTAAAGGACGCCACCGCGATCGGCGAGATCTACTGCAAGATGCTGCTGGCCTGCGAGATGACGCTCGACGTGCGCCGGGCCGAGCAGTGGACGGCCGTCGCGAGCGCCTTCGTCCGGCGCTGCAACGTGGTGTGGGTGTCGGCCATCTGCCGGATGTATCACGGCGGGATCCTCACGGCCGCCGGGCGGTGGGCCGAGGCCGAGCACGAGCTCGCCAGCTCCCTGCGCCTGTACGACGGCAGCTACCGAGGCCTGCGGTCCGGCGCCGCCGTGCGGCTCGCGGACCTCCGCGTCCGCCAAGGGCGGCTCGAGGAGGCCGAGCAGCTGCTCGCAGGCCACGAGCATGACGCCCATGCCGTCCACCCGCTCGCCCGCCTGCACCTGGCGCGCGGTGAGGTCGAGCTCGCCGCGACGCTGCTGCGCCGTCACCTGCGCCAGCACGGGCAGGGGGTGCTGCAGGCGCCGGTACTTGCGCTTCTGGCCGAGGTGGAGGTCGCCGCCGGACGCATCGACGAAGCGCGTGCGGTCTGCGCCCGGCTCGATGCGCTCGCCAAGGAGGTATCGGTGCCGCTGGTGCGGGCGTTCGCCGAGTTCGCCGCCGGCACCGCGTGCGGTCACGCCGGCGACGCGCGCGCCCTCGGCCACTTCGAGGCAGCCCTGGCGGGCTTCGCGGCGGCCGGCCTTCCATTCGAGCAGGCACGCACCGGGCTTGCGTTGGCGCGGCTGCTCTCGGCTTCGAAGCCTGAGGTGGCGATCGCCGAGGCGCGGGCGGCGCTGGCCGGCTTCGACCAGCTCGGCGCCGCGGCCGACGCGGATGCGGCAGCCTTGCTGCTGCGCTCGCTGGGAGCCAGGGGCAGAACCGGGCCCAAGGACGTCGGCGTCCTCTCCAAGCGAGAGCAGGAGGTGCTCCGGCTCGTCGGTATCGGCCTGTCCAACCCCGAGATCGCCAGGCGCCTGTTCATCAGCCGGAAGACGGCCTCGCATCACGTGAGCAGCGTGCTTGCCAAGCTCGGCCTGCGCAACCGCGCCGAGGCCGCCGCCTATGCGTCGCGAGTCTTCACGGACCCGGGCCGCCGCACGTAGGCCCGCCGAGGGCGGGTCGCCCACGGCGGGTCGCCCACGGCACCAGCCCCGCGTCAGCCGCGCGCGTCGATCGGCTGCCAGGCGCGCGGCGGGGGGCCGATGTACTCGGAGTCGGGGCGGATCAGCCGGTTGTCGGCGTACTGCTCGCGGATGTGGGCGGTCCAGCCGGCCATGCGGGAGGTGGCGAACAGGGTCGTGTACAGGTCGGGCGGGATGCCCATGGCCGAGTACACGCTCGCCGTGTAGAAGTCGACGTTCGGGTACAGGCCCTTTTCGGCCATGACCGTCTCCTGGATCTTGGCGGAGATGTCGTACCAGTGGGTGTCGCCGACCTGCTCGCCGAGCCGCTCGGCGATGCGCCTGAGGACCTGGGCGCGCGGGTCCCAGGTCTTGTAGACGCGGTGGCCGAAGCCCATGATCTTCTGCTTTTGGGCCAGGCGGTCGCGGACCCAAGTGGGGGCCCGGTCGGGCGTGCCGATCTCGTCGAGCATGCGGCGGGTCTGCTCGATCGCCCCGCCGTGCAGCGGGCCTTGCAGGGCGGCGATGGCGGCGGTGGCCGCCGCGTACAGGTCGGCCAGGGTGGCCGCGGCCACCCGGCCGGCGAAGGTCGAGGCGTTCATGGTGTGGTCGGCGTACAGCACCATGCAGGTGTCGAAGTCCTTGGCGACCTGCGGGTCGGGCTGGCGGCCGGTGAGCGCGTACAGGAAGTTGGCGGCCAGCGACAGCTCGTCGTGCGCCTCGACGGCGTCGGCGCCGATCCGCAGCCGGTGGAACGAGGCGAGGATCTGGGGGGTCAGCGCGATCAGCCGGTACGCCTTGCGCAGGTTGGCCTCGGTCGAGTTGTCGCCTTCGTCGGGGTCGTGCGCCGCCGCCGCCGAGATGACCGTCCGCAGCACGGTCATCGGGCTGGTGTCGGTGCCCAGGTCGTCGATCAGCCGGACGAGGAAGTCGTCCAGCTTGGAGCCGGCCCGGAGCAGGTCCACCGTCTCCTCCAGCTGGCTGCGGGTCGGCAGCTCCAGGTGGTGGAGGAGATGGATCGTCTCCTCCCACGTCGCGTGCTCGGCCAGGTCGGCGATATCGTAGCCGGCGTAGTACAGCCTGCCCTTCTGGCCGTCGATGTCGGAGATCCTGGTCTGGGCGGCGACGACGCCCTCGAGCCCCTTGCCTTTGCCGTCCCCTGCCATGTCAGCGCCTCCACCGTCGTCTCGAGAGCTTGTCGTGCCCGCATATCCTAGGCAATACGCGCACTCCGCACATCCGGGCCCGGGGTCGCGTCCGGTGACCGGTTTCAGCCCTGCCATCCTGGTCGAGATACCCTAACTGATACGGCAATTCGAGCCGGCGCGGCAATCCGACCGGCAGGCCGCCGCAGGAGGAGTCCCACCGCAGGCCCGCAGGCCGTCCCAGGAGGAGTCCCACGAGGAGTCCCAGGAGGAGTCCCAGGAGGAGTCCCATGGCCCACCGTGTCACCTTCATCCCCGGCGACGGGGTCGGCCCCGAGCTGTCGGAGGCCACCCGCCGCGTGCTCGAGGGCACCGGGGTCGAGTTCGACTGGGACGTCCAGGAGGCCGGTGCCGACGTCATCGCCGCCTACGGCACGCCGCTGCCCGACCACGTCCTGGAGTCGATCCGGGCCAACCACGTCGCCATCAAGGGGCCGCTGACCACCCCGATCGGCACCGGCTTCCGCAGCGTGAACGTGGCGCTGCGCAAGGAGCTCGACCTGTACGCCTGCCTGCGTCCCTGCAAGTCCTACCGGGGCGTGCGCTCCCGCTACGACGACATCGACCTGGTGATCGTACGTGAGAACCACGAGGACCTGTACGCGGGCATCGAGTTCGAGCAGGGCGGCGAGGACGCCAAACGGGTGATCGACTTCCTCAACAGCATTCAGCCCAAGCAGATCCGCCCCGACTCGGGCATCTCCATCAAGCCCATCTCGGTGACCGGCACCCAGCGGATCGCACGGTTCGCCTTCGGCTACGCCCGCGACTACGGGCGCAAGAAGGTCACCGCGGTGACCAAGGCCAACATCATGAAGTACACCGACGGGCTGTTCTACGCGGTGGCCCGCGAGGTGGCCAAGGACTACCCCGACATCACCTACGACGAGTACCTGGTCGACAACATGTGCATGCAGCTGGTGCAAAAGCCCGAGAACTTCGACATCCTGCTGCTGCCCAACCTGTACGGCGACATCCTGTCCGATCTCGGCGCCGGGCTGATCGGCGGCCTCGGCGTCGCCCCCGGCGCCAACCTGGGCGACGACGTGGCCGTGTTCGAGGCCACCCACGGCTCGGCCCCCAGGTACCGGGGCATGAACAAGGTCAACCCGATGGCGATGATGTTCTCGGGCATGCTCATGCTCCGCCACCTGGGCGAGCGCGACGCGGCCGACCGGCTGGAGCGCGCCCTGGCCGCGGTGATCGCCGACGGCAAGGACGTCACCTACGATATGAAGCCCGACCGCAACGACCCGACCGCGGTGGGCACCAGCCAGGTCGCCGACGCCGTGATCGCCAAGCTGCAGGAGGGACGCCTGTGAAAGTGACCGTCGTCGGCGCCGGCAAGTACGGCTCCACCACCGCGCAGCGCCTGGCCGAGCGGGACATCTGCGACGAGGTCGTGCTGACCGACATCATCGAGGGGCTGCCCCAGGGCCTGGCGCTGGACATGAACCAGTCCCGGCCGCTCGAGGGCTTCGAGACCAGGGTCGTCGGCACCAACGGCTACCAGGAGACGGCCGGCTCGGACGTGGCGGTGATCACCGCCGGGCTGCCCCGCAAGCCGGGCATGAGCCGCATGGACCTGCTGGAGACCAACGCCAGGATCGTCGGCGAGGTGACCCGCGAGCTGGTCGAGCGCTCGCCGGACGCGGTGCTGGTGGTCGTGTCCAACCCGCTGGACGAGATGACCGCCCTGGCCGCCGAGGTCTCCGGCTTCCCCAGGCGGCGGGTCATGGGCCAGGCCGGCATGCTCGACACGGCGCGCTTCCGGCACTTCGTGGCCGAGGAGCTCCACACCAGCCCGAGCAGGGTCGAGGCGATCACGCTGGGCTCCCACGGCGACACCATGGTGCCGGTGCCGAGCCTGGCCAAGGTCGACGGCAAGCCGCTCACCGAGCTGGCCGACGCCGCCACCATCGAGCGGCTGGTCCAGCGCACCCGCGACGGCGGCGCCGAGGTGGTCGCGCTGCTCAAGACCGGCTCGGCCTACTACGCTCCCTCCAGCGCGGCCGTGCGCATGGTCGAGGCGATCCTGACCGACTCCGGCGCGGTCATGCCGGTGTGCGCCTGGATGAGCGGCCAGTACGGCGTCGAGGGCGTCTACCTCGGGGTGCCGGCCCGGCTCGGCCGGGGCGGGGTGCAGGAGATCGTCGAGCTGCCGCTGGCCGACGCCGAGCTGGCCAACCTGCGCGCGGCGGCCGAGGCGGTGCGCGCCAAGCAGGCCGACGTGGCCAAGCTGGTCGGCTGACGGCTGCCACGGCAGCCGCGGGCTGGTCCGATTCTTCAGGAGGTCGTGGACATGGCAGGCAACAGCTTCGGTGCACAAAGCGGTCTGGAGGTCGGCGGGCGCTCCTACGAGATCTTCCGGCTCGACGCGCTGGCGGACGTGGGCGCCGTGGACCGCCTGCCGTTCTCGCTCAAGGTCCTGCTCGAGAACCTGCTGCGCACCGAGGACGGCGCGGCCGTCACCGCCGACGACATCGAGGCGTTCGCCCGCTGGGACCCGGCCGCCACCACCGCCCGGGAGATCGCGTTCTCCCCCGCCCGCGTGCTGATGCAGGACTTCACCGGCGTCCCGGCCGTGGTCGACCTGGCCGCCATGCGCGACGCCATGGGCGCGCTCGGCGGCGACCGCGCCAAGATCAACCCGCTCGCCCCGGCCGAGCTGGTCATCGACCACTCGGTGATCGCCGACTTCTCCGGCAGCCGCGACGCGTTCCGCCGCAACGCCGAGCTCGAGTTCGAGCGCAACCGGGAGCGCTACGCGTTCCTGCGCTGGGGCCAGCAGGCGTTCGACAACTTCCGGGTGGTCCCGCCCGACACCGGCATCGTCCACCAGGTGAACCTGGAGTACCTGGCTCGGGTGGTGGTCGTGGGCGACGCCGGCCAGGCCTGTCCGGACACGCTGGTCGGCACCGACTCCCACACGCCCATGGTCAACGGGCTCGGCGTGCTCGGCTGGGGGGTCGGCGGCATCGAGGCGGAGGCGGCCATGCTCGGCCAGCCGATCTCGATGCTGATGCCCAAGGTGGTCGGCTTCAAGCTGCACGGCGAGCTGCCCGAGGGCTCGACCGCCACCGACCTGGTGCTGACCGTCACCGAGCTGCTGCGCGACCACGGCGTGGTCGGCAAGTTCGTCGAGTTCTACGGTCCCGGGGTCGGCAACGTCCCGGTCGAGAACCGGGCCACCATCGGCAACATGTCGCCCGAGTACGGCTCCACCTGCGCGATCTTCCCGATCGACCGGCAGACCCTGCGCTACCTGGAGTTCACCGGCCGCCCGCCCGAGCTGGTCGCGCTGGTGGAGGCGTACGCCAAGGAGCAGGGCCTGTGGCACGACCCGGAGCGCGACCCGGCCTACTCCGAGCAGGTCGAGCTGGACCTGTCCACGGTGGTGCCGAGCCTGGCCGGGCCCAAGCGCCCGCAGGACCGCGTGGCTCTGGCCGACGCCAAGGCCGAGTTCCGCGCCGCCCTCGTCGAGGCGGTCGGCGAGCAGGCCTCGGCCGGCAGGCGGCCGCGCGGGGACGACGGCGACATCCGCAACACCGCCGACGGCGCCTCGGCGGCGTCGTTCCCGGCAAGCGACCCGCCGTCGTCGATGGAGGACGCCGACGCCAAGGTGGACCCCGACGAGCAGCCGGCCGGCCGGCGGCCCCGCCCCGCCGCCCGGCCGTCCGGCCGCCGCCCCCACCCCTACGGGGCGAACCAGCGGCCCCACGTCCACGCGACCGTCACCTTGGCCGACGGCACCAGCTTCCCGATCGACCACGGCCACGTGGTGATCGCCGCCATCACCAGCTGCACCAACACCTCCAACCCGTCGGTCATGCTGGCGGCGGGGCTCCTGGCCCGCAAGGCGGTCGAGCGTGGGCTGGCGGCCAAGCCGTGGGTCAAGACCTCGCTCGCCCCGGGCTCCAAGGTGGTCATGAACTACTACGAGCGCGCCGGGCTCATCCCCTACCTGGAGAAGCTCGGCTTCCACCTGGTCGGCTACGGCTGCACCACCTGCATCGGCAACTCCGGGCCGCTGGCGCCCGAGATCTCCGAGGCGGTCGACGCCCACGACCTGGCGGTGGCCTCGGTGCTGTCCGGCAACCGCAACTTCGAGGGGCGCATCAACCCCGACTGCCGCATGAACTACCTGGCCTCGCCGCCGCTGGTGGTCGCCTACGCGCTCGCCGGCACGATGGACGCCGACCTGCTCGGCGAGCCGCTCGGCACCGACCCGGACGGCAAGCCGGTCTACCTGCGTGACATCTGGCCGTCGTCGGCCGAGGTCGACGAGGTCATGGGCTCGGCCATCCAGTCGGACATGTTCCGCAAGAGCTACGCCGAGGTGTTCGCGGGCGACGAGCGCTGGAACTCGCTGGAGGTGCCGAGCGGCGACGCGTTCGCCTGGGACGACGCGTCGACCTACGTGCGCCGGCCGCCCTACTTCGACGGCATGCCGTCCGAGCCCGAGCCGGTCAGCGACATCGAGGGCGCCCGGGTGCTCGCCGTGC
Organism: Actinomycetes bacterium; assembly: GCA_044870185.1. Lineage (GTDB taxonomy): Bacteria > Actinomycetota > CALGFH01 > CALGFH01 > CALGFH01 > JBIOYL01. Next base: position 28,426 of record JBIOYL010000098.1, on the reverse strand, counting down.
TCGGCGACAGCGTGACCACCGACCACATCTCGCCCGCCGGGGTGATCAAGCGTGACAGCCCGGCCGGCCGCTACCTGATGGAGCACGGCGTGGGCCCCAAGGACTTCAACTCCTACGGCTCCCGGCGCGGCAACCACGAGGTCATGATCCGGGGCACGTTCGCCAACATCCGCCTGCGCAACCGGCTCGCGCCGGGCACCGAGGGCGGCGTGACCCTGCACCTGCCCGCCAAGGAGCAGATGACCATCTACGACGCCGCCGTGCGCTACCAGCAGGAGGGCGTGCCGCTGGTGGTGCTGGCCGGCAGGGAGTACGGCTCCGGGTCGTCGCGTGACTGGGCGGCCAAGGGCACCCGGCTGCTCGGCGTGCGCGCGGTGATCGCCCAGAGCTACGAGCGCATCCACCGCGCCAACCTGGTCGGCATGGGGGTGCTGCCGCTGCAGTTCCAGGAGGGCGAGTCGGTCGAGTCGCTGGGCCTGACCGGGCACGAGCTGTTCGCGATCGGCGGGCTGGCCGGCGCCGGGCCGGACGGCTTCCCCGACGAGGTCACCGTGCGGGCCGACGACTCCGAATTTCGGGCCAAGGTCCGCATCGACACGCCCAACGAGGTCGCCTACTACCGGCACGGCGGCATCCTGCCCTACGTGCTGCGCCAGCTCCGCGGCTGACCGCCGCCCGCGTCTTGCTTGGAGGACCGCCGTGCCCCGGATCCTGTCCGGCGTCCAGCCCACCGGCTCGAGCCACCTCGGCAACTACGTCGGCGCCTTCCGCCAGTGGGTCGGGTTGCAGGACGAGTTCGACGCGTTCTACTGCATCGTCGACCTGCACGCCATCACGCTGCCCTACGAGCCGGCCGAGCTGCGCGGCCGCACCCTCGAGATGGCCGCGATCCTGCTCGCCTGCGGGCTCGACCCCGCGGTGTGCACGCTGTTCGTCCAGTCGCACGTGCCCGAGCACACCGAGCTCGCGTGGCTGTTCAACAACATCGTGACCGTCGGCGAGCTGCGCCGCATGACCCAGTTCAAGGCCAAGGCGGCCGAGGGCAGCGAGGGCGCCGTCCCGGCCGGCTACTTCAACTACCCGGTGCTGATGGTGGCCGACATCCTGATCTACCAGGCCGACCGGGTGCCGGTTGGCGACGACCAGCGCCAGCACCTGGAGCTCGCCCGCGAGGTCGCCCAGACCTTCAACGCCCGCTTCGGCCAGACCTTCACGGTGCCGGAGCCCTACATCCCCACGGTCGGCGGGCGGGTCATGGACCTGCAGCACCCCGACAGCAAGATGTCGAAGTCGATCCCGTCGCCGGCCGGCCGGATCGACCTGCTCGACCCGCCGGAGGTCGTCGCCCGCAAGGTCCGCTCGGCGGTCACCGACTCGGGCCGTGAGGTCGTCGCCCGCCCGGACAAGCCGGCCATCACCAACCTGCTGGAGCTGTACTCGGTGGCCAGCGGCAAGGCGGTCGGTGAGCTCGAGGAGGCCTACGCGGGCCGGGGCTACCGCGACTTCAAGGCCGACCTGGCCGAGGTCCTGGTCGCGCTCCTGACGCCGATCCGCGAGCGCTACGAGGAGCTGCGCGGCGACGAGCCCCAGCTTGCCGGCATCCTCGAGCTGGGGGCGGCCAAGGCCCGGGGGGTGGCCCGCGCGACCCTCGGCCTGGCTAAGGACCGCATGGGCTTCCTGCCGGCCGGCCGGGGCGGATAGTGGCCAAACGCCGCCTGGCCGTGGTCGTGCTGCTGCCCCAGCCGCTCGCCCTGCACGTGCAGGCATGGCGCCGGGCCCTGCGGGAGCCCACCCTGGACGTGATCGCCCCGCACATCACCCTGGTGCCGCCGCAGAACGTCGACCAGGCCGCCGTCCCGGACGCGGTTGCCCTGACCGAACGTGCGGCCGGCGAAGCCGTGCCCGCGCTGGTCACCCTCAGCGGGGCGGGCACCTTCCTGCCCGGAAGCCGGGTCGCCTTCCTGTGCGTGACCGACGGCCTGCCGGCGCTCGAGGCGATCGAGGCCGCCCTGCGCCGGGCGCCGCTGGCCCGACGCACCCACCCGTTCCACGCCCACGTGACCGTCGCCCAGGAGCTGCCGCCGGCCGAGCTGGAGGCCGCCGCGCGGGACCTGGCCGGCTTTGCCGCCTCCTTCCCGCTGTCGGATCTCGCGCTCATGCTCCAGGGCCGCGACCGGGTCTGGCGGCTGCTCTGCCGCGTCCGGGTGGGCGGTACCGACCTGGTCCGCGAGGTCGGCTACCAGCAGGCGTCGAGCATCGGGCTGTTCCTGCTCGACCCGCCGCGCGTCCTGCTCGGCCTGCGCACGACCGGGCGCGACCGCCGCTACCCGGGCGTGTGGGATGCGCTCGGCGGCAAGCCCGAGCCGGGGGAGTCGCTGCTGGCGGCGCTGGCCCGCGAGGTGCGCGAGGAGGCCGGCGTCGAGCCCTACGACCCGGCGCCGCTCGGCTGCTTCCACGACGGGGAGCGGGCCGACGCGTTCTTCGTCGCCACCGCCTGGAAAGGCGAGCCGCGCAACACCGAGCCCGCCGAGCACAGCCGGCTGGAGTGGGTGCCGTTGCGCGGGGTGACCGAGCGTCGGCTGGCGCCCAGCACCCGGGCGGCGCTGGTGCGCCTGCTCGAGGTGATCGGTGGACAAGCCGGCCGGCTGCACAGATAGTAGGACCTCCGAGGGTACGGACCAAGCTCGGCGGGGTAGGCGGCAGCCGGCGGCGCCGCCCCGCGCCGCCGGCTTGGTATCTGGCACCAGCGCACTGGAGGAAGCAGCGTGGCCACCCACGACCCACCATCGCCGTCCGACGTCGCCGCCCGTGGCCCGCGGCCCGCCGCCCCCGACGTCGCCGCCCGCGGCCAGCCCGCCGCACCAGACGCAGAGCCGACCACCGGTGAGCTCCTGCGGGGCATCGCCGAGGACGCGACCACGCTCATCCGCCAGGAGGTCCTCCTGGCCCGGCAGGAGGTGAGCGAGGGCCTGACGACAGCCGCGAAGGCGTCGGCGTTCCTGGTCGTCGCCGGGGTGCTGGGGCTGTATGGGCTCGGCTTCCTGTTCACCACCATCGCCTGGGCGATCGGCGGCCCGATCTGGCTCGGCTTCGCCATCGTGACCGCCGTGCAGCTGCTCGTGGCTGGCGTGTTCGGCCTGGTGGGCAGGAAACGGCTGCAGGCGTCCAAGATGGCACCCGAACGGGCCCGGGCCGAGCTGACCAAGACCACGGCGGAGCTGAAGGAGGAGATCAAGTGGGCGAGACCGCAGCCGCGACGGCCCGGGAAGTCGAGCTGACCCGCAAGCAGATGGAGGAGAAGGTGGCCAAGCTCACCGAGCGTGCCCCGGCCGAGGCGCGCAAGCTCGGCAAGCGCATCCTGTTCGCCGTGATCTCGGCGGTGGCCGTGCTGCTGGTCCGCAAGCTGGTCGACAGGCTGTGGGAGCGCGCCACCGGCGAGCTGCCCCCCACCAAGCTGAAGGAAGAAGAAGCGTAGGCCGGCGTCGGCCGCTCACGCCTTGCGGAACAGCAGCGCCCGCTTGACCTGCTGGATCTTCTCGGTGACCTTGATGCCGCGGGGGCAGGCGTCGGTGCAGTTGAACACCGTCCGGCAGCGCCACACGCCCTCCTTGTCGTTCAAGATGTCCAGACGTCGGCCGGCAGCGGTGTCGCGGGAGTCGAAGATGAACCGGTGCGCGTTGACGATCGCGGCCGGCCCGAAGTAGTCCCCGTCGGCCCAGAACACCGGGCAGCTGGTGGTGCAGGCGGCGCACAGGATGCACTTGGTGGCGTCGTCGAAGCGTGCCCGCTCCGCCTGGGACTGCAGACGCTCGCGGTCGGGCGGCGGGGTGTCGTTGACCAAGAACGGCAGGACCTCGCGGTAGGAGGCGAAGAACGGCTCCATGTCGACCACCAGGTCCTTTTTGACGGGCAGGCCGCGCAGCGGCTCGACCGTGATGTGGTCGCCGGTCTCGCGCACCAGCACCTTGCAGGCCAGCCGGTTGGCGCCGTTGATCAGCATGGCGTCCGAGCCGCAGATGCCGTGGGCGCACGAGCGCCGGAAGGTCAGCGAGCCGTCGACGTTCCACTTGACCTGGTGGAGCAGGTCGAGCACCCGGTCCATCGGGTCGGCCTCCACCTGGTACTGCTCGTCGTGGGGCGCCTGGTCGACCTCCGGGTTGTAGCGGCGGATCCGCAGCGTGACCTGCATGGATGGCGGGTGCTCCTGGGGGCGGGCGAAGCGGCGGGGGTGGGGTGAAGGGCCGGGTCAGTACTTGCGCTCCATCGGCTCGTAGCGGGTGATCGTGACCGGCTTGTAGGCCAGCCGCACCTCCTCGCCGTGCTTGACGGCCAGCGAGTGCCGCAGCCACGCCTTGTCGTCGCGGGCGGGGAAGTCCTCGCGGAAGTGGCCGCCGCGGCTCTCCTGGCGGGCACGCGCGCCCACCACCAGCGTCTGGGCCAGGTCGAGCAGGAAGCCCAGCTCGACCGTCTCGAGCAGGTCGGTATTGTAGCGGCGGGAGGTGTCCTGCACCCAGACCCGCTGGTAGCGCTCGCGCAACGAGCCCAGCTCGACCTCCATCTCCTTGAGCAGCGTCTCGGTGCGGTACACGCCCGCTTTGTCGTCCATGGCGGCCTGCAGGTCGCCGCGGATGGCGGCGGCCCGCTCGCCCGGCGGGTGGTCCAGCAGACCCGCCAGCATCCGGCCCACCTCGCCGGCCGGGTCGGCGGGCAGCTCGGCGTGGCGGGCCACGGCGCGGGCGTGGGTGGCGGCGTTGACGCCGGCCCGCTTGCCGAACACCACGATGTCCAGCAGCGAGTTGGTGCCGAGCCGGTTGGCCCCGTGCACCGACACGCAGGCGCACTCCCCGGCCGCGTACAGGCCGGGCAGCACGGTGCCGGCCGCGTCCACGACCACCTCGGCGTCGACGTTGGTGGGGATGCCGCCCATCGCGTAGTGGGCGGTCGGCTGGATCGGCACGCCCTCCTGCTTGGGCTCCACGCCCAGGTAGGTGCGGGCGAACTCGGTGATGTCGGGCAGCTTGGCGTCGATCAGCTTGGGGTCGAGGTGGCTGACGTCCAGGTAGACGTAGTCGCCGTCCGGTCCGGCGCCGCGGCCCTCGCGGAGCTCGGTGTAGATGGCGCGGCTGACCAGGTCGCGTGGGGCGAGGTCCTTGATGGTCGGCGCGTAGCGCTCCATGAAGCGCTCGCCGTCTTTGTTGCGCAGGATGCCGCCCTCGCCGCGGGCCGCCTCCGACAGCAGGATGCCCAGCCGGTACAGGCCGGTCGGGTGGAACTGGAAGAACTCCATGTCCTCCAGGGGGATGCTGCGCCGGTAGCAGACCGCCGGACCGTCGCCGGTCAGCGCGTGGGCGTTGGAGGTGACCTTGAACATCTTGCCGAAGCCGCCGGTGGCGAACACGACCGACTTGGCGCGGAAGACGTGCAGCTCGCCGGTGGCCAGCTCGTAGGCGACCACCCCGGCCGCCCGACCCTCGGCCAGCAGCACGTCCAGCACGTAGAACTCGTCGAAGAAGACGGTCCCCTGCTTGACGTTCTGCTGGAACAGGGTCTGCAGGATCATGTGGCCGGTGCGGTCGGCGGCAAAGCACGACCGGCGCACCGGCCCTTCGCCGTGATGGTGGGTGTGGCCGCCGAAGCGGCGCTGGTCGATCCTGCCCTCGGGGGTGCGGTTGAACGGCATGCCCATGTGCTCGAGGTCGTAGACCGCCTCGATCGCCTCGCGGCACATGATCTCGGCCGCGTCCTGGTCGACCAGGTAGTCGCCGCCCTTGACGGTGTCGAAGGTGTGCCACTCCCAGTTGTCGGCTTCGACGTTGGCCAGCGCGGCGCACATGCCGCCCTGGGCGGCGCCGGTGTGGGAGCGGGTCGGGTACAGCTTGGTGATCACCGCGGTCCTGGCCCGCAGGGAGGCCTCCAGCGCGGCCCGCAGGCCCGCGCCGCCCGCCCCCACGATCACCACGTCGAAGGTGTGCTGCTGGGTCATCCACCGGCTCCTCGAAGGCCTAGCCTTTGGGCGAGAACATGAAGATGGTCAGCGACCCGAGCGCCAGCGAGACGGCGACGACGACCCCCAGCCCCCACTGGTAGACCAGCCGCCGGTAGCCGCTGCGCGCGTAGTCGTCGATGATCACCCGCAGCCCGTTGCCGCCGTGCAGCAGGGCGAGCACCAGCATGGCGAAGTCGTAGACGCGCCAGAACGGGCTGGCCCAGCGCCCGGACACGAAGGCGAAGTCCACCCGGCCGATGCCGCGGTCCACCGCCAGCATGATGGTCAGGTGGACCAGGATCAGCAGCACCAGCAGCACGCCCGACACGCGCATGAACACCCACGCGTACAGCTCGAAGTTGCCGCCGGTGGCGCGGGGGGTGGGCTGGCGGCCGGCCGTGGCGGGCCGGGGCGCCGACGCCGGGGTGAGCTCGACGCTCATGCCTGCAGTTCCCGGAGCAGGTTGCGGCCCATGAAGAACACCGCCGGGGCGGCCAGCACGACGAAGGTGGCGAGCTGGGCGTACAGCAGCTGGCGCTGGCGGGCCACGCCCTTGGACCAGAAGTCGAACAGGATGATGCGCAGGCCGTTGAGCGCGTGGAACAGCACGGCCACGGCCAGGGCGATCTCCAGCAGGCCGACGATCGGGTTGCGGTAGGTGTCGATGACCCGGTCGTAGGCCTCGGGCGAGACGTTGACCAGGGCCGTGTCGGTCACGTGGGCGAACAGGAAGAACAGGATCGCGGCGCCGCTGATGCGGTGCAGGACCCAGGTCCACTGGTTCTCGCGGCCGCGGTAGAGCGTTCCGAGGCGTTGCATCCCCGCCGGTTACCTCCTCCAGGGCGCGGGTCGCCGCCGGCGTGGGTCGCGTCCGAGGGCGCGTCGCCGTGGGCGTGTCGCGCCATGGACTGTACCACGGGCCGCAGTCGTGTCGTTTGCGGGAATCCGCAGGTCATAGCCGCTTTCCACGGATCTGCGTGCGTGCGTGTTGCGGCCATCCGGTAGGGTGGAGCCGTCATGGCCAAGCGCACCTCCGAACACCTCGTCGCCAACCGCTACGTCCTCCAGACCCCGCTCGGGCGGGGTGGCATGGGGGTCGTCTGGCGCGCCGAGGACCGGCTGCTCGGGCGCGCGGTGGCGATCAAGCAGGTCCAGATCCCGCCGACCGTCCCCGACGACGAGCGTGCCGCCATGCGGGCGCGCGTGCTGCGGGAGGCGCGGGCCGCCGCCCGCCTGAACCACCCGGGCGCCGTGACCCTCTACGACGTGCTGCAGGAGGAGGGCCAGGCGTTCATCGTCATGGAGCTGGTCGACGCGCCGACCCTGGCCGAGCTGGTCCGCGGGCAGGGGCCGCTGCCTGCGGCCCGCGCCGCCGAGATCGGCCTGCAGGTGCTCGCCGCGCTCGAGGCGGCCCACCGGGTCGGGATCGTCCACCGGGACGTGAAGCCGGGCAACGTGATGGTCGGCCGGGACGGCTCGGCCAAGCTGGCCGACTTCGGCATCGCCTCCCTGGCCGGCGACCCTCGGCTCACCGCCACCGGGCTGGTGATCGGCTCGCCCGCCTACATGGCCCCCGAGCAGGCAAGCGGCCGCTCCGTCGGCCCGGCCACCGATCTGTGGGCGCTCGGCGCGACCCTGTACTTCGCGGTCGAGGGGACGGCGCCGTTCGAGCGCGGCGCCTCCATCCCGACGCTCACCGCCGTGGTGCGCGACCCGCCCCGGCCGCCGCTACGGGCCGGCGCGCTCGCCCCGGTGCTCGGCGCGCTGCTCGTCAAGGCACCTGGCGAGCGCCCATCGCCGGCCGAGGTGCGCCGCCGGCTGGCCGGGATCGTGCGCGCCGCCCAGGACGAGACCGCCGAGCACCAGCCCGCCGCGCACCAGCCCGCCGCGCACCAGCCCGCCGCGCACCAGCCCGCGGCATCCCCGGCCGCCCCGGACGACGGCTCGGCCACGGCCGAGCTGCCCGCCAGCGCCGAGCGGCCCGCCAGCGCCGAGCGGCCCGCCGATGCCGAGCCGCCGGCCGATGCCGAGCCGCCGGCCGATGCCGAGCGGCCCGCCGATGCCGCCGACGCGGCGGCGGTTGGGACGGCCGCCGCGGCCCCCGAAACCTGGACCTGCGCCAGCCGGCGGCCACGCCGGAGCCCCAGGCGCCTTCGCCCCAGGCGCCTTCGCCCCCGGCCACCGTCCACCCGGCGCCCCCGGAGCCACCAGCGCCCTCACCGCCGCCCGCCGCCGCCCGTCCGGCGCCGCCGGCCTCCTCGCCGGCGCCGTCCGCCCATCCGGCATCGCCGCCCGGCCGTCCGGCGCCGTCCGCCCGTCCGGCGCCGTCCGGGTCGGCACCCCACCGGTCTCGCCGCGGCGCGCTCATGGCCGGGCTGGTCGCCCTCGCGCTCGCCGCCGCCGTCGTGGCCGGGCTCGCGCTGACCGGCCGCAAGAGCCCCTCCAAGGGGGCGGCCGCGGCACCGTCGCAGCCCAGGTCGACGGCGGCCTCCTCGCGGCCGGTGCCCACGACCGGACCAGCGGCCTCCACCGCAACCAGCCGGCCGCCAGCTACGACCAGCCCGGCCTCCGGCCAGCAGGTCCCGGCCGGCTGGACGGCGCTGGCCAACCCGGCCGGGCGCTACCGCATGGCCTATCCGCCCGGCTGGCAGGTCACCAGCAACAGCGTCAAGGGCGGCTACACCACGGTCGTCGTGCGCGACCCCGGCTCGGGCGCGTACTTCCGGGTCGACGCGAGCGACCGGCCCGAGGGCGACCCCTGGACCGTCTGGCAGCGGCACGAGCGTGCCTACGCGGCCAGCAACGCGGACAACGGCTACCGCAGGATCGACCTCAGCCGGGGCGCCTACGCCGGCCAGCAGGCGGCCACCTGGGAGTTCACGGTCACCGAGCGCGGCCGCCTCGTCCACAAGCGCGACGTCACCTTCGTCGCGGGCGGCGAGGGGTACGCGGTCCTGCTCACCGCACCAGACGGCCGCTGGCGCGACCTCCAGGGCATCTGGGCCGGCTTCGAGCGGGCGTTCGCGCCGCTGTCGTGACGGCCGCCGGCGCGTAGGCTGACCTGGAGCCAGGCGACCAGGGGCCAGGCGACCTGGAGCCAGGTGGGCGGCGGACCGGGTGGAGGCGACCGATGGGCGACGACGAGCGGCTGACCGAGTCCGGGATCCCGATCAAGCCGGTCTACGGGCCCCGCGACCTGGCCGGCTTCGACCCGGCCACCGCGCTCGGCGAGCCCGGCCGCGACCCGTTCACCCGCGGCATCTACGCCACCATGTATCGCGGCCGGGTATGGACCATGCGCCAGTACGCCGGCTTCGGCTCGGCCGCCGAGACCAACGCGCGCTTCCGCTACCTGCTCGACCACGGCCAGACCGGGCTGTCGGTCGCCTTCGACCTGCCCACCCAGATGGGCTACGACTCCGACCATCCCATGGCGGCCGGCGAGGTCGGCAAGGTCGGCGTGGCCATCGACTCGCTGGCCGACATGCGGCGCCTGTTCGACGGCATCCCGCTGGACCAGGTGTCGACCTCGATGACCATCAACGCGCCGGCCGCGGTCCTGCTGCTGCTGTACCAGCTCGTCGGCGAGGAGCAGGGCGTCGACCCGGCGCGGCTCGCCGGCACGGTCCAAAACGACGTGCTCAAGGAGTACATCGCCCGCGGCACCTACATCTACCCGCCGGCGCCGTCGCTGCGCATCACCACCGACCTGTTCGCCTACTGCGCCGAGCACCTGCCGCGTTTCAACACCATCTCGATCTCCGGCTACCACATGGCCGAGGCGGGCGCGACCGCCGTGCAGGAGATCGCCTTCACCCTGGCCAACGCGATCGCCTACGTGCAGGCGGCCCTCGACGCGGGCCTTGCGGTCGACCGCTTCGCCCCCCGGCTGGCGTTCTTCTTCGTCGCCCGCACGACCCTGTTCGAGGAGGTGGCCAAGTTCCGGGCGGCCCGGCGCATCTGGGCCGACGTCATGGCCAACCGCTTCGGCGCCCGCAACCCCCGCTCGCGGATGCTGCGCTTCCACACCCAGACGGCCGGGGTGCAGCTCACCGCCCAGCAGCCGCTGAACAACGTGGTCCGGGTGGCCGTCCAGGCGCTCGGAGCCGTGCTCGGCGGCACCCAGTCGCTGCACACCAACGCCTACGACGAGGCGCTGGCCCTGCCGAGCGAGGCGGCCGCGCGCCTGGCCCTGCGCACCCAGCAGGTACTGGCTGCCGAGACCGGCGTCACCGACACGGTCGACCCGCTGGCCGGCTCCTGGTTCGTCGAGTCGCTCACGGGCGAGGTCGAACGGCGCGTCCGCGAGCTGATGGCCCAGGTTGCCGAGCGTGGCGGCGCGGTCGCCGCCATCGAGCAGGGCTTCCAGAAGGCCGAGATCGAGCGCGCCGCCTACGCCCAGCTCCAGGCGGTCGAGTCCGGCGAGCGGGTCGTCGTGGGCGTCAACCGGTACGTCGACGGTGCGGAGGAGCCGGTGCAGCTCCTCCAGCTCGACCCGGCCATCGCCGAGGCCCAGGCCAAGTCGCTGGCCGACGTGCGCGCCAGCCGCGACCAGCAGGCGGTCGCCGCCGCCCTGGCCGAGCTGCGCGCCGCCGCCCAGGGCGGCGACAACCTGCTGGTGCCCATGCGCGAGGCACTGCGCCACCTGGCCACCGTCGGCGAGGTGTGCGACACCCTGCGCGAGGTGTTCGGCGTCTACCGCCCGTCGTCGTCGCTGTAGCGGCCGGCGGCACGGCTGCCTGGGGCCGCGCCCGGCAGCCACAGTGACCGGGCCGCGGGCTATTCGTCGTCGTCCGCCAAGGCGGTGAGGTCGGCTTCGGAGAGCCGCCGCACCCGTCCCGCCTGGACGTCGGCAAGCGCCCTGGCCACCTTCTCCAGGTGCGCATCGGTGTAGGCCCAGGCGTCGTCGCGACGGAGCACGACGACGGGCCGCAGCAGCACGGCGCCGTCGGTCACCTCGACCTCGAGCTCACTGGCACCGGTCAGGCCAAGCTTCTGGCGTGCCTCGGCAGCGTGAGGCGCCCGTTCGGGCTCATGGTGATGGTCTTCATGACGAGCTCCCCGGGGAGCCGAAATTCTTCCACAAGAGGAAGGCTCCCGCCTCCCGTTGGCGGTGCGTTCGGTACGGTGCTCCCACTGTAGAGCCTTCACACGGGCGCTGCGGCTCCTGGCATCGAACGAGCGGCATCCATCGCTGCGGCTGCATCAGCTTCAAGGCAAGCTCGCCGGGCTCTGGTCGGCCTCGGCCTCCGACTCGCTTCGGATCACGTTCCTTCGCGGTCCCGAGGGCCGGAAGATCCTGCTGGCCTGCAGTCGACACTACGGCGACTGACCTTCGGACGCTGCCTCGACCGGGCAGCGTCCGCCGCGGCCTCCTCGTCTCGGGCGGCGGGCCGCCCGATCGGCCCGGTGGGTGATCGGCAAGGAGCCGGAACCTCTACCGTGGTGGTTGGCGGCGCCCGGACAGGCCGAGGCGGTCGCGGAGCCGTGTGAGCAGGCCGGCGGTCGCCGTCCCGGCGGCCGCCGTCCCGGCCGCACCAGGTGCCGGGGGGGCATGGGAACGGGATGGGTCGGCAGAGGAGCCGGTGGCCTTGGCTGGCGGGGTCGTGGCCGGCAGGCTTGGCCGCAGGTGCTCTTCGCGGACGTGCCAGTCCAGCTCGTTGCTCGTCCGGAACACCAGGTCGCAGGTGATGCACTTGACGGTCACGGGAGACCTCCTCTCGGGCGCCGGCGCGTTCGGTTGAGGCTGGCCGGCGCCGCAGGAGGCAAGTGTGCTCGCCCGGCGATGCCGTCCAACAGGGTCGTGCCGCGCCGATCCGGGGGCTGCTGCTTGCCGGGAGGCGGCAAGCAACGGCCAGCGCCCGCACGGCTCATTCGATCGGCTCGATCGGGGTGGTCGGCCAGTCGAGCAGTCGGGCGCCGAGCACGGCGGCCTCCAGCGTGAAGCGGTGGGCCGGGTCGGTGGCGGCGTAGCCGGTGAGGGTGCGGATGCGGTCGAGCCGGTAGGTGACGGTGCGGACGCCGATGTGCAGGCGGCGGGCGGTCTGGGCGGCGACCCCGCCGGTTGCGAAGTAGGCGGCCAGGGTGTCCAGCAGCGGCCCGGCTCCGCCCCGGGCCCGCTCGAGCGGGCCGAGCACGCCGCCGACGAGCTCGGCGATCGCGCCGCGGTCGCGCAGCAGCACCCGGTACACCAGCAGGCTGGCGGCCTCCACCACCGGGTCGTCGAGGCCGAGGCGGCCGGCCAGGTCGAGCGCCTCCACGGCCTCCTCGTAGGAGCGGGCGACGCCGGTGGGCCCGGCCCGAGACCGGCCCACGCCGACCCGCAGACCGCCGAGGCGGTGCAGCAGCCTGGCCAGGTCGCCGGCCCCGCCGTCGGCCACGGGGACGACGCAGACCAGCAGCCCGCCCTTGGTGGCGACCAGGGCGTCGCGGCTGCCGAACCGGTGGCGCACCTCGGCCTCGGCGTGCCGCGTGAGGGCGGTGGCGTCGGTGAGCGGCTCGGCGCCGGTGGCGACCGCGACGGCATGGCGGCCGGCCAGGCGCAGCCCGAACCGCTCGGCCCGTTCGATCAGCAGCTCGAGGTCGCCGCGGCCGCCGAGCAGGTCGTCGATGAACTCCCGCCGCAGCGCCTCCTCCCGGCGGATGGTGAGCTGGCGGGCGCTGTCGTAGCCGTCGGCGAGCGCGGCCACCGCGTCGTCGGCGGCGCGCAGGACCGCCAGGGCGACCGAGCGCAGGACGCCGACGCGGCCCGCCGCCCGGGCGGCGGGCAGCTGATCCCAGACCTGCCAGGTCGCGGTCAGGTAGGCGTCGACCACGACGCGCAGCGGCACGCCCAGCGTGGCCGCCTCGACGCCGCGCTCCCGGCAGGCGTCCAGTTCGCCGCGGGTCAGGCGCCGGCCGGTGTCGGCGACCGCGACCAGCGCCGGGAGGTAGTCGCCGAGCAGGGAGGCCGGGATCGACCCGGCCTCGGCGACGGCGGCGCCGATGCGCGCGATCGCCGGCGTCGGCGTGCCGGCACGGGCCTGTTCGGACCGCCGCCTGGCCGTCACCGTGCCGTCACCTCCGCCGCCTGCCCGCCCCGCCGCCTAGCCGTCACCGTGCCGCCACCTCCACGACCGGCCGCCTGGCCGGCACCCGGCACGATCCCGATCCAGGTTCTCTGCTTCGAGCTGCTTGCCTGGTTCCAGCAAGCAGCACGGGCTGATCTTCGCCGATGGGCGCCCTTCCTGCCACGTCGGTGTCGACGGCATCATCGGCCCGGCGGGCGGCCCGAGATCCGATCAGGAGAGGCCCGTGGCCACCACCGGCAGTCCCGCCAAGGCCGTGCGCCGCGTCGTCAGCCCGCTCGGCCAGTTCCTGCACGCCGAGGCGGCCGGCGGCCTGGTGCTGCTGGCCGGCGCCTACCAGGCCCTGTGGGGGTGGGAGCTCACCGTCGGCGTGGGCCCGCTGGCGGTCACCGAGGACCTCAAGCACTGGGTCGGCGACGGCCTCGCCCTGAACGTCGGCGGCGCGGGCGTCCGCGGCTGGGGCATCCCGATGGCCACCGACATCGCGTTCGCTGGGGGTGCTGGCCGTGCTCGGCTCGCGGGTGCCGGCCGGCGCCAAGCTGTTCCTGCTGACCCTGGCGATCGTCGACGACATCCTGGCGATCACCGTCATCGCGGTGTTCTACTCGGACCAGATCGCGGTCGGGTGGCTGGCCGTGGCCGTGGGCGGCCTGGCCGGCGTGGTCACGCTGCAACGGCTCGGCGTGCGTGCGGTCGGTGCCTACGTTCCGCTGGGGATGCTGGTGTGGCTGGCGACGCTGGAGTCGGGCGTGCACGCCACCATCGCCGGGGTGGCGCTCGGGCTGGCCACCCCGGCCCGGCCGGTGCGGGGCCGCCCGGTGCTGCAGCAGCTCGAGCACCGCCTGCACCCGGTCTCCAGCTACCTGGTCGTGCCGGTGTTCGCGCTCGCCAACGCCGGCGTGCCGCTGGGCGCGGAGGCGCTGCGGGCCGCGGCCGCCAGCCCGGTCGCCTGGGGCGTCGCGGTCGGGTTGCTGGCCGGCAAGCTCCTCGGCGTCACCGTGGCGAGCGTCGCCGCCATGCGGCTGCGCCTGGGCGCCCTGCCCAACGACCTGTCAATGCGCCACGTGGTCGGGCTCGGCGCGCTGGCCGGGGTCGGCTTCACGGTGTCGCTGTTCGTCGCCGAGCTCGCCTACGCCGGCGGCGGGCTGGTCGGCCTGGCCAAGGTCGGCATCCTGGCCGGGTCGCTGGCCAGCGGCCTGGCCGGCGCAGCCCTGCTGGCCGGCGCCCCGAGCGTGGCCCGCGTCCGGCCGGGTGCCGCTTCCCGGGCGCCGTCCGCTCAGGTCGGTAGCAGGCCGAGCTGGGAGGGTCGCCAACTGTTGAGGAGATACTGAGCGATACTGAGCGAACACACGCACGAGTGAGATCTTGGGCTCGTGAATCTGACCGAATGGGCGAGGCGACAGGGTGTGCATCCCCATCCCCAGACGGCATACCGGTGGTTCCGCAACGGGACGTTGCCGGTTCCAGCCGTTCGAGTGAACGAACGTCCGGTCCTGGTCGCTCCTGAGGCGATCGGCGCTGAGGCGCCGGTCGCGCTGGGGCTGTATGCCCGGGTGTCGTCGCATGACCAGCGGTCGGATCTCGATCGCCAGGTGGCCCGGCTGAGCGAGTGGGCGGCCAGGACCGGGAACCCGGTTGTCCGCGTGGAGGTCGAGGTCGGCTCCGGGATGAACGGGGGTCGCTCGAAGCTGCGTCGCCTGCTGGCCGATCCGAGGGTGACCATGGTCGTGGTGGAGCACCGGGACCGGCTGGCAAGGATGAACGCCGAGCTGGTGGAAGCGGCTCTTTCGGCTCACGGCCGGCGTCTGGTGGTGCTCGACGACGGTGAGGTGGACGACGATCTGGTGCGGGACCTGCTGGAGGTGCTCACGTCGTTTGCGCCCAGTTGTACGGTCGCCGTTCGGCCCGGAACCGGGCGCAGAAGGCGTTGCGCTGCGCGCAGCGCAATGTGGGACCGAAGGCGCTGTCGTCACAGGCCAGTGGGAGCATGTCGTCATGAGCGCGCTGCGGAGCTTGCTGCCGGGCTGTTCGGAACCAACCGGCTTGGAGACAGCCCGGCCCGGCGCCGGGCGGTACGGCAACGCAGACGGAGGTCAATGACGTGGGCAGCGGATATCGGATCGAGCGTGATCTGGCCCTGGCAAGTGACTGGCTGCCGTCGGACGCCTTCAGTCGGACCTACAGGGATCGTGCGGCGGCTGTTGCCACGGCCATCGAGGGCGTCGACGACCCGGCCATCCAGGAGGTCCGCGTTGTCGATGTCAGCACAGGGACCGTCGTGTGGCGGTCCACCGACGACGAGTACGAGTAGAACCGGTGCCTGGCAGGAGACGGCAAGGCCGGGTGAGCCGCCGTCGTCTGCGCCCGCTCGCCGGGCCGTTCGTGGTCGCCCCGCCGGCGGGTGTGCGAGTGCGCACCCGGCTTGCGGCGTCAGCGGCGGACGCCAAGGTGTTGCGAGCGGCGGGCAAGCATCTGGGCGTGCTGGCGGGCCGGGATCTGGCTTGGCGGTGCTCGCAGGGCCGCCTGGACGCCAAGGGGAACAAGCAGTCTCGGACGGTGCGCAAGCAGGCGTTGACCGCCGCGTGCACGTCACGGTGGGCGGGGGCGATCACCCGCACGAGCGAGGACGCCTGGCGGTTGGCGGAGCGGAACCTGCTGGCCGAGCAGCGCAGTTTGCGAGCCCGGGTTGGGCGGCTGCGCCGGCGGCTGGCCGTCCCGGTCGGCGGCCGTCAGGGCCGTACGCGGGGGTACGCGACCCGGACCCGGGGCGAGCGGTGGGAGCAGCAGCGCCGCCTCCAGGTCCTCCAGACCCGTCTGCGGGTGGTGGAAGCCCGGCTGGCGGAGGGCACGATGTCGGTGTGTCGTGGCGGCCGACGGCTGGCCCGGGCCCGTCACAACCTTCAGGCGGCCGGGTTGGACGAGCGGGGTTGGCGCAGGCGGTGGGAGGCGGCCCGTTGGTTTCTGACCGCGGACGGCGAGGCGGACAAGCGGCTGAAGAACGAGACGATCCGCTGGGACCCCGATGCGCACACCTTGGAGGTCAGGCTCCCCGAACCGTTGGCGCATCTGGCCAACGCCGAGCACGGCCGGTATCGGATCGGCCACGTGCGCTTTGCCTACCGAGGCGACGAGGTCGCCGCCCAGACTCGCACCGGCGCGGTCCGCTACGACATCAGCTACCACCCGGGCAAGGACCGCTGGTAGCTGGACGCCTCGTGGATGACCGTCCCCGAGCCGCCGGTCGAGCTCGAACAGCTGCGCCACGGACCGGTGGTGGCAGTCGACGTGAACGCCGGCCATCTCGCCGCGGTCGTTCTCGACCGGTCGGGCAATCCCGTGGGCGCACCGTGCACGGTTCCTCTCGACCTGGCCGGCCTGGCGGCTTCGGTCCGGGACGGCCGGCTGCGATCAGCCATCTCCGAGCTGGTCCGCCTCGCCAAACGGCACGGCGGTCAGGCGGTCGTGGTCGAGGATCTCGACTTTGCTGACGCCCGTGACCAGGGACGGGAACGGTCCGGCCGGCGGCCGCAACGCGGCGGGCGGGGGCGTGCGTTCCGGCGGCAGGTGGCGGGTATCCCCACCGGCAAGTTCCGGCGCCGGCTCGTCGAGATGGCCACCAACACCAGCCTGACCGTCGTCGCCGTCGACCCGGCCTCCACCAGCCGGTGGGGCGCCCAGCATTGGCTTCGCACATTGCAACAACAGTTCTCGTCTGATGTGACCGGCCATCACGCGGCGGCCGTGATCATCGGCAGACGCGGGCTCGGACAGCGAGCACGGCGAAGGGAAAGGTGTGACCGAACCCCACGAGAGGATGGGGAACGGAGCTACCAACCTGGCCGTGCGGCCCACACCGGCAGCCGCCGGTCTGTCCGGCCCGCGAACCAGGAAACCCGGGAACCGCAAGGCCCGAGGGCAGCCGCACCCGCGGCAGAGGACCCGACCGGCCGACCGATCACCCCCAGGCGACCAGGCGACCCAAGACCGTTCGGGGCCGCCCACCAGGCAGGACTCACTCCTGCTCAGTGATTAGGAACGGTTGGGACAGGAGCTGGCTCGGTAGTATCGCAGCATGCGCGTGACCATCGTCGGTGGCGGTCCGGGCGGCTACGAGGCGGCCCTGGTCGCGGCCGAGCTGGGCGCCGAGGTCACGCTCGTCACCGACGAGGGCCTCGGCGGCAACTGCGTGCTGTGGGACTGCGTGCCGTCCAAGACGCTGCTCACCTCGGCGCAGGCGTTCTCGACCCTGGAGACCGCCCCGAGCCTCGGCGTGCACTTCGAGGGTGTGCGCTCGCGTGGCGTCCCCCGCTACGAGGTCGACCTGCCGACCATCATGGAGCGCGTGCGCGCGCTCGCCCGGGCGCAGTCCGACGACATCCGCACGCGGGTGGAGGCCGACGGCGTGCGGGTGCTCGCCGGCCACGCCAGGGTCGCCGGTCCGCACACGGTCGAGGTGAGCGCCAACGGGTCCGGCGACCGGCTGGACAGCGACGCCATCCTGGTCGCCACCGGCTCGGACCCGCGCCGCCTGGCCACCGCGCCGCCCGACGGCGAGGTGATCCTGTCCAGCAAGGACGTCTACGACCTCAAGCAGGTGCCCGAGCACCTGATCGTGGTGGGCGCCGGGGCCACCGGCGCCGAGTACGCGACCGCCTTCCTGCGTTTCGGCGCCCAGGTCACCTTCGTGGTCAGCCGCGACCGCGTGCTGCCGGCCGAGGACGCCGACGCCGCCCTGGTCGTCGAGGAGGTGTTCGAGCGCCGCGGCCTGGAGACCATCAAGCGGGCCAGGGCGGCCAAGGTGGTGCGCGTGGGCGACCGTGGGGTCGTGCACCTGGAGGACGGGCGCACGCTCGAGGGCAGCCACGTGCTGCTCACGGTCGGCCAGGTCCCCCAGAGCGCGGGGCTCGGCCTGACCGAGCTCGGCGTCAAGCTCGACGAGCGCGGCGGCATCGTCACCGATGGGGTGAGCCGCACCAGCATCCCGAGCATCTACGCGGCCGGCGACGTCACCGGCAAGCTCATGCTCGCCTCGGTCGCCGCCATGCAGGGCCGCATCGCCATGTGGCACTTCCTCGGCCAGGCGGTCGCGCCGCTGCGCTGGGACGCGGTGGCGGCGACCATCTTCACCGACCCGCAGATCGCGACCGTCGGGCTGTCCGAGCAGTACGCCGCCGCCGCCAACATCGAGGTGGTGGTCGACACCCTGCCGCTGGCCGGCAACTCGCGGGCCAAGATGGCCAACCAGCGGGACGGGTTCGTCAAGCTGCTGGCCCGGCCCGGCTCGGGCACGATCGTCGGCGGCGCGGTGGTCGCCGGCTACGCCTCCGACCTGATCGCGCCGGTCTCGGCCGCCATCTTCAACCGCCTGACGGCCAGCCAGCTCGCCCACGCCTTCCAGGTCTACCCGTCGCTGGCCGGGTCGATCCAGGAGTGCGCCCGCCGCCTGGCCGGCAAGGTCCAGGGCGGCTACCGCTACTGACCTGCGTCACCTCGGCAGCCAGGCCACCTTGCCGCGCAGGGCGATATAGCCGAGCCCGGCGGCGGTGTCGATCAGGAAGTGCGCGATCACCAGCGGGGTGGTGCGCCGGCTGCGCTGCCAGATGGCGCCGAAGAACACGCCGAGGGCGAGGTTGCCGACGAAGCCGCCCAGGCCCTGGTAGAGGTGGTAGGAGGCGCGCAGCAGGGCGCTGGCGGCCACCGCCCGGCCGGGGCCCCAGCCGAGCTGGCCGAGCCGGTGCAGCAGGTAGCCGCAGTCGATGACCTCCTCCAGCAGGCCGCTGCGGGCCGCCGCCAGCAGCAGCACCGGCACCGTCCACCAGCGCCCCAGCGGCGGGGTGGGGATCACGAACCGGTTGACGCCGAGCTGCACCGCCCCCGCGTACATGCCCAGGCCGACGGCGCCGACCGCCGCGGCCAGGAGCACGCCGAGGGCGGTGTCGGCGCCCGGCCGGCTGGCGTCGAGCCCGATGGTGGCCGCCGACTCGCGGCTGCGGTGCAGGAAGTGGACGGCGAGCCCGACCGGCACGAGCGAGGTCGCGATGTCGAGCAGCTGGTAGACCAGCGGCGCCGCGGTGAACACCGGGGCGGCGGCGCCCTTGACCGGCCGGGTGAGCAGGTCGACCAGCGCGTAGGCGGCCGAGGCGGCCAGCGACAGCGCCAGCACCAGCAGCACCTCGTCGCGCAGCACCTTGCGCGGCGGGAGCCGGACGGCCGGGCCGAGCCGCCGGCTGTCGGGGAGGTCGCGTCGGGTCACAGGTCAGAGGGTACGTCGCGCCGCCCCGGAGCGCCGGCCCGAAGCGCCGACCGGAGCCGCCGGCCGGCCCGGAGCACCGGCCGGCCCGGAGCGCCGGCCTGGGGTGCCGGCGTCTGCGGCTGAAGGGGCCGGGCGCATCGGCTACGCTTGGCCGCATGGATCGTGACCTGCTGGGCGCGCTGCGGGAACGCGTGGTCGTCTTCGACGGTGCCATGGGCACCATGCTGCAGGCGGCCGAGCTCTGCCTGGACGACTACCAGGGCCTGGAGGGGTGCAGCGAGATCCTGGTCGAGACCCGGCCCGACGTGGTGCAGGCCATCCACGCCGCCTACCTGGAGGCCGGCGCGGACGCGGTGGAGACCAACTCGTTCGGCGCCTCGGCGATCGTGCTCGGCGAGTACGGCATCGCCGACCGGGTCGTCGACCTGAACCGGCGGGCGGCCCGGCTGGCCAGGGAGGTCGCCGCCGGCTTCGAGGCCGACGGGCGCCCCCGCTGGGTGGTCGGCTCGATGGGGCCGGGCACCAAGCTGCCCACCCTGGGCCACACCACCTACGACACGCTGCACGCCACCTACAGCGACCAGGCGGAGGGGCTGCTGGCCGGCGGGGCCGACGTGCTGCTGGTCGAGACCTGCCAGGACCTGCTCCAGCTCAAGGCGGCGGTGGCCGGGGCGTTCGCCGGCATGCGCCGGGCCGGCCGCCGGGTGCCGCTGATGGCCCAGGTGACGGTCGAGACGACCGGCCAGCTGCTGCTCGGCTCCGACATCGCGGCCGCGCTGGCCGCCATCGAGCCGCTCGGCGTCGACGTGATCGGCCTGAACTGCGCCACCGGCCCGGCCGAGATGGGCGAGCACCTGCGCTACCTGTCCCAGCACGCCCGCACGCTGCTGTCCTGCCTGCCCAACGCCGGCCTGCCGGAGCTGCGCGACGGCCGGCCGCACTACCCGCTGCAGCCCGCCGAGCTGGCCGAGGCGCACGCCCGCTTCGTGGCCGAGTTCGGGCTCAACATCGTGGGCGGCTGCTGCGGCACCACCCCCGAGCACATCCGCCAGGTGGTCGAGGCGGTCGGCGGCCGCGCGCCCGTGCCCCGCCGCCCCGTCCACGAGCCGGCGCTGGCCAGCCTGTACCAGGCGGTGCCGCTCGACCAGGACACCACCTACCTGACGGTGGGCGAGCGGGCCAACGCCAACGGCTCGCGCCGCTTCCGGCAGCTGCTGCTCGACGGCGACTACGACGGCATGGTCGCCGTCGCCAAGCAGCAGATCCGCGAGGGCGCCCACGTGCTCGACGTGTGCGTCGACTACGTCGGCCGCGACGGCGTGCCCGACATGGACCAGGTGTGCCGGCGCTACGCCCAGCAGTCGACCGTGCCGCTGATGCTGGACTCGACCCAGGCCGACGTGATCGAGGCGGGGCTGAAGCGGCTCGGCGGCCGGGCGATCATCAACTCGATCAACCTGGAGGACGGTGAGGGCCGCATGGCCGCCGTCTGCCCGATGGCCCGCCAGTACGGCGCCGCCGTGGTCGCGCTGCTGATCGACGAGCAGGGCCAGGCCCGCGACGTCGACTGGAAGCTGCGCGTGGCCCACCGCATCCACGACCTGGCCGTGCAAAGGTACGGCCTGGCAGCCGAGGACCTGGTCTTCGACGCGCTCACCTTCCCGCTCGGCTCGGGCCAGGAGGACCTGCGCGGCGACGCCATGGCCACCATCGAGGCGATCCGGCGGATCAAGGCCGAGCTGCCCGGCGTGCGCACCATCCTGGGGGTATCCAACGTCTCGTTCGGCCTGGCGCCGGCCGCCCGCCAGGTGCTGAACTCGGTGTTCCTGCACGAGGCGCGCGCGGCCGGCCTGGACGCCGCCATCGTGTCGCCGGCCAAGATCCTGCCGATGCACCGCATCGACCCGGCCCAGCGCGAGGTCGCGCTGGACCTGATCTACGACCGGCGGCGCCCGGGCCACGACCCGCTGCAGCGCTTCATGGCCCTGTTCGAGGGCGCGGCGACGGTGACCTCGGCCTCGGCCGAGGACCTGGCCGCCCTGCCCGTCGAGGCGCGCCTGGCCCGCCGCATCGTCGACGGCGTGCGGGAGGGGCTGGAGGCCGACCTGGCCGAGGCGCTGCGCTCGCGCGGGGCGCTGGCGATCATCAACGAGGTGCTGCTGGCCGGCATGAAGACGGTCGGCGACCTGTTCGGCGCCGGGGAGATGCAGCTGCCCTTCGTGCTGCAGTCGGCCGAGGTCATGAAGGCGGCGGTGGCCCTGCTCGAGCCGCACATGGACAAGGCCGACCAGGGCGGCAAGGGCCGCATCGTGCTGGCCACGGTCAAAGGCGACGTGCACGACATCGGCAAGAACCTGGTCGACATCATCCTCACCAACAACGGCTACACGGTGCACAACCTCGGCATCAAGCAGCCGATCGCGGCCATCGTCGACAAGGCCGAGGAGGTCCGAGCCGACGCCCTCGGCATGTCCGGGCTGCTGGTCAAGTCGACCGTGGTCATGCGCGAGAACCTCGACGAGCTCAACGCCCGCGGCCTGTCCCACTACCCGGTGCTGCTCGGCGGCGCCGCGCTCAACCGCACCTACGTGGAGGGCGACCTGCGCCAGCTCTACAAGGGCCGGGTGTTCTACTGCCGCGACGCCTTCGCCGGCCTCAAGGTGATGGACCAGCTCCGCGAGGAGCGGGCCAGCGGCGCGGCGGCCGCCCCCGAGCCACCCCGCGCGCCCCGGGTGGCCCGCACCACGCCGCGAGGGCCGGCGCCGGCCGCGCCCGTCACCGCCGAGCACGCCCGCTCGGACGTGGCCGTCGACGTGCCCGTCCCGACCGCCCCGTTCCTCGGCGAGGCCCGGGTGGTCAAGGGCATCCCCGTGCGGGACATCGCCCCCTACCTGAACGAGTCGGCCCTGTTCCGCGGGCAATGGCAGCTGCGCCCGACCGGCGGGCGGGACGGCTGGCAGCGGCTGCTGGAGACCGAGGCCCGGCCGCGGCTGCGCGCCCTGCTCGACGAGGCGATCGCCCGGCAGGTGCTGCGCCCGGCCATCGTGTACGGCTACTTCCCGTGCAACGCCGACGGCAACGACCTGATCGTCTGGCGCCGGGACGGCTCGGAGTGGCTGCGCTTCAGCTTCCCGCGCCAGCGCCGCGACCGGCGGCTGTGCATCGCCGACTTCTTCCGCCCGGTCGGGGCGGGCGAGCGCGACGTGGTCGCCTTCCACGTGGTCACCATGGGCCAGGCAGCCTCGCAGGCGACCGCCGAGCTGTTCGCGGCCAACCGCTACCGCGAGTACCTGGAGCTGCACGGCATCACGGTGGAGCTGGCCGAGGCGCTGGCCGAGTACTGGCACCAGCGCATCCGCCAGGAGCTCGGCATCGCCGGCGAGGACGCCGACGACATCCAAGAGCTGTTCGACCAGGGCTACCGCGGGGCGCGCTACTCGTTCGGCTACCCGGCCTGCCCCGACCTGGAGCAGCAGGCCCAGATCTTCGAGCTGCTCCGCCCGGAGCGGATCGGCGTGGAGCTGTCCGAGGAGTTCCAGCTCCACCCCGAGCAGTCCACCTCGGCGATCATCGTCCACCACCCCGAGGCCAAGTACTTCAACGCCCGCTAGCCCGGCAAGGCGAGGTCGTTGTCGGCTATCCTCAAGCTTCGGGCCCCGGAGGAGATGGCCGCGACCGGAGACCACCGCGGCCGTGCAGCTCGACCCCGAGCGTCCCGACGCATTCCGCTGACCAAGCCAACGCCCGCCGACCGGCGCCGCCCGGCTGCGGGCGCGCCTGCCCGGCCGCCCAGGTGGCCGCCCGACCCTGTGGGAGGTGACCCGCCGTGTCGCCAAGCGAGCAGCTCTTCGTCTCACGTCTGCGAAATCTGCCCGTCTACGGGCCGAGCGGCGAGGAGGTCGGCCGGGTGCAGGACGTCGTGGTCGCGCTCGGCTGGGGTGGGACGCCGTCGGTCGTGCTCGGGCTGGTCATCTCCATCCTGCGCCGGCCGGTGTTCGTATCCATGGGCAAGGTCAGCGACCTGGGCGCCGACGGGGTGCGGCTGACGACCGGGAACGTGAACCTGCGCACCTTCGAGAAGCGCACCGGCGAGACGCTCGTGCTCGGCGAGCTGCTGGACCAGGACGTCCGGCATGCCGAGACCGGGCAGCCGCTGCGCATCAACGACGTGGCCATCACGCGCAAACGCGAGGGCTGGCACATCAGCGCCGTCGACGTGCTGGTGCCCACCCGCGGCCTGGCACCCTGGCGGCGGGCGGGCCGCCAGCGCCTGGCCTGGGAGATGGTCGCCGACCTGCGCGCCAGCAACTCGGCCGAGAGCCGCATCGCCGCCCTGGCCAACCTGCGCCCGGCCGATCTGGCCGACGCGCTCCAGGCCCTGCCGCCGGCCTCGCGTCGCCAGGTGGTCGCCGGCCTGGACGACGACCGCCTGGCCGAGGCGCTCGAGGAGCTGCCCGAGGAGGACCAGGCCAGCCTGCTCGCCTGGCTGGACGAGGAGCGGGCGGCCGACGTGCTCGCCGAGATGGACCCGGACGACGCCACCGACCTGCTCAAGGGGCTGCACGACCAGGTGGCGGCCACCCACTATCTCGCCCTGATGGAGCCCGACGAGGCCGAGCCGATCCGCCGGCTACTGGCCTACGACGAGGAGACGGCCGGCGGCCTCATGACCACCGACCCGGTGGTCATGCGGGCATCCGACACGGTCGCCGAGGCGCTCGCCCGGATCCGCAACCCCGACCTGCCGCCGGCGCTTGCCGGCCAGGTGTTCGTCGTGCGCCCGCCGACCGAGACGCCGACCGGCCGCTACCTCGGCGTGGCGCACTTCCAGCGGCTGCTGCGGGAACCGCCGAGCGAGGAGGTCGGCGCGGTCATCGACACCGACCTTGGCACCCTGTCGCCGGAGGCCCCCACCCGTCGGGTGGCCGAGTACCTGGCCACCTACGACCTGCTGGCGGCTCCGGTGTGCGACCCGGCCGGGCGGCTGCTCGGCGCCGTGTCCGTCGACGATGTGCTCGACCATCTGCTGCCGGCGGCCTGGCGCAAGGGCCCGGCCCGCGCCCGGACGGCGTCCGCCGGGCGCGGCAACGGCAACGCCAACGCCAACGGCGAGAGCGGGGACGGGGGGCGGGGACGGTGAGCGTGCAGACGACCCGGCGGCGCCGGGCCAACCTCGCCGCCCCCCGGCGGCGGGGGTTCGAGTTCCCCGCCCTCTACGACCCGGACGCCTTCGGCCGGATCTCCGAGCGGGTGGCGCGCTTCTTCGGCACGGCCGCCTTCCTCATCATCCAGACGATCCTCGTGTTCTTCTGGATCCTCTACAACGGCTACGTGGCCAGTCGGGTGCTGCACCACCTGCCGTTCGACCCCTACCCGTTCATCCTGCTCAACCTGGCCTTCTCGACGCAGGCGGCCTACGCGGCGCCGTTCATCCTGCTCGCCCAGAACCGCCAGGCCGAGCGTGACCGCATCCAGGCCGAGACCGACCGCCGGACCAACGCCCGCGCCCTGGCCGACACCGAGTACATGACCCGCGAGCTGGCCGCCATCCGGCTGGCGCTCGGCGAGATGCCGACCCGTGACTACCTGGACGACCAGCTCGACCGCCTGACCGAGGAGCTCACCGAGCTGCGCAAGCGGGTCGACGGCGCCGGGGGGATCGCGGGCGGGGGCACGGCGGGAGTCTGAGCCCGCCCGGCAGCCGTTCGTCACCGTCCGGGTCGATGCCGTCGGGTCGCCACCAGGCACTTGCCTTCCCCTCGGCCAGGGAGAAGATTGAGCGGACGGACCCCAAAGACAGGAGCCGAACATGAGCGATCCGACCCCCGACGAGCCTGGCCGGCCCGGTCGTTTCCCGGGCGAGCCGCCACCGCAGGTCCCGCCGCCGGCCTCCCCGCCCTCGGGGGCCGTGCCACCACCGCCACCGGCATCACCGCCGCCACCGCCGCCGGCCTGGTCGTCGCAGGGCCCGACCGGCATGACGCCTGCGGCCGCGGATGCCAACGCCCGCCAGTGGGCGATGCTCGCCCACCTGTCGGCTCTGGCCGGGCTGGTCATCGGCTTCAACTGGCTTGGCCCGCTGCTCGTCTACCTGGTCAAGCGAGACGAGCACCCGTTCATCGCCGACCAGAGCCGCGAGGCGCTGAACTTCAACCTCTCGGTGTTCATCGGCGTGCTGATCAGCGTCGTCCTCGTGCTCGTCGTGGTGGGGTTCTTCCTGCTCACGGCGATCGGGATCGCCTGGCTCATCCTGACGGTCATCGCGGGCGTCAGGGCCGGCAACGGCGAGGCGTACCGGTACCCGCTCAGCATCAGGTTCGTGAGCTGAACGCGGTCAACCCCGCGGGGATGGGGCCGCCGCGAGGAGGGCGTCGAGGCGCTTGCGGGCCGGGGTGAGCGCGTGGCGCCGGCGGCGCAGGCCCCGCCAGGGGTCGTTGACCTGGTCGAGCCGGCCGGGGATCGTCCTGATGGTGAACCGGGACGGGTGCAGCGAGGGGTCGGCGACCTCGTCCCAGGTCAGCGGCGTGGCCACGGTGGCGCCCGGCTTGGCCCTGGCCGCATACGGCGGCACGGCGGTCTGCGCGTAGGCGTTGCGCATGACGTCCACGTAGAGCCGGCCGCCACGCTTGTCCTTGCGCTGCTGGTCGGTGAGCCGTTGCGGGTCGCGCCGGGCGAGCAGGGCGGCCACGTCGCGGGCGAACTGCCGCGCCGGGTCGAAGCCGGCCCGGCGATCCAGCGGCACGGTCAGGTGGATGCCCTTGCCGCCGGTGGTCTTGGCGAACGACGACAGCCCCAGCTCCGCCAGCAGCGACCGCAGCGACAGGGCCGCGACCCGGGCCGCCTCGAAGTCCGGCCCGGCCGGGTCGAGGTCGAAGATCATCTGGTCGGGATGGTGGGGCCGGTCCGCCCGCGACAGCCACACGTGGGGGGTGACGCACGCCTGGTTGGCTAGGTACACTAGCGTGGCCGCCTGCTCGCACACGACGTGGCGCAGCGTGCCGCCCTGCTTTTCCACCTGGACCTGCTCGATCCAGTCGGGGAAGTAGTCGGGCGCGTCCTGCTGCACGATCCGCTGGGCGGTGATGCCGTCCGGGTAGCGCTCCATGCTGACCGGACGCCCGCGCAGATGGGGCAGCATCGTCTCGGCCACCTGCCGGTAGTAGTCGACCAGGTCGCCTTTGGTGATGCCGTTGTCGGGGTACAGGACCTTGCCGGCGTTGGAGAGCTCGACGGTCCGCCGCCCCACCCGCACCCGCTGCCTGTCGCTCATCGTGGCCGCTCCTCGTGAACCGTTGGGCTATCCGCGGGCCGTGAGCGGAAACACCTGCCCCGTCAGGGCAATTCCCCCAACGACGCGGGCCGCTGTCCCGGTCGATGGTCCGCATCGTGGGGGCGCCCCGGCACCTCCATCCCGCCCGGGGGAGTGGCACGACCACGGCGGCGGACCCGACAGCCCGATGGCGCACGTCTCGGTGAACATCGGCGGCGCGCCGACGTGGGGTGACCCGGTGACCGACCAGGAGTACGCCGAGGGCTGGTAGCGAGGGCTGCTACGCGGGCGAGCCGCGACCGGCCGCCTGGCGCCCGTCGTGCGGGAGGGCGTGGCTTGCCCGGCTCGGCCTCGGTGGCGCAGGACGCTCGGGCGGCTCGCCGTTGCCGGCAAGGGCGCGGCGGCCGGCCTCGGTCAGCAGCACGTAGTCGGGTGCGACCAGGACGAGCCGGCGGTTGGCGAGCGAGCGGGTCACTGTGCGTCCGACCGGCCAGCGCGTGACGTATCCGTCGGCCGCCCCGAGCTGCTCGAGGGCCGCCCGCTCGGCGGCGGCGAGCCCCTGCTCGGCGGGCGGCTCGGCCCGACGACGCCGCCACGGGCTCATAGGTCCGCGCGGCCGGTGCCGGTGTTCGTGTGTGCCATGACGACCCCCATCGCGTCCTGGCGGCTACGTCCGGTTCGACGCGATCTTGCGCGCTGCTTGCGATGCGTTATGATCCCACTGCGCCAAGTGCGGATGCAAGTGCCGGATGGCAAGTGCAGCAGCCAGGTGCATGGCAGGCGGCGGGCCCTATGGCGGCCAACATCCGTTGGCGAGGGCCGCGACGAGGAGAGGGGTCGTGATGCAGGAAGGCGCAGGGCCAGCGACGTACAACGGCATGCTCGCCAGGGAGCTGCCGGGGGCGAGCTGGTGGAAGAGCGGGCGCAGCAGCGCCCAAGGCAACTGCGTCGAGACGGCCAAGCTGGCAGGCGACGAGGTCGCGGTTCGCAACTCCCGCCACCCGGAGGGGCCGGCGCTGATCTTCAGCAAGGCCGAGATCCGCGCGTTCCTCGAGGGCGTCAAGGACGGCGACTTCGACGACCTGCTCCGCTAGCCGGAGCGGCCGGCGCCGCCGGCGTTGAGGATCCTGGTGAGGATCTCGACGGTGTTGTCCGGCGGCGCGCTGCGGACGCAGACGTTCTCCATCACGTGCAGGTACTGGTCGACATCCTCACGCTTGTTGAGGTACAGGGCGCTGGTCAGATGCTCGAGGTAGACGGCGTCCGGCAGCTCCTCGTCGGGAAACCGCAGGATGCTGAACGCGCCGACCATGGCGGGGTGCGCGCCGACGCCGAACGGCAGGATCTGCAGCGTGACGTTCGGCAGCTTGGTGGCCTCGATCAGCCGCTCGAGCTGGGCGCGCATCACCTCGGCGCCGCCGACCGGCCGCCGCAACACCGCCTCGTCCACCACCGCCCACAGCATCGGCGCGTCCGGTCGCGTCAGCAGCGTCTGGCGGGTCAGCCGTAGCCTGACCCGCCGTTCCACCTCACGCTCCGCCTCCTCCGGCGCCTGGCCGACGTGGGCGCCGCGGATCACTGCGCGCATGTAGTCCTCGGTCTGCAGCAGCCCGGGGACCAGCTGGCCCTCGTAGCTGCGGATCAGCGTGGCGGCAGACTCCAGGTCCACGTAGGCCCTGAACCACTGGGGCAGGATGTCGCTGTACTGGAACCACCAGCCGGGCGTGTTGGCCTCCAGCGCGATGTCGACGAACGCCGTGACCTCGTCCTGGTCGCTGACGCCGTACAGCTCCAGCAGGTCGACCACGTCGCGTTCCTTGAAGCCGACCTGGCCGTTCTCCAGCCGGTAG
>JBIOYL010000097.1:0-9712 GCA_044870185.1 Actinomycetes bacterium | reverse complement strand
AGCAGGATCAGCGCGAAGGGCAGCAGCTGCAGCAGGATCTGGAGTACGACCGGCTGGCCGCGCGGGTCCACGCTCGCCTTGACGCCCTTGTCCTTGGCCGTCTGGACGAGGTCCTTGCCCTGGTTGTCGGCATAGGAGGCCTGGAACTTGGTGCCGTCGACGAGGGTGCCGGTGACCTTCTGGTCCTGGTCGCGGAGGGTCAGCTCCTTGACCTGGCCGCTGTCCAGCTTGGACATGACCTCGGTGATGGGCACCTTGGTGGTGTCCTGGGCGCCGGCGAAGTACCGGAAGAACAGGACGACCAGGAGCAGGATGAGGACCAGGTACGCCATCGGTCCTCGGAAGATTCGATTCAGGTTGGGCATCTCGTTCACGTGGGCCGGCCGCCGTCAGGACGTCCGATCCCTGCCTCCCTTCCGAGCTGCGTGGCGGAGGGGTCGCACCGGTCGCTTCCTCCCCTGGCCATAGTGGCACGGTCGGCGAGTTTCCGTGACGCAGGCCGCACCGCGCCCGGAGCGGGCGCGGCAATGAAACGGGACCGAGGGGTCATCTTAGCCTAGCATCGGCTCACAGCGACCGACAATGCTGCCACCCACTGTTTGCCCAGGCCAACGCCGCGTAATCCGCGTCCGGACAGATTCAGCGGCCGCGGTAGACCTCCGGCTTGAGCGTGGCGACGAAGGGCAGGTTGCGGTAGCGCTCGGCGTAGTCGAGGCCGTAGCCGACCACGAACTTGCTGGGGATGTTGAAGCCCACGTATTTGACCTCGATGTCGGCCTTGAGCTGCTCCGGCTTGCACAGCAGGGCGCACACCTCCAGGGTGGCCGGCCGGCGCGAGCGCAGGTTCTTCATGAGGTAGTTGAGGGTCAGGCCCGAGTCGATGATGTCCTCCACGATGAGCACGTCGCGGCCCTGGATCTCACGGTCGAGGTCTTTGAGGATGCGCACCACCCCCGAGGTCTGGGTGGCCGACCCATACGACGACACGGCCATGAAGTCGAACTCGTGCGGGACGGTGAGCGCCCGGGCCAGGTCGGCCATCAGGATGAAGGCGCCCTTGAGGACCCCGACGAGCAGGACGTCGCGGCCGGCGTAGTCCTTGGAGATGTGGGCGGCGAGCTCGCGCACCTTGGCCTGGACCTGCTCGGAGGTCAGCAGCACGGACTCGATGTCGTCTTCGAACACGCTGGCTCCTGCTGGACGGCGTCGGGGAGCATCAAGCCTAGCGGTGGCGTCAACCGCCCGGCGTGCCGGTCGTGGCGGGGGCGTCAACCGCACGGCGTCCGGGCCGCGGCGGGGGCAGCACCAGGCAGCCGCCCTCCCGGGCCGCCAGGCCGCCGCCGGTCCAGGCGGCGACGCCGGCCGGTGCGGGCGCCGCGGCGAGCGCGAGGACACGCTCGGTGGCGTCGGCGTCGGGCGCCGGCTGGCCGGCGGCGCGGGCGGCCGCCCGCACCACCCGTCTGCCCAGGGCGACCGGCAGCGCGGCCAGCCCGGGGGCCGCCAGCCGCACCTCACCGGCGGCCGGCCGCCTCTGGCCGATGGCGTCCGGTCGCCCCTCGCCGGGGGCGGGCGCCTCCTCGCCGGGGGCGGGCGCGGACGCGGTGGGCGCGGCGGCGGGCCGCACCTGGCCGGGGGCGGGCGGCGTGGGCGTGGTGAGCGCGGTGAGCGCGGCGAGCGCCTCGGCGGCCAGCGCGTCCATCCAGGCGCGTTCGTCGCGGGCAAGGGCGGCGGTGCGGGCCAGCGCGGCCGCCGCCCCGGGCCGCAGCTCCTCGAGCAACGGCAGCACCCGCTGGCGCACCGCGTTGCGCAGCAGCCGCTGGTCGGCGTTGGCCGGGTCGGAGCGCCAGGCCAGGCCGAGCACGGCGCAGCAGGCCCGGGTCTCGGCCCGCCGGACGCCAAGCAGCGGACGCAAGAGGTTGCCGGAGACGACGGCCATGCCGGCCAGGCCGTTGGTGCCGGCCCCGCGCAGCAGCTGGAGCACGACCGTCTCGGCCTGGTCGTCGAGGGTGTGCCCGGTCGCGATCCAGCCGCAGCCGCCCTCGCCGGCCAGGCGCTCCAAGGCGGCGTAGCGGGCCGCCCTGGCCGCGCCCTCCGGCCCGGCCGCCCGGTGCGCGTCCAGCTCGGCGCGGTCGAGCCTGCAAAGGCGCGCCGGCAGCCCCAGCGCGGCCGCGTGCCGGCAGACGAAGCCGGCGTCGGCGGCCGAGCCCGGATACAGGCCGTGGTCGACGGTCAGGACCTCGAGCGCCCAGCCCCTCGGGCCGGCCAGGGTACGCAGCGCGTGCAGCAGGGCCAGGGAGTCGGCACCGCCCGAGACGGCGACCCCCACCCGCTCGCCGGGCGCGGGCACCCCGGCGGCGGCCAGCGCCCGGGCGGCCCGGTCGGCGACCAGCCGCAGGGCGGCCGGGGCGCGGGCCACGTGCCTAGCCGACCCGGGCCAGGTAGCGGTCCGGGTCACGCACCTCGGCGAGCGTCGGCAGGGCGGCCGGCTCGGCGAACACGCGGTTCACGCCGGCCATCCCGCCCCGCTCGTACAGCCGGCGGATGAAGCGCTCACCGGTGGCGTACTGATCGAGCTTCTGGCGCAGCCCGAGCAGCTGCTGGATCACCCGGTCGCCGGCGCCGGGCGCGGTGCGGCGCTCGTGCAGCTTGGCGCGCATGCGCTCGTGCCCGGGCACCATGCGGGCGCCCAGGCGCTCCATGACGAACTCGCCGTGGCCCTCCAGCACGGTCATGGTCGCCTGCACCCGGTCCACGATCGACCGCTGCCCCGGCGTGAGCAGGAAGTCGAGCAGCTCCACCCGCTGGCCGGTGAGCGCCTTCTGCACCAGCGACTGGACGCGCCGGCCGAGGCGGCGGAGCGCCTCGTCGTCGACCTCGACCGAGTCGATGTAGGCGTCGAGCAGCCCCTGGATGTGCCCGGGCAGCCAGTGGACGCCCCGGAACTGCCGCCGGTGGGCGGTCTCGTGCAGCGCGATCCACAGGCGGAAGTCGGCCGGGCGGAAGTCGTACTGGCGCTCGGTGGCCACGATGTTGGGCACGACGTAGAACACCGTGCCCTCCAGGCTGGGGTGCGCGCCGGCGCCGTCGGCGGTGGCCGCGGCGAGCCTGACCGCATCCGCCGCGGTCGCCTCGTCGGCGGCGCCGTCGGCGGCCAGGTCGATCGGGCCCGGGACCGGCAGGTCGTACTGGCCGAGGACGCGCTGGCCGACGTAGCCGAGCAGGGCGCCCGCCTGCACCCCGGTGAGCGTGCGGGTGCTGGAACGCAGCGCGGACGGCACCGGCCCGCTCGACCGCCACGCCTTGCGGGTGGCCACCTTGGCGGCGAGCGGGCGCATGACCCGGCGGAGGGTGGCGAGGTTGGCCTCGACCCACTCGCCCCGGTCGAGCGGGCGGGCGACCGGCGCAGGCAGGTCGTGGCCGAGGCCGGTGAACTCCGAGACGGCGGCGTCGGCGGTGGTCGACAGCTCGGTGAACTGCCGCGCCCAGGCGGGACGGACGAGCAGGTCGGCGCCTCCGGCAACCCGCCGGCCGACCCGGGCGGCCAGCGTCCAGTCGACGAGCTCCGGAGTGGATTCGGGGGCGGCGGTAGCGTTCACGGCGGCTCCAGGCGAATCGGCGTCGCCGACCAGGCTACTCCCCGAAGGTCTCGTTCCCGCCCGGCGCCGGCCCTACCGCTTCTCCGAGCGGAAGCCCGGGCCGAAGCGCAGATAGCCCGCCACCGCGGCCAAGGCGAGGAAGCCGCCGAGGGCGAGCAGGCCCCAGCCGGCCCAGTAGATGGCGGGCTTGCCGGCCGGCGGGCTCGACGCGGCGGCCGGCGCCGTGACGCTCGGCACCCCGCCGGCCGTGGTCGCGGTGGCCCCGCCCGTGGTCGCCGAGCCGCCGGCGCCGACCTGGATGACGCCCTTCATCCCGGAGGCGAAGTGCACCGTGCAGAAGAACGGGAAGCTGCCCGCCTTGGCGAACACCACCGTGCAGCTCGACCCGGGGGCGGTCATGTTGGCGAGCTGGCACTTGGAGGTGTCGAACTTCTTGTCGTCGGTCGGCGGGGACGAGCCCGAGCCGACCGGGTGCGGGCCGGCGGCGACGACCTTGAACTTGACGCTGTCGCCCGGCTGGAGGGTGATGGTGGCCGGCTCCCACTTGAGCGCGGCCGTCCCGTCGACCTCGACCGTCTTGCCCTTCTTGGCCTGCGCCGCGGCAACCGGCCCGCCCGACGCGAGCAGCAGGACGACCCCGACGACGGCGGCGACGAGCGCCACGAGCAGCAGGCGGGGGTGGCGGCGACGGGCAGACGCTGACATGACGTGCTGGCGCTCCTCTACGACGTAACAACGGCACGACGCACCACGGCGGGTTGCGCACAACGGCGGTTGTGCGCCAGAGGCAGCCGGGCGCGTGCGTCACTGCCCTGTCAGGCAGCCGGCTGCCCTGTCAGGCAGCCGAATTCTACCGGAGCGGCCGGGCGGGCTGCCGCCTTCCGAGCCGGTTGTCTCGTTTTGGCCACGGGGGGGTCGACGTGCATATGATGCTGTGTTCCTCTCGGCTGGGGGCGGACGGGGTGACGCGACATCGGGGTAGGTGGTTGGTGGGCCGGTGCCGCCAGGTGGCGCGCGGCATGGGCCTGACCGACGGGATCAGCGCGGTCACCTACGCGCTCATGCTGTCCATCATGGCCGTGGTGCTCGTCAGCGCCTTCTACTTCCTCCACGACCGCATCAACTCGTCCTTCAACAGTGACGGCATATGCATTGACAATCCGGCCGGCTGCACCTCCGGCGGCAGCGGCGGGGGTGGCGGCAACCCGAGCGCGACCACGACCACCGTGCCTGCCTCGGGGCCGTAGGATCCGGCCGGACGGGTGGCGGCCGCTGCCAGCCGGCCGCCGCCGGCGGACCCACGCCGGCAGCAGGAGAGGGCAGGGCGGCCCGCCCCGCGCCGGCAGCAGGAGGGAGCTGGCCGGCCCGCCCCGGCAGCGCTCCCACGATCGCTCAGGGCGCGAAGCGGCCGCCGAAGATATCGGAGTTGCCGAACGTCGAAGGGCAGACCGAGTTCGGGGCAGGCTTGGCGATCGGGCTGCCGTCGGCCAGCGACTGGCGGTAGGCGTCGACCGCCGGGCAGTCGGTGGCGTTGCGGACATCGACGTAGGTCGCCACGGCGAACCCGTCGGCTGCCGCCGTAGTGTTGTAGTCGCCGAGGAACTCCCCGGTCAGGGCGTTGGCGCTGGACCCCCGGGCGTCACCGGTGGGGCCGCGGTGCGCATCCGACCACCCGGTCGGCGTGCCGCCCGCCCCGACCGTGGCGTGCCGGACCACGCTCTGCATGCGCCGTTGGCCGGCCGTGGTGGTCTGCCACGGCTGCAGGAAGGCGTCGTAGCCGACCCACACGTCGTGCCCGTTCGGCGAGATCGCGATCGCCGGGTAGTCGGGCCGGTCGGATGCCGGCGCGGCGTCCCTGGTGAAGCTGAAGGTGTCGCCGCCGTCGGTGGAGTAGGCCACCACGAGCCGCTCGTTGGGACCAGGGCTGGCGCTGGTGTGGGTCGGCCCGTCCGTCCAGGTCACCACGACCTCGTTGCTGGCGCCGGCGCCCGTGGGCGCCCCGTTGGCGACGTCGGCGGTGGGGAAGGTGCCGTTGCGGTTGCCCGCCACCCCGTCGAACACGAGGTCGCCGCTCACCGGGTCGCGTAGCCCGCTCGGAGTATAAAGGGAGATCGGCCGGGGACGCTCGAAGGTCGCGCCGCCGTCGAACGACCGGGCCAGGAAGATGGCGTTCCGGAAGTGAATCCCTCCCTGCCAGAACACATACAGCACGCCCTTGCTGTCGGTCCGCAGCCAGCAGTCCTGGCGACCGTTGCCGGTGATGTTGTTCGCGGCCTGGGTCAGCTGCCGCTCGGTCCAGGTGTCACCGCCGTCGCCGGAGCGCGCCACCTCGATGGCGACCGGGAGCGCGTTGCCGCTGCGCTCCTGGCCGCGGAAGGCCGCGATGCACACGTACACATTCCCGAAGAACGGGCTGGAGGCCGCGTTGTCGGCCCAGATCTGCTCGTGGTCGGAGAACAACGCGGAGTTCTGCTTGGAGGCGATCACCGGGGCCAGCCAGGCGTCAGCATTCCCCGCCGCGG
Source organism: Actinomycetes bacterium (assembly GCA_044870185.1). GTDB lineage: Bacteria > Actinomycetota > CALGFH01 > CALGFH01 > CALGFH01 > JBIOYL01. The sequence continues at coordinate 3,594 of JBIOYL010000097.1, read as the reverse complement.
CGGCCGCCGGGTTGTCCGTGCGGGACACGGCGATGGCCTCGAATCCCTTGAAGGTCTGCTCGGAGCGCGCCGCACTGAAGTTCGCGGTGAGGTTGGCGTAGTACAGGCGCGACCCGTTCGCCCAGGAGAACCTGCCCGGGACGGGATCGCCGGGCCGCCCAAGGCGTGGTCCGAACGACAGCGACGGGTCCCCGTCCGACACCAGCCCGCTTTCGAGGTACTTCGGGAGCGTACCGATGGGGCCGACCCGGGGCGTGCACGGCGCCGGGCCGAGACAGTGCCGGGCGGACCAGCCGGAATAGGTCGGCTGGGTCCAGCGCCGGCCGCCGTCGAACGAGAAGTAGACGCCCGAGGTGCCGACCCCTGCGGTGAAGGGGCAGCTGGTCGGGTCGCCGGCGTTGCAGGCCTCGAGGTCGATCTCCTCGTTCGCGCCGGCCGCGACCACCGTCGGGTTCGACGCGTCGATCGCAACCGAGGGCTCGTTCTGCTTGTTCTGCGCGAACGTGGTCGCTGGGCTCCCGTTGGAGACCAGCACGTCCGCCTGGGCCGCCGCGGGCGCCGCCGGGAGGACGAACGCGGCGGCCGCAAGCACCGCCGCGAGGGTGGCGAGAAGACGCCTGGACTGGATGCGCACGCGATTCCCTCCTGCTCGGACCGGACACGCTGAACACGCTGAGGACGCAGGCTACGCCGTGCTCCCTTTCCGAGCGACCGGCCGCATCCTACGGCCTGGCCGCACCCGAGGCCAGAACCTGGCCGACGCTCGGCGACCATCGCCGGTTGACGGCTCCTGGCCGACCGGAGGTAGTTAGGACTCCTATATACTGCGCTCATGCGCGCCGCCGACCAACTCCCTCCGGACCAACCGCTGGACAAGCGGGTCACCATCGGGCTGGCCAAGATCGGCATCGCCCTCAAGCAGCAGGCCTGGGCCGAGGCCAGCGGCCGCGGCCTCACCCCCACCCAAGGGCAGGCACTCGCGCTGCTGCGGGCCAACCCCCAGGGCCTGCGTCTGGGCGCGCTGGCCGCCCAGCTCGGCATCACCGCCCCCACCGCCTCCGACAGCGTCGCCGCCCTGGCCCGCAAGGGCCTGGTCGCCAAGACGCCGCTGGCCGGCGACCGCCGGTCGGCGCTCGTCCGCCTCACCCCGGCCGGCGACCGTGCCGCCGCCGCGGCCGCCGCCTGGCCGGACTTCCTGCTGGCGGCGGTCGACGAGCTGTCCGCCGCCGAGCAGGCCGCCTTCCTGCGCGCGCTGGTCACCATGATCCGCGCGCTGCAGCTCCGCGGCCGCATCCCGGTGGCCCGCATGTGCGTGTCCTGCCGCTACTTCCGGCCCTACCACCACGACGACCCCGCCCGCCCGCACCACTGCGCGTTCGTCGACGCCGCCTTCGGCGACGGTGAGCTGCGCCTGGACTGCGGCGACCACACCGCCGCCCCCGCCGGGCAGGCCGCCAGGACCTGGCGGGCCTTCCGCCAGGGCCGGCCCGCACCGAACCAACCACGATAGCCCCGGCTGGACCAAGAAGGAGCCCATGGGCCGCACCGACATCCCCGGCTACACCTACGGCACCGACGCCGTGCCGCGCTCCCCGCTCAGCCTGCAGGAGCTGGAGCTGCTCAAGGCGACGCTGCTGCTGGGCGACGACGACCTGGCCGCCCTACGGCGCTCCGGTGCGGTGCTGGCCGGCCAGGTGGAGGCCATCCTCGACGTCTGGTACGGCTTCGTCGCCGCCAACCCCCACCTGCTGGCCGCCTTCACCGGCCCAGATGGCCAGCCCGACCAGGCCTACCTGGCTGCGGTCCGGCGCCGCTTCGGCCGCTGGATCCTGGACACCGCCCGGGCCGACTACGACCAGGCCTGGCTCGACTACCAGCACGAGATCGGCCGCCGCCACCACCGCAGCGGCAAGAACCGCACCGACGGGGTCGACGCCGCAGACCACATTCCCCTGCGCTACCTGCTGGCGCTGCTGGTGCCCATCACCACCACCCTCAAGCCGTTCCTGGCCGGCGGTGGGGCCACCCCCAGCGAGGTCGAGGCCATGCACCAGGCCTGGGTCAAGGCCGTCCTGCTCCAGGTGATCCTGTGGAGCCACCCCTACGTCCACGACGGCGACTTCTGACGCCGTGCAGCGGGACATCCAGCACCTGCCGGGCCAGTCGAGCACGGCCGCCGCACCCCGACACGACCCCACGACCCGGCATCAGCCGACGCCAACACCGCGATCCCTCCCCGCACGGGTCGCCTGCCGACCACACGCGCCGTGGGCGCGTCGCTGCGCGGGCTCGCCCGGGAGCCGACGTTCTCCCAGCCAGCGGCCGAGACAGCAGCAAGGCGGTGCGAAGACACCAAACAGGACCGAGACGACGGCTTCGGGGTGTCGTCATCGGTTGTGGTGCTGGTGGCCTGTCGGCCCGTGGCCCTGGGGGGACGGTGGGCCGTGCATCAGCTTGAGCATCTGGGGGCCACCGGTATGCAGGAACCGCACCACCAGCACCGCCGCCAGGGCCAGGAAGACGAGGTTGAGCACGGTGGTGTAGTTCCAGGTGATGCTGGCCTCCACCACCTTGAGCGGATGGTCGACCCGGAAGAACCCGTGCCAGAACCGCTCGGGGACCCAGGCGCCCAGCGCCCCGGCGATCAGCAGGCCAAGCGCGATGTCACCGCCAGACCGACGCCCAGTCCATCACGAAGGAGTGGCTGGTGGCGGTAAACCCCTGTTGCAGGCCTACTCGCCGCGCCGGCCACGCCTCGGTGCGGACACGGCGGTGCTCATGCACCCGGCGTGCCGCCGGCACCCATCCTCACAGCCCTTGCAGGCGGCCGCGCAAGCCTGCAGCAGGGTCTTGGGGAGTTGCGTCGTAAGACTCGAGTTGGCACCGCGACAGGCAGTCTCGTTCGAGGACATGCAGGCTCGTCTCGGCGTCCATCGTGCCTGTCGACGGTCTGCCCGGTGCGGACCAGCACCGTGTCCTTCCACACCAGGTTGGGCTCGGCCACCCCGTCGCGGGCCAGCACCAGGAACCGGCCCGCGCCGTGCAGGTGGAACGGGTGGTGCATGGGATGGTCGGACGCCATTTCATTGATCAGCCGGATCTTGACTCGGTCGCCGACGGTGAACCGCCAGTCGATGGCGGGGCTGTCGGCGCCGGTGGTCCGATCGAGGAACCGCCAGTGCATGGTGGCGCTGGTGGTCTGGCGGTTGACCTCGACCATGTCGTCTTCCCACTCGATCCCGTCGGCGGCGTGGCCGCCGTGGGCGGCATGGGCGTCGTGGCCCTCCTCGTGGTGCATGGCCTCGGCGTCGTGCTCCATGGCCATGTCGTGGTGTGAGGCCGCATGGTGGTCCGCCATGGGCTGGCTGCCAGGCTGGCCGGCGAGCAGCTTCATGCCGCACTTGGGACAGCGGCCAGGCTGGCCGCTGGTGACCTCCGGGTGCATCGGGCAGGCGTAGGTGACCGGCCCCGCGCCGGCCGGCAGGGCGGCCGGGTCGTCCAGCTGGGCGACCAGCGCCAGGACCTTGTCCGGGGGCGCGGCCAGCCAGCGGTCCAGCTGCCGGCGCTCGGCGGCCAGCTCCGGCGCCCGACGCA
>JBIOYL010000096.1:0-2659 GCA_044870185.1 Actinomycetes bacterium | reverse complement strand
AGTCACATCGGGGCTGTCAGGCACCCACGGATGGAGCAGAAGAGCCACAAATCACTACTGACGAGCTACTAGTAGTCCATGATTGCGCCGCAGGAGATGTTGACGGTGGCGGCGGTCATGGTGCGGGCTTGATCTGAAGCCACAAAAGCTGCCACGTTGCCGACGTCGGCCAGCGTCGCGGTTCGGTTCAGCAGGGTCGCCCGCTGAATCCCGGCGATGATCTCGTCGCGCCCTGCGAAGGCGGCAGGGATGGACTCGGGCACACCTCCCGTTTTCAGGGTGACGACGCGGACGCCGTGCGGCCCGAGCTCGCAAGCCCACTGGCGGCGAAGACTTTCCATGGCGTCGAAGGTGACGCGAAGGCCTCCCAGCAACGGGACAGGGTCGGTCGTCTCACCGAGCACCAAGACAACCCCGGATCCGCGCCCGATCATGTGTCGCGCCGCCGCCCTGGTGGTCAGGAACTGCGTCCGCACAGCGGCCGTGACCGGCCGAGCAAAATCCTCAAGCGACATCTCGACCAGTGGAATCCCTTGCACATCTCCGTGCGAGATGAGGTTGAACGAGATGTCGATGCGCCCGGCCTGCTCGGCCACCGCGTCGACATACCCGTTGACCGCCTGCTCGTCGAGTGCATCGACCTGAGCGGTCTCGGCCACGCCGCCGGCAGCGCGGATCTCCTCGGCGACCTTGTCGAGCTTGGCTTGGGTGCGACCGGCCAGGTAGACGTTTGCCCCCTCGCGGGCGAAGGTGCGGGCCACCGCACCACCGATCGAGCCGCCCGCCCCGTAGATCACGGCGACCTTGTCCTCCAGCAACATGGCAATCCATCCTTCCGCGGGCGACGAAGCGGTCTGCGACGCGTCCCAGCGCAACGGCACGGCGACGTCCAGACTGGTCGAGCTGGTCGTTGGTCTGCCGGCGCTCGGCTAGCCCCAAAGCCGTGTAGTTAGCGCCAGGGTGCTGCTGTCAAGGGTCTGGCGGGATGAGAATGTTGATGTTGAGGGTGGCCTTGTAGCTGCGCCGGTTGATGGTGGGACCGCGGGCGTTGTACTTGGAGATGGCGCGCTTGACGATGCGGGGAGTGACCCGGAGGCGCCGGTCGGGCAGCAGGTTGGCCAGCACGCGGCGGCCGATCGCGCCGACCAGGTCGATGGTGGTGGCGGCGATGACGCCAGCGGCCTGCACGAGCTGGTCACGGGCGGCCTGCAGGGCGATGGTGAAGCTGGCCCGGTCGGGGTCGACGCCGAGTTGGGTGCTGGTGGCGTCGGCCATGGCCAGGCGCAAGACCTGCTAGCACACCAGCAGGGCGTAGACCTCTTGGGCGATGCCGGCCGGGGTGCGGGCGCGCAACACCCGCCCGCCGAGGATGCTGGATTTCAACTCCAAGTAGGTGGTTTCGATCTCCCAGCGCTGGTGGTAGAGCCGGACCAGCCCGAAGGCCGGGTGCTGGCGGTGGTCGAGCAGGGTGGTGGCCAGCCGGTAGCCGCCGGTGGCGCGTCCAGCGCTGGTGGCGATGCTGATCTGGGCCTGGACCACCCGCACCCGCACCTTGCCGAGCTGCGACAGCCAGGAGCCGTCGGGGTAGCGGGCCAGCACCGGCAGCTTGCGGTTGCGCTTGAGCCGCACCAGCAGGTGGGCCTGGGTGGCGGCGAGCTGGCCGATCAGGTGCCGTTGTCGAAGTTGCGGTCCAGCAACACGAGCATGCCGGGCCCAGGCTGGGCAGCAGCTGCCGGGCCGTGGTGGTCTCCCCCCGGCCGGGGGCAAAGGCGGCGTCGATGATCGTGCGGGTACCGCAGGCCACCAGGGCAGCAGCCGCAGCCGCGGGTACCCGGAGCCGCCGTGGTGGCCGGCCTGCTTGGTGTACACCGCCAGGTTCGCGGCATGGTCGGGCACGCTCATGGTGGTGCCGTCGATGGCGCACACCAGCAGCCCGCACCAGCGCACCGGCCCGGTGGTGGTCGCCACCGCCGGGCCGCGCAGCAGGTCAACAGCCAGCGCAGGGGCTCGGCCCCGACCCGAACCCGGGCCTGCCACAACGCGCTGCCAGTGGGGCAGGCCACGGGGAGATCGCCCAGGCCGGCGGTCAGCTTGTGCCATACCTGCCGCCAGCCCAGCTCGGCGAACAGGCACCCGGCCAGCAGCAGGTAGACCACCACCCGCGCGGGCAGCAGGCGCGTGCGGGCCTGGGTGGTGCCGGTGGCAGCCAATGCTGCATCGACCATCTCGAACGGGATGAGCTGGGTGAGCTCGCCCAGATGGCCGGGGGCGAACACGCCCGAGGCGACCTTGCTCGTGGTGGTGATGGTCGCAACGGCAGGTGCGGGGGCACAATGGGACGACAATGGGGCTCCCGAGAACAGACGTGATCTTGGTCGACCACGTTCTTACCGGAGCCCCGTGCTCATGTCACCTCGCCACGCTGAGCCCCCTTGACACCAAACCGGATCCCTTAACGTCGATTTTCACGCAGCGAATCGGACCCCGATCGGCTGCCGGCGACCTACCCTGCATCCCTTCCCTGGCAACGGATCGGACCCGGCAGTCCGACCGGCGGATGGCACAGTCGCTGACTGTCGGGTTCGTCGCTGCAGTGACCATGCGCTGACCGCTCTCATGCACGCCCAACGCCACCAACGGGATGGAAGGCGTGTCGAAG
>JBIOYL010000095.1:0-3236 GCA_044870185.1 Actinomycetes bacterium | reverse complement strand
CGACCGGCCGGCCGGTCGCGCCGAGCATGCGGGGCACGCTGAAGCCGTAGATGTCGCAGTCGACCACGGCCACCCGGTAGCCCTGGGCGGCGAGCGCGGCGGCCAGGTTGACCGTGACCGACGACTTGCCCACCCCGCCCTTGCCCGAGGCGACCGCGAGCACGCGGGTCGACGACTCCTCGTTCCAGAAGGAGATCTTCTTCTGCGGCGCCGCCGCGCCACCGCGCAGGCGGGTGACCATGGCCTGGCGCTGCTCGTCGGTCATCGCGCCGAGGTCGACGACCACGCCCTTGACCCCGGCGATCGGGCGCACGGCGGCGGTCACGTCCTTGGTGATGCGGTCCTTGAGGGGACAGCCGGGGACGGTGAGCAGCACGTTGACCGTCACGATGCCGTCGTCGATGGTGACGTCGCGGACCATGTCCAGCTCGGTGATCGGCCGGTGGATCTCGGGGTCCATCACCTGCCCGAGGGCGGCGAAGATCTCATCACGACTGACCATGGCAGCGCTCACCTCACAGACATGCGGCTGGGGTCACGGACAGCGCCCGCCCCCTGTCAGGCAGTGTAGCAACCATGCGGCGAACGCCGGCCAAGCCGACGCTTGCACTGGGCGGGGACTTCCGGGACGCTGCCTGCTATGAGCGACTTCGACGCGATCGTCGTCGGCGGCGGGCCCAACGGCCTGGCCGCCGCCCTCCGGCTGGCCGAGGCCGGCTGGTCGGTGTGCCTGCTGGAGGCGAACCAGGAGGTCGGCGGCGCGGCCCGCACGCTCGAGTGCACCTTGCCCGGGTTCCGCCACGACCTGGGCGCCGGCTTCTTCCCGCTGGTCGGGGCGGCCCCGGCGATCGCCGGGCGCGACCTCGGGCGGTTCGGGCTGCGCTTCGTGCACGCGCCGCTGCCCGCCGCGCACCCGTTCCCGGGCGGGCAGGCGATCGCGCTGGGACGCTCGGGCGAGGAGACGGCCGCCTGGATCGACAAGCTGCACCCGGGCGACGGCGCGGCCTGGCTGGAGCTCGACGGCGCCTTCGGCGACGCGCTGGTGCCGTTCCTGCGCGCCCAGATGGAGCGCTGGCCGGTCCTGCCCATGGTCGAGCTGGCCGCCCGGCTCGGCGTCGGCGGGGGCCTCGAGCTGGCCCGCATCGCGGTCATGGGGGTGGCCGCGCTGGCCGAGCGCTTCGAGTCCGAGGCGGCCCGGGCCTTCCTGGCCGCCCCCGCCATGCACGCCGACCTCGGCCCCGAGCTGCCCGGCACGGCCATCTACGCGCTGCTGCTGGAGATGCTCGGCGAGCGCTTCGGCATGCCGGTCGCCGAGGGCGGCACCGGGGCCATCTCGGCCGCCCTGGCTGCCGCGCTGCGCGAGGCGGGCGGGGTGATCGTCACCGGCTGCCGGGTGGACCGGATCGTGGTGGAGGGCGGCCGCGCGGTCGGCGTGGAGGCCGCCGGCGCCGCGTTCCCGGCCCGGCGGGCGGTGGTCGCCACCATCGACCCCGGCACGGCCATCCGCATGGCCGGCCCCGAGTCGTTCCCGGCGTCGGCCCTGCGCCAGGTCCGGTGGTTCCGGCGCGGCCCGGGCGTGTTCAAGGTCGACTGGGCGCTGGACGGGCCGGTGCCCTGGAGCGCCGAGCCGTGCCGGCAGGCGGCCGTCATCCACGTGGCCGACACGGTGACCGCGATGAGCAAGGGCGCCTGGGAGGCGAGCCACGGGCTGCTGCCGGCCCGCCCGACGCTGGTGCTTGGACAGCAGTCGCTGGCCGACCCGAGCCGGGCGCCGGCCGGCAAGCACACCCTGTGGGGCTATGCGCACGTGCCGGCGGCGCCGGCCGGCGACGCCCTGCGCCCGCGCGCCCGGACCGGCTGGCCGCGCTCGGCCGAGGCGTTCCTCGACCGCATGGAGGCGATCATCGCCGAGTACGCGCCCGGGTTCCGGGAGGTGGTGGCCGCCCGCACGGCGTGGACCCCGGCCGACCTGCAGGCGGCCGACGCCAACCTGGCCGGGGGGGACATCCAGGACGGCTCGTTCGCGGTCGACCAGCAGCTCGTGTTCCGGCCCGGCCCCTCCTGGTGGCGCTGGGGCACGCCGCTCAAGGGCCTGTACCTGGCCGGCGCCGCGATCCACCCGGGTGGCGGTGTCCACGGCGGCGGCGGCGACCAGGCCGCGCTGCAGGCGCTGGCCGACGCGCGTTGGCCCCGCCGCCTGGCCCTGGCGGGGCTGGCCGCCGGCGGCCTGCTCGCCGGCCGGGTCGTCCGAAGGCGGTAGGCGGTGGGCCGGTACCGGACGGTCGTCGGCGTGCTGGCCGCCGTCGGGGTGCTCGCGCTGGCCGGGCGCTTCCTGGTACGGGTGCCGCCGGGCGGCGGCTGGACGGTGGGCTCGGCGGCCGCGCTGGCCCCGGCCCCGCCGGCCGGCGGGCCGGTTCCGCCGGGGCTGCTGCGGCCCGTCCGGGCGCCGTCGCTGGGCAGCCAGGGGACCTGCCCGGTCACCCCGCCGGCCCGGGTCACCCCGGCCGTGCTGCCGGGCCCGGGCTTCGTCGCCCTCGGCGGCGGCCCGGTGGTCGCGGTGCTCCCGCGGTCCAGGTCCGGCCGTGGCGTCGAGCCCGGCCCGGTCTACTGGACGGCGGCCCGGCCGCTGGGGGGTCTGGCGGTCGTGCGGGGGCGCCGGCTGGACATCCCGGTCACCCGCGACCCCGCCCGGGGGGTGCTCGGCTTCAAGGGGCAGCTGGCGCGCTGGACCACCGTGGAGGTGCTCGACCCCGCGGGGGCCGGCAGCCTGCCCGGCCTGCGTGCGCAGGTGTGGCTGACCAACCGCGTCGACGCGCAGGGCGGCTGCTGGGTCCTGCAGGTCGACGGGGCGGCCTTCAGCGAGACCATGGTGGTCGCGTTCGAGGGCCCGCCCGGCTCCACGGGAAGCCGTCGGCGCCGGTAGGAAGACGACCGTCCCCGATGAGGAGGTCCGGTGACTCCTCTGTCGCCTGAAGGCGTCAGCTTCTCAGGCCGCGCGAGCAGCCTGACGGGCAAGCCCTGCCCGCAACACATTCACCGCGCCCACCACATCGGCGTGGGCGGCATGCCCACACGCGACACAGCAGAACACCGCCTGACTGCGGCGGCTCTCGGCCGCCACCTGCCCACAATCGGAACAAGTGCGCGAGGTGTTGCGGGGATCCACGGCGATGATCGTGCGACCGGCGCTTGCAGCCTTGTCGGCAAGGATCGCCAGGAACACCCCCCACCCCGCA
>JBIOYL010000094.1:0-5261 GCA_044870185.1 Actinomycetes bacterium | reverse complement strand
GTTCGCGCTGCCACTGCCGTCTCACATCCACTCCAGCTCTTCGAAGGGGAGATGCACGATGGCGGATGCCGAGTTCAGCGACAACAAGCAGGAGGTCCAGGCCACCATCGAGGTGCTCGTGCGCGAGGGGCGCACCTTCTCGCCCCCGCCCGAGTTCACCGCCCAGGCGGTCATCAAGGACACCTCGGTCTACGAGGAGGCCGAGCGCGACTACGCGGGCTTCTGGCTGCGCCTGGCCAAGGAGGCCGTCGAGTGGTTCACCGAGCCGACCAAGTCGCTGGAGTGGGACCCGCCACACTGCACCTGGTTCGCGGACGGTGAGCTGAACGTCGCCTACAACTGCCTGGACAAGCAGGTCAACGCCGGCCGCGGCGACAAGGTCGCCTACCACTTCGTGAGCGAGCCGGTCGAGGAGGAAGACCAGGCGATCACCTTCAGCCAGCTCAAAGACGAGGTCTGCCGCTTCGCCAACGGCCTCAAGGAGCTGGGCGTGCGCAAGGGGGACCGGGTCGGCATCTACATGGGCATGATCCCGCAGCTCCCGATCGCGATGCTGGCCTGCGCCCGCCTCGGCGCGCCCCACGTGGTGGTGTTCGGCGGCTTCTCGCCCGACTCGCTCAGCGAGCGGCTGTCCAGCACCGACTGCAAGGTGCTGGTCACCCAGGACGAGGCCTGGCGCAAGGGCGGCCGGATCCCGCTCAAGGAGATCGCCGACCGGGCCGTCAAGGACGCCCCCTCGGTCGAGCACATCGTGGTCTTCCGCCGCACCGGCGGCGTCGCGTCCATGCAGGAGGGACGCGACCTGTGGTGGCACGACCTGGTCGAGGGCAAGCCGACCGAGTGCGAGCCCGAGTGGGTCGGCGCCGAGCACCCGCTGTACGTGCTGCACACCTCCGGCACCACCGCCAAGCCCAAGGGCGCGGTGCACATCAGCGGCGGCTACCTGGCCTACGTGTCGGTCACCCACAAGTGGATCTTCGACATCCACGACGACGACGTGTGGTGGTGCGCGGCCGACGTCGGCTGGGTCACCGGGCACAGCTACATCGTCTACGGCCCGCTGAACAACGGCACCACCGGCGTGCTGTACGAGGGCGACCCCGCCTTCCCGCAGGTCGACCGGCACTGGGAGGTCGTCGAGCGCTACAAGGTGCGCTCCTACTACACCGCGCCGACCCTGATCCGCGCCTTCATCAAGGCCGGCCCGGACTGGCCGGCCAAGCACGACCTGTCGTCGCTCAAGCTGCTCGGCACGGTCGGCGAGCCGATCAACCCCGAGGCCTGGGTGTGGTACTGGAAGTACATCGGCGGCGAGCGCTGCCCGGTGGTGGACACCTGGTGGCAGACCGAGAACGGCGGCATCCTGATCACGCCGCTGCCCGGCATCACCAGGCTCAAGCCGGGGTCGGCCACGGTGCCGTTCCCGGGCAACGCGGCCGCCATCCTCGACGAGCAGGGCAACCCGGTGCCGCCGGGCCAAGGCGGCTACATCGTCATGACCCGGCCGTGGCCGGGGATGTTCCGCACCCTGTGGAACGACGACGAGCGCTTCGTGTCCAACTACTTCTCCCGCTACGGGCCGAAGATCTACTTCGCCGGGGACGGGGCGCGCCAGGACGAGGACGGCTACTTCTGGCTGCTCGGCCGCATCGACGACGTCATGAACGTGTCCGGCCACCGGCTGTCGACCATCGAGCTGGAGTCCGCCCTGGTCGCCCACCCGGCGGTGGCCGAGGCGGCGGTGTGCGCGGCCCCCGACGAGCTGACCGGCCAGACGCCGCTCGCGTTCGTGCTGCTGCGCTCGGGCTACCAGGGGTCGCCCGAGCTGGCGGGGGAGCTGCGCGACTGGGTCGGTAAGCGCATTGGCAAGATCGCCCGGCCCAAGGCGGTGCTGTTCGGCGACGACCTGCCCAAGACCCGCTCCGGCAAGATCATGCGCCGCCTGCTCAAGGACATCGCCGAGGGCCACGAGCTGGGTGACACCACCACCCTGCGGGACCCGGCCGTGGTGGAGCAGCTCAAGGCCGACGCCGACCGGCTGCTCGGCCGCGCCGGCGGTTCCTGACCGGCCCAGTCAGCCCGCGCACCCGGGTGGCGGGTGCGCGGTCCACGCCGCCGGCCGGATGCTCGACCGGCCCGTTGGGCGCAAGATGGACGGGACGGATCCCGTGCCGTTCGGCTGGCGAGGTGGCGCGATGGGCAGGTGGCGCCGCGCCGGGGTGGGCAACGCCGCGCTGGTCGTGGCCGCCCTGGCGGCGCTGGTCGCCGTGCGCTGGGCGGCGACCGGCGGGCTCGACCGGCCGATCGCGCCGCCCGAGCCCACCCTCGCCGCGCCCAGTCCCACCCCTTCGGCGCTCACCCTCGGCCCGGCCGGCACGCTGCTGTACCTCGGCGGGCACGAGCCCCTGATCGCCCGGCTCGGGACGCATGACGTCGTCCGTCTCGGGCTCGACGACCCCGGGATCATCGGCCTGCGCCCGCGCGTGCTCGGGCGCGGCAGCGGCGCCGTGCTGTCGGTGAGCGGGACCGCCTACGTCGCGCCGGTCGGCCAGACCATCCGCCTGCGGGCCCTGGGGCAGGCCAGGAGCCTGCTCGCCGCTCCCCACCCCGACCGTGTGTGGCTGGTCAGCGACGACATCGGCTCGTCGAGCCGCCACTATCTGCTGCGGGAGGTGGCCCTGCCGGCCGGGCGGACGCTGTCCGAGCGGACCCTGCCCTACGACCTCGCGCCGGTGGCCGTCACGGCCCGCGGGCTGCTCGTCCACCCCCTCGACGGCGCGCTGGAGCTGCTGCCGGCGGGAGGCGGCCGGCGCGTGCGGCTAGGCGACGGGTCGACCACGTTCATCGACGTCGCGGGCGCCCTGGTCGCCTACGTCGCCGGCGGCAAGCTGCACCTCCGCAACCTCGCCACCGGGCGGGACCGCCTCGTCCCCCCGCCCGGCGGCAGCCCGAGCTGGCTCGCGCTCGGCGGCCCCATGCCCGGGGCGGTCTGCTGCGGCCAGTTCGGCGCGTTCTCGCCCGACGGCCGCACGCTGGCGATGTTCACCCGCGTGGGCGCGCGCGACGCGCCCGGCGTCGCCCTGGTCGACGTGGCCGGTGGGGCGGCCAGGCTCCTGCCCGGGTCGGAGGGCGCCCTGCCGGTCGGCTGCTGGCCCTGCCTTGGCTGGCGCTCCGCCGGCGACTGGCTGTTCTTCTTCGCCAGCGGCCCGCTCGCCGTCAACATCGGCGCCTACCAGCTCGGCGCTGCCCGGGCCGAGCTGCTCGACCTCGACGTCGGACGGTTCACGTCGATGCTGCCGACCGGCCTGGCCGCCAGCTGAACCTGGCCCGGCGGCCGAGCCAGACTCCCCGAGGTCGCGGAGGAGGTGAAAACGGCGTGCGGCCTGCCGGGCGATCGGGTACAACCGGGGCATGGCCATCGAGATCCGCCCCATCACGCCGGACGAGTGGCGCCCGTTCGTCAAGGTGCTCGACCTCGGCTTCGGCGCCGCCAGCAGCGAGGAGGAGCTGGCCGACTGGGAGCGGCTGTTCGAGTACGAGCGCAGCCTGGCCGCCTTCGACGGCCCGGCCATCGTGGGCACGGGCGGGGCGTCCTCGCTCGAGCTGACCCTGCCGGGAGACACGCGCATCCCGGCCGGCGGCCTCACCGCGGTCGCCGTGCAGCCCACCCACCGGCGCCGTGGCATCCTACGCGCCCTCATCGAGCGCCACTTCGCCGACTGCATGGGCCGCGGCGAGGCGGTGTCGCTGCTCACCGCCTCGGAGTCGTCGATCTACGGCCGCTTCGGCTACGGCGAGGCGACCCGGCGCTGCGAGCTCGTGATCGAGCGCCGCCACGCCGACTTCCTGGGTCCACCGGCCGCCGGCGGGCGGATCCGCATGGTCGAGGGCGACGAGGCCGGCAAGCTCCTGCCCGAGCTGTTCGACCGCAACCGCCGGGCCCAGCCGGGCGACATCACGCGCTCGCCGGTCTGGTGGGAGCTGCAGCTGCGCGACCCGGAGTGGCTGCGCCAGGGTGCCGGGCGGCGCGTCGACGTCGTCTACGAGGCCGAGCCCGGCCAGGCCGAGGGCTACGCCACCTACCGGACCAAGCCGAAGCGGACCGACGGCCTGCCCGACGCCACCGTGACCGTCGACGAGCTGGTCGCCCCGACCCCGGCCGCCGGCGACGCGCTGTGGCGCTTCTGCCTGAGCCTGGACCTGGCCTCGACCATCCACCTGCACAACCGGCCGGTCGACGAGCCGCTGCGCTGGCGCCTGGCCGACCCGCGGCGGCTGCGCACGACCCAGGTGGCCGACATGCTGTGGGCGCGCCTGCTCGACCTGCCGGCCGCGCTGGCCGCCCGCGGCTACGGGGTGAGCGACCGGCTCGTGCTCGGGGTCCACGACCCGCTCGTGCGCCGCAACGAGGGCCGCTGGGCGCTCGAGGTCGGCCCGGAGGGCGCCACCTGCGCGCCGGCCCGTGCCGATCCCGACCTGGTGTGCGACATCGTGGACCTCGGCGCGACCTGGCTTGGCGGCGTGTCGTTCACCACCCTGGCGCGCGCCGGCCGCGTCGCCGAGACCCGGCCAGGGGCACTGGCCCGCGCCGACCGCGCCTTCGCGAGCACCCCGGCGCCCTGGTGCTCGACGGACTTCTGAACGCGGCGGCCTCAGCCGGCGGCGTCGAGCGCGGCGGCATCCGAGCCGGGCCCAGGCGGTGCCGAGCGGGCCGCCTCCAGCGCCTCGCGCACCACCCGGCCGTAGACGGCGCCGAGATAGGCGTAGCCGGCGCTCGACGGGTGGAACAGGTCAGCGCTGAACAGCTCGGGCTTGTGGCGGAACGCCTTGCGGGTCGCGCGGGCGACGTCGAACACGGTGATGCCGTGGACCGACAGCTCGGCACGGTAGATGCGGGTGAGCGCCCAGGCCCGCAGCCCGAGCAGCGCCCGCAGCGGGTGGGCGAAGCAGCGCGCCACGTCGGCGGGCGGCAGGCCGGAGACCACGACCACGGCGTCCGGAGCCAGCTCGGTCAGCCCGGACGCGAGCCGGCGCAGCTCCTGGCGTATCGCCCGCACGGGCGTGACGTGGGTGAGGTCGTTGGTGCCGACGCAGACCAGCACGACGTCCGGGTCGATGCCGGCGAGCCGGGGCAGCTGCTCCTCGACGACCTGCCGCAGGCGTGACCCGGACACGCCGAGCGCATGCAACCTGACCCGGTGGCGGTCGGCGAGCGCCTTGGCCACCCCGTAGGTGAGCGTGTCCTGCGGGCGGGGGGGGCC
>JBIOYL010000093.1:0-16458 GCA_044870185.1 Actinomycetes bacterium | reverse complement strand
CGGCCCCTCGCCGTCCTCGGCCGCCCAGGCCACGCCGGCCGCCCGCGCCGAGCCGGCCAGGCGGCTGGCCGCCGCGGCCGCGGCCGAGCGGGCGGTGGCCAGCGCGTCGGCCTCGGCGGCCGCCTGGGCGGTGAGCTCCTGCACGGCCAGGCGCGTCCGGTCGCGCAGCCCGGCCGCCCGCGCGGCCGAGCGGGCGGCGGCGGCCAGGTGGCTCTCCAGATGGGTGAGCTGGCCGGCGGCCTGGTAGGCGGGGCTCTCCTTGAGAGCGTCGCGGGTCGAGCGGGCGGTGGCCAGCTCCGCGCGCCGCGCCCCCAGCTCGGCCTCGAGCCGGCCCTGCTCGGCCTCGGCCCGGGTCAGCTCGGCCTGCCGCCGCGCCACCTCGGCCGCGGCCGCGGCGGCCTCGCCGGCCCGCGCCTGCAGCCGGTCGACGCGATGGCGGGCATGGGTGCGCACGTAGCTGCGGTAGCCTCCCAGGAAGCCCTCCAGCGCCCGGTCGGCGGCGACCAGCCGCTCGAGCTCGTGCTGGACCGCCTCGAGGTCCTCGAAGGAGCGGGCGGCACGGTCCAGCAGGTCGTCGTCGAGCGGCCGCAGACCGCCGCTGAGGGTCTCCGACAGCCGCTGCGGGTCGAGGTCCTTGGCCAGCATGGGCCGGCGCAGGGTGAGCACCAGCTCGAGCATGCCCTCGTAGCGTTCCTGGCCCAGCCCGAACAGCCGCTGGTCGATGGCGGCGCGGTAGGCGGCGGCGGTGTCGAACACCGCGTCGGGGCCGAGGATGGCGGCCAGCTCCTTGCGCGGGCGCGGACGGCCCTCCGCATCCACCAGGTCGAGATCCTCGCCGATGGTGCGGTCGCACACGAAGAACCACAGCCGCGGCTCGGGACGGTGGCGCTGGGCCAGCATGCCGACCCCGACCGTGACGCGCTCGAGCACCGGCGACCCCTGGGACCCCTCCCGATCGACCGGGGCACCCCTTTGGGGTTCCCCGGCCCCCTCCGTACCGGGGCCGGCGGCCTCGGTCTGGGACCGGGTGAACTCGAGCCAGCTGTAGCCGTAGGCGCTGTCGGTCCCGCGGTACAGCAGGTTGTCCTTCATGGTGCGGTTCTGGCCGCTGAACGGATCGAGGCGGCGGGGGTCCAGGCGGCCGTCGAGCAGGAAGGGGAACAGGACCTCGAGGGCCTTGGTCTTGCCCGAGCCGTTGGCGCCACGCAGGATGAGCCGCCCGTCGGCGAAGCGGAACTGCTCGTCGACGTAGTCCCACAGGTTGACGATCCCGGCCCGGGTGGGCTTGAAGCGGGTGCTCACGTGCGCTCCTGGAGGTCGGCGGGCAGGGATGGATGGGGGAACAGCGACGCCTGCCCGGCCGCGACGGGCGGGCGGGCCGGACCCAGCGCCGCGCCGGGTGGGCCGGCCGGCCCCAGGGTCGCGCCGGGTGGGCCGGAGATCTCGGGCCGGCGGTAGCGGGCCAGGGCCGGGAGCGCGACGATCCCGCCGGGGACGCTCCTGACCAGGTCGAACGACTCGAGCAGGGCGAGCGCGTCGCGGCCGAGCCGGACCGGGTCGTCGCGCCACTCCGAACCGAACGCACGACCGTAGCGTTCGCACAGCGCACGCATGCTGGCGGCCAGCCACGCCTCGCCGACCAGCGGCAGGCGTGCCTCGCCTGCCTCGGGGACGCCGCCGTCCAGCGTCCGGCCGGCCCGGCCGGCTGCACCGGCCGCGTCCGCCGGGTCGGGCGCGTCCGCCGGGTCGGCCGCGAGGGCGTCGTCGGGCGCCGCCGGGCGGGCGCGGTCGAGCGACTCGACCAGGGCGGCGTGCCGCTCGGCCGCCGACGGCCAGCGCACCAGGTCCGCATGGCCGTCGGCTCGGCCGCCGAGGTGGCCGTCGGCCCCGCCGAGCTGGGTGGCCGGCGCGCTGTGATGGCCGTCGGGCCCGCCGAGGTGGACGGCGATGCGTTCGGCGAGCAGCAGGGCGGCCTGCGCCACGCTGCCGGTGGCCGGGAAGCGCCGGTCGCTGAAGCCGGCGCCCGGGTCGACCAGGGCCAGCCCCTCGGCCCGACGCTCGAGCTGGGCGCCGGTCAGGCGGCCGAGGCGTTCGGCCAGCTCGCGGGCTTCGTTGCGGGCATAGCCGCGCTCGCTGGGGCCGAGGTCGTCGAAGTAGACGACCGGCCGTTCCAGCAGCAGGCGGCAGATGCGCTGGCGGTCCCGGCGTCGGCGGGTGTCCCGGCTGGCCGCGCCGCCGCCGTCGACCAGGCCGGCCGCCGAGCGCAGCTGCTGCAGTGTCCGTGGCGGGGTGACCAGCAGGAAGCAGGTGTCGTGGTCGATGTCGTACAGGGCCTCGCCGTGCTCGGGGTCCTTCTGCCAGGAGGCCGTCGACCCGTCCGCCGCCCGCAGGGCGCCGAGCTGCTCGAGCCACTCGAGCGCGTCGCACAAGGCCAGCCGGTGCGCGTACACGTCGGGATCGAAGCCGAGGTCGGGAATCTCCTCGGCCAGGGAGCGGAGCCGGCCGCCGAGGTCGGTGAGGGTCACCTGGGCGCCGGCCCGGCCGAGCACGGCCAGGGCCAGGGCCAGGTAGGCGTAGCGGCGCCGGTCGAAGGGCCGGCGGCTGCGCGGGGTCGCCAGGCCCTGGGTTGGGTCGAGCAGGTCGGCCCTGCGGAGCAGGCGGGCGCAGGTCGGGGTGACCTCGAGGCGGTAGCCGGCCACCTCCTCCAGGTCGGTGGCCAGGACGTCCTGCCAGCGCCGGACCAGGGCGAGCGCCTCGGTGTCCGGGTCGACCGGGGTGACGACCGGATGGGTGAGCAGCAGGCGGACCGCCCGCTGGTAGGAGGCAAGCTGGTAGTCGCCGACCCTGGCGGCCACCGTGTCCCGGCTCATGCGGAGGACACCTCCAGGTCGAGCCCGGGCAGCAGCAGCTCGCCGTCGACCGTGCGCACGACCGTGTCGCGCCCGCCGGGTGCCAGGCGCAGGCGCAGCCGCCCGTGGTGGGCCTCGGCCAGCGCACCGGCGGGTCGGGTCGGGCTGCCGGCGACCGGGACCCTGGCCTGCAACGCCCGGTCGAGCAGGCGCAGCAGCAGGTCCAGCTCGGCCCGGTCGAGCACCCGGCCGGCCAGCCCGTCGGCGGCCATGCGGGCGGCGGCGGTCTGCTCGGCGGCACGCCGCTCCCGCTGCACGGCCAGGGCCGCCGCCCGCGCCGCGGCGTTGTCGCGCAGCACGGCCGGCCGGCCCGGCGGGGTCGCCATGCCGCGCTCCCGCAGCGTGGTGGACACCGGCATCGGCGGCGCCTCCCACCAGCTCCGGGTGGCCGGGACCAGCTCCTGGTCCTCCTCGGTGAGCGACAGGTGGCGGGCGCGCCGCAGCCCCGTCGCGGCCGAGAACAGCGCCTGCGCCTCGGCGTCGGTGGCGCAGGCGGCCAGCCACCGGGCCAGGAAGCGGAGCTGGGAATCGCGGCTCACCCCGCTGCGGCGGGTCTCGGTCACCCGCCGCAGCAGCGCCGTCAGGTCGCTGATCGCGGCGGCGGTGCGCCCGTCGAGCCGGTCGGCGGCCGACGGCTCGACGCCGTCGCCGAGGAACCAGGCCGCCAGCCCGTCCCAGCGCTGGCGCCAGCGGGCCAGGCGCTCGACGGGCCGCAGGAAGGGGTCGTCGTCGGCCTCGGCGGCGCGCTCGACCAGCGCGTCGACGCCGCCGGCGGCCACCGTGGCCACCGCGGCCGCCAGCAGCGGCTTGTAGCGCTGCAGCTCGGCGAGGAAGTCGGTGAGATGGGCGAGCAGGCGGTCCTTGTAGGCGACGAACACCTCGGGCCGGGCCTCGTGGGTGCGGGCCAGCTCTCCGATCATCAGGTAGAACTGGGCCGCCCGCTCGGTCATGTCGCTGAGCGCCTGGTGCAGGCGGTCCAGGCGCAGGTACACCCCGACCGCGTCGCCGTCCGTGTTGGCGGCCGCCAGCCCCTGGAGGTCGTCGAGGATCGCGGTGAACGCGAGCTTCTTGAGGGCCGTGTCGGTGAGCGTGGCCGACACCACCGCCTCGACCGCCTGATAGGCCCGCAGGCCGAGGACGCTGAACTGGTAGACCGAGTTGCGCCGCCGGTACTCGGCGATCGACGCCACCCGGGCGCCGTCCTGCATGCGCTCGAGCACGTTCCAGTCCACGAGCTGGTCGAGCGACGAGGCCAGGTTGGCCGGTTCGGGCACGCCGGCGTGCTCGGCCGCCAGCTCGGCCAGCTCGGCGGCGACCTCGGCGGTGTGCAGCCGCACCCGGTAGCGCTGGCGGGCGCGGTCGAACGCCCGCAGCACCCACAGGTAGGTGAACCGGTCGGCGCCGACGGCGAAGCTGAACAGCCGCAGGCGGTCGTCGACCGCCAGCAGGCTCATGCCGAAGGCGGCGGCGGCGCCCGTCGGCGTGGAGGACCCGCCCCGGTCGGCGGCAGACGGCGTGGCGGCGGACGGCGTGGCGGCGCGGACGGTGTCGAGCTCCATGGCGGTCGGTTCCTGGTCGCGGCGGTCGGCTGAGGTCTGCCGGCTGCGACTTCTATCACAGCGCGCCGACAGTCGAGCCCGGGGCCGGCCCAGGCTGGGACCACTGTGATCAAGAGCACCTCCTGCATGTACTGTGCGGCACGGCCGCGTACCGACCGCATCCTCGATACTCGGGCGCAGCCGCCCATCTTGGCTGGGCGCTCGCGGACCGCACGTGCCCAGCGGCCCTGGGCACCTCTTGCAGCGAGGTCGGTCATGACGAAGAAGCGGTGGGCGGTCAGTCCGCTCCTGGTCGACGAGAGCATCCCCGACCACATCCGCGATGAGGTGGTGGACGAGAGCGACGACGGTCTGATGGCCGTCATCGTCGAGCTGAACCTCGAGGCGGGGCTCCCGCCTGGCGAGGTCGCCGACCGGTTCATGGGCCTGTACATGCGCGTGGTCGGCCCGCACTGGGACGACCGGCCACCGTACCGGATCTCCGCCGGCTACGAACGGTGCCTGCTGCGCCGGGACGAGATCACCGGGCTGCTGCTCGCCGACCGCGACAGCCGCGACGAGGCCGGCCGGCGAGCCATCTTCCGTATCTGGCCCGACTATGTGCTGCACCCCCAGATCGACCACTCCTGCAGCACGATCAAGGCCGATGCCGCCGCACGCGCCTACGCCGCGAGCGGTGTCGACATCGTGTGGGCGGTGCTCGACACCGGCATCGACGGCAGCCACCCGCACTTCAGCGACGGCACCCTCACCGACCCGAAGGTGAAGGACCTGCATGCGGACTTCACCTGGCTGGTCCGCAGGCAGCCGGAACCCAAGCAGCTCGACGGGGCGGCGGCCCTGTGTGACGAGAACGGGCACGGCACGCACGTCGCCGGGATCATCGCCGGCCGCACGCCCGACGGCTACGAGCCCTATATCGCGGAGCTGCGCCCGACGTCCGGGGATGACAGCGTGGCCGAGGCGGACTGGCCGACGTGGAAGCCCCGCAAGCTCGACCCCGGCCGCAGCCTGGCGGGGATGGCACCGCGGGCGCGGCTGATCAGCCTCAAGGTGCTCGACAGCAGTACGGGCGTGCCGAAGACGACGTCCTCGACGGTCATGCGCGCCTTGCAGCACGTCCGCGAGATGAACAACTGGGGCCGCAAGCTCCAGATCCACGGCGTGAACCTGAGCCTCGGCTGCCGCTGGCTGGCCCAGGACTACGCCGCCGGCCAGAGCCCTCTTTGCCAAGAGCTGAACCTGCTGGTCGGCACCGGTGTGATCGCGGTCGTGAGCGCGGGCAACGCCGGCGCGGCCAGCGGCGGGGTGGCGGAGGCCGGCGCGCCGGATCTGCACGGCCTGCTCTCGTCCATCAGCGAACCGGGCCATGCCGACCGGGCCATCACCGTCGGGTCCACCCACCGCGACAGTCCGCACACGTTCGGGGTCTCGTACACGTCCGCGAAGGGCCCGACGCTCGACGGTCGACTCAAGCCCGACCTCGTGGCGCCCGGTGAGAAGATCACCTCGGCCGCCACGGGCCAGCTGCGGGCCAACGTCCCGATCTTCAGCGATGCGGGTCCCACCGCCAGCGCGGCGCCGCCGAGCGCATCGGGTCCGCCCGATCCGGAGCAGGGCCCTCCAATCGCGTACTACGTCGAGGACAGTGGGACATCCATGGCCGCACCCCACGTGTCCGGGGCGATCGCCGCGTTCCTGTCGATCCGCCGCGAGTTCATCGGCCAGCCGGACGCGGTCAAGCGGCTGTTCTGCGAGACGGCCGTCTCGCTCGACCGGGACCGCTTCTTCCAGGGCCACGGGCTCGTCGATCTCATGGGTGTGCTGTCGAAGGTGTGAACGATCCGGCAGGTCAGCCGCCGGCGGGCCGGACGCCGGCGGGCGGACGCCGGCGGGCGGACGCCGGCATGAGCAGCCGGCATGAGCAAAGGAGACCTTGATGGGTGCGCCGATCGAAGGCCTGAAGTACTGGGAGGTCAAGTTCGACAAGGCCGGCGGCCTCGTCAGCGATGACCGCCTCCAAGCCGACCTGCCGGCCAGTGGTGTCCGGGACCTGTTCGTGTTCAGCCACGGCTGGAACAGCTCCGAGGCCGGCGCCCGCGCCCTGTACCGGGATCTGTTCACGCTGATGGCCCCCATGCTCACCGCCGAGCAGCAGCAGACCACCGGCGTCGTCGGCGTGCTGTGGCCGTCGCTGCTGTTCCCCGAGGACGGCCCCGCCGACGACGGCTCCCCCGTGCCGACGGCCACCACGCGCGACGGCGCGCAGGTCCCCGTGCGGTCCTCCGGCGCCGAGCTCGCCGAGGCGCTCGCGGACAGGTTCCCCGGCCAGGAGCAGGACGTGCACACCCTCGGCGGCCTGCTCGACGCCCAGGCGCAGGACGGCGCCGCACTGGACCGATTCCACCGGCTGGCGACCGGGCTCGTCACCACACCCGCCACCGGGGGCCAGGAAGACAACGGCGAAGCGGCCGCGATCACGGCCTCGCCTCGCGAGGCCCTCGAGGAGCTGGCGGCGGCGCCCGGCGAGCCGCGCGCGGACACGCAGGGGATTGCCAACCCCTTCGAGCTCGCCTGGCGCGGCGCCCGCGAGCTGCTGCGCACCATGAGCTACTACGAGATGAAGAACCGGGCCGGCGTCGTCGGCAAGCAGGGCCTCGGCCCCCTGCTCGGCAGGCTCCAGGGAGGAGACCGGCTCCGCGTGCATCTTCTGGGGCACAGCTTCGGCGCGCGACTGGTCGCCTTCGCCCTTGCCGGCCTGCCGGACGGCATGACCGGGGCGGCCAGCCCGGTCAAGTCCCTCCTGCTCGTCCAGGGGGCCTTCAGCCACTTCGCCTTCTCCAAGCAGAAGCCGGGCGCGCTGTGGGCGGTGGCCGACCGGGTCGACGGCCCGTTGCTGGCGACGTTCAGCCGGCACGACCGGGCCGTGGGCCTGTGGTACCCGAACGCGAGCCGCCTTGCCAGACAGGACAACGAAGGGATCGAGGACTTCAACTTCCGGTGGGGCGGTATCGGCTACGACGGCTACCAGCAGGACGGCGTCGCGGAGGTCGCCCTGCTGGCCCAAGGGGCCGGCTACCGGCTGGAGAAGGGCGCCTTCTACCGCCTGGACTCCAACGACATCGTCAAGCAGGACCTGTCGGTCTTCGCCGGAGCCCACTGCGACATCCGCCGCCCCGAGATCCTCTGGGCGGCCGTCAGCGGCGCCGGCTTGGCCGGGCCGGGATGAGGCGAGCGCCCTCGTCCCAAGGCAGCTCGGCGTCTTGCCAGCCCCCTGCGCTCCGCGAGACCGCCAGCGCCAGCAGGCGCACGCCCGCCTCGATCGCCCGTTCGCCGAGGCCTCCATAGCCGAGCACGAGGGCCGCAGGCCCCGAGCTGCCAGGGAACCGGTGGTCGGCCATGCCGTAGACGCCCACGGACCGCTCCCTCGCCGCGGCCACCACGGCGGCCTCATCGGCCTCGGGAGCCAGTTCCGCCACCGCGTGGAGCCTGCCGCGACCCCGCCCACCGTCACGTCGGGGAGGTGGGTGGCAAGCGCGGACACCAGGGCGTCCCGACGAGCGCGATACCGCGTCCGGTTGCGCCGGAGGTGCCGGTCGACCTCGCCCCGGGCCAGGAGGTCGGCGAACGCCAGCTGCTCCAGAACGGGAGAGGCAAGGTCGTCCAGGGCCTTCTCCTCGGCCACGGCGCCGATGAGCCCAGCGGGGAGGACCAGCCAGCCGAGCCGAAGGCCCGGGGCCAGGGTCTTGCTCGCCGAGCCGGCGTAGATCACGCGCTCGGGCGCCAGGCCCTGGACGGCCCCGACCGGTTCCCGGTCGTAGCGGTACTCCGCGTCGTAGTCGTCCTCCACGACGACGGCGTTGTGCCGCTCGGCCCACACGACCAGGGCGGCCCGCCGCTCGGGGGCCAGGACCGCCCCGGTGGGGAACTGGTGGGCCGGGGTCACCAGCACCGCGTCCACCCGGGACGCCGCCAACAGGTCCACCCTGAGCCCGCGCTCGTCCACCGGGACCGGCATCGGCTGCAGCCCCGTGTGGGCCACGATCGCCCGTTGGCCCGGGTGGGAAGGATCCTCCATGGCGAACCGGCTGGCGCCGCGCCGGCGAAGCGCCCGGCAGACCAGGCCGAGGCCCTGGGCGAAGCCCGAGCAGATGAGCAGCCCCTCCGGCTCGGCCAGCACTCCCCGCACCCGCCCAGGTAGGCGGCGAGGGCGTCCCAGAGGGCGGGCAGCCCGCCAGGGTCACCGTAGCCGAGGGCCGCATGGGGCACCTGCCTGAGCACCGTGCGAAGCGAGGTCAGCCAGGCGGTGCGGGGAAAGGTGTCCAAGGCGGGAAGGCCGGGCCGGAAATCGTAGCGGAGCCGCTGCGGCGCTTCCTCGGCGCTGCGCGCGGCCTTTGCCGCGGCGGCCGTCTCGGCAACGCGGGTGGCCGAGCCCTGCCGAGCCAGCAGGTATCCCTCGGCAACGAGCTGGTCGTAGGCCTCGACCACCACGCCTCGGGAGACCCCGGACCAGCTCCACCGTACGGTGCCCCCATGCGTCGCGTCGATGTCCAGGGGCCGGTACAGGCCGGGACCGCCATGATCCTGGTCGGCTCCTCGGTGGCGGCCTCCAGCCTGGTCGCCGGCTACCCCATCCTTGCAGGGCAGGCCGCCCGCTACGCGCTTGGCGCCGCGGTACTGGCCGCCCTTGCTCGGGGAAGGCTTCCCCGGCCCCGCCCCGCAGAGATCCCTCGCCTGCTGGCGCTGGCGGCCACGGGACTGGCCAGGTTCAACATCTTCCTGATCGGCGCCCTCCGGGAGGCGGAGGCGGGCAGCGTGGGAATGATCGTCGGCTGCGTCCCCCTCGCCCTGGCCCTGCTGGGTCCCGTCCTCGAGGGCCGCGCGCCGAGCGGCCGGGTCGTGATCGGGGCCCTGCTGGTCTCGGCCGGAGCCGTCGTCGTCCAGTGGTCGGGCGGGCTCATGTCGCCCACCGGGCTGGCGCTGTCGCTGGGGGCGCTGGCGTGCGAGGCGGCGTTCTCCCTGCTTGCGGTCCCCCTGCTGGCCACGCTCGGGCCGGTGGGCGTCTCCACGTATGCGTGCGTGACAGCTGCGGTCATGCTGCTGGCCGGGGCGGTCGGGGTGGGCGGCGCCGCCGCCTTTCGCCTTCCCACCCCGCAGGAGGCCGCCGCGTTCGGCTACCTGGCCGTGGTGGTCACTGCCCTCGCCTTCGTCCTGTGGTATTCGGGAGTGCGCCGCCTGGGGGTGGAGCGGGCTGGCCTGTTCGCCGGACTGGTGCCAGTGGCCGCCCTGGTGACCTCGGCAGCGGTGGGCGCGGCGGCCCGCCGTTCAGGCAGCCGCGGGGATGGGGTTGCGCAGGGCGAGCAGGGCGGCCACGAAGGCCGTGCCGAGCAGGCCGACGCCGACCAGGTACAGCACCGCCGCGACCACACCGACGTCCAAGGGAGCCATCCCGGTCGCGGTCTGCAGCACGCTCACCACCACCAGCGCGGCATAGCCGAGTGTGGCGGTCCCCACTAGGGCCACACGCCGCCGCTCGGGGAGAGCGGCGAACGACAGCAACCAGGCCAGGGCGGGCAGCGCCTGGATGGCGTGCATGGCCACCGCGTGCGGCACCTTCATCACCCCGGCCGGCCCGAAGGTCGTCAGCCCGGTCGTCACGCCCTCGCCGGCCGGCCCCACGCCGTGCTGGATCATCCAGCCCCCGACCGCCTGAGCGACCAGCAGGATCAGCAGGCCGGCGCGGATCGCCAGGGCCATGCTCGGCGGGGCTGACATGGCCGTGAACGCCAGCACCGTCAGGACCACGATGACCGTGACCGTGACCGCGATCGCGGCCCCCCCCACCAGGAACAGGAAGGTGTCGAGGGTGGTGTCGAAGTTGAAGTGGGAGGGAACACCACGCCAGCGCTGCACCGAGACCCAGACGACCTCGCCAAGGTGGTCGGCTTGCGGAACGACACCGGGCCTGCCCACGCTCCCCCGACCAGCAGCCAGGCGGCCAGGTGGCCGAGGCCAACCACGATCAGCGCCGCGCCGACCGCGGAGGCGAACCGTTGCGGGGGACGAGCCTGGTGCCAGTAGGAAAGCAGCGAAGTCCGCATCCTTGCTGGCAGGGACGTGGCGACCGGCTTTAGCTCAGCGGGCAAGGCAGTTGCCTCCCGGGTGGTGGCGACACGGCTCCTCCCACATGTTGCCGCCGCCGCGGCCGGCCAGCCCGCGCCGCCAAGCGCGCCGCCAAGCTGCCGCTCGTGTTGACAGGGGTGGACCTGGTGTGGCCCTCCACCGAGGAGCATGTCGGATCTCCAAGCGTGCCGGCAACGATTCGTTCGTACGTGAATGGTCAGGGCTGGGTGCCGCCGATCCTTGCTCTGCGAATGCGCCCGCCGATGACAACGCGCGTACGCCTGGCCATCCTTCGGCCGTGGCCCGGTCGTTTACGCCATGGCTGAATCGTTGCCCGCTGGCCGGGCATCCGGCCAAGATCACCGACGCCCACGGTTCGCCGCGGCAGGGTGGAGCGCACCATCGTCTGGGCGGTCGCCCGCGCTCCTGTCGCGCAACCTGGCGTTAGGATGGTCCATGATCGAGATGGTGCTGGCCCATGTTGATCTTGCCCGGGTGCGGTTCTCCCACTCACCCGCCCGCGAGCTGGTGACCAGCCTGCTGGTCCTCCAAGACCCCAGCCGCCAGCCCATGCACGGCGCCTGGTTGTCGGCGGTTCGACGGCAGCTCGGCGGGCTCGATCTGGGGCTGCTGACCGCGCTGGCACCCACTGGCCGGTATCTGCCCTCCTTCCTGTTGCCGCCCCCAACCGCGCCATGGGGGGTGTTGGCCGAGGAGCTGGACGCCGTCGCCGCCAGCCCGCCGGCCGTGGTGCGCGCCGAGCTGGACACGGTCCGCGACGGCCGGCCGCTCCCCGTCGTGCTGCGGCCGTTGTACGAGGATCCGGCCGGCCACCTGCCCGCGGTGGTGGAGGCGATGCACCGGTACTGGCAGACCGCTGTCGAGCCGTTCTGGCCGCGGCTGCGCGCGCTCAGCACGGCCGACCTGGCCTACCGTATGGAGCAGTTCGCCAACGGCGGCCTGGCCCGCGTCCTGGCCGACCTGCATCCGGGGGTGGCGCTGGAAGCGGTCAGCCAGCACCTCAAGGTGCTCAAGGAGACCGGGCTGGTGAGCTCACGGCGTCGCGGGCGGATGGTGCTCTACCAGCGGACCCCGGCCGCCACCACGCTACTCGAGGCCGTCCGGTCGAACGCCGAAGCGGGCTGACACGGTACCGGCCATGCCCCGCAACATCATCGTCAACCGGTGACCGATGCGAGAACCTTCTGGATGAGCTCCAGCTCATGGCCTGCCCCGTGGTCGTGGGCCGCGAGCGACACCTCTTCGAGGACGGGGCGGCTTGAAGGCGCTGACCTTCGTGAATTCTGGGACCTTCAGCACTGGTGTCCTGTCGCTCACTCACCGGCCAGCAGGCACCTTCGGTCAGCGCACCACGCGGTAGGTGATGTGGGTCGCGAACGGCGACTGAAGCAGGCGCAGGTACTCCAGGCTCACCGTGGTGTCGAAGCCGTCGAACAGCCGCTTGCCGCCGCCGAGCACGACCGGCGCGATCGAGATCGACAGCTCCTCCACATATCCGGCGCGCAGCGCCTGGCGGATGACGTCCGCCCCGCCCATGACGAACACGTCCTTGCCGCCGGCCGCCTCGCGCGCCCGGGTGATCGCCTCGTCCAGCCCGTTCACGAACGCGAAGCCGGTGTCTGCGGGCGCGTCCTTTGGCCGGTGGGTCACGACGAACAACGGCACGCCGAACGGGTTGTGGCCGCCCCACGCCTGCGCCGCCTCGTAGGTGTTGCGGCCGGCGACGACGGCGCCGACGCGAGCGATGCCTGCGTCGAGGAACTCCTTGTCCGCACCCGTCGCCTGCCCGCTCGGCTCCTCGTCGTAGCTCCACGGGCCGCCGAAGACCCAGTAGTGCAGGCGCTCACCGCCATCGCCCAGGCCGCGGCCCGGCCCGTCGTTGGGCCCGGTGATGTAGCCGTCCAGCGAGGTCGTGATGCCTGCGGCCACCTTCGTCATCGGTCGTTCCTCCCTGGTCGTCGCCATCATCATCGGTCAGGACCGACGCGCCCGGGGAAACTCATCGGCGCCGGTGTCCCAGTAGCAGGCCCATGACCGCGAACCGACCGCGTGGGCCAGCAGGCCCAGCCAGTCCCGGAGCGCGGCCACGTGGGACTCGATATCCTGTTGGCATGGAGCTGCCGCAAGACGAGGCAACATGGGTCGACGCCCACCTCGCTCGCCGACGAACGGCTGGGAGGTTCTCCGCACGGGCGGTTGTCCTTGTCGAAGGGCTCAGCGACCGGCTCGCGCTCGAAGCGCTGGCTGGTCGCCGTGGTCGAAAGCTTGACGCCGAGGGCATCTCCATCGTGCCAATTGGGGGCTCGAAGAACATTGGCAGCTTCCTGGAGCTGTTCGGCCCCCAGGGGTTCGACGTCAGACTGGCGGGCCTTTGTGATGTCGCAGAGGAGAGCGACTTCCAGCGCGGTCTCGAGCGGGCCGGCCTCGGCGCCAACCTCACCCGGGCCGATATGGAACAACTCGGTTTCTACGTGTGCGTCGCCGACCTGGAGGACGAGCTGATCCGCTCCCTCGGTGCCGCCGCCGCGGAACAGGTCGTCGCCGCTCAGGGTGACCTGGAATCGTTCCGCACCTTTCAGAAGCAGCCTGCGTGGCGGGGACGGACCCAAAAGGAGCAGCTCCGGCGCTTCCTCGGCACCCACAGCGGCCGGAAGATCCGGTCCGCGCCCCTGCTCGTCGACGCGCTGGATCTCACCCAAGTGCCTCGGCCGCTGGACCGCGTACTCGCGCATGTCTGACGCATCGAACGTATCTGCCAGTTCGGCTCATCCGTTCGACTTGTCTGGCCACGTTGCGCTCGTCACCGGCGCGAACCACGGCATCGGCGCCGCAACGGCGCGTGCGCTGGCAGCGGCGGGCGCTGCCGTCTTGTTGTCCTATTTCCGCGTGCACGACGAGCCCGACGAGGGGGCACCCGAGGTCTATGCCAGCAATCGGGCACGCCCACCCGACGCCATCGTCGGGGAGATCCGGTCGTTCGGCGGCCGCGCGGAGGCCGTTGAGGCCGACCTGCGTGACCGGGCCAGCGCGCCGATGCTGTTCGACGCGGCCGAGCAGCGATTCGGGCCCGTCGACATCCTGATCAACAACGCGTCGGGCTGGACCATCGACACCTTCCGAATGCCGGAAAGGGACCGCCTGGGGCGGCGACCGGCTCGTGTCTCAGCGGCGACCGTCGATGCGGTCTTCTCAGTCGATGCCCGAGGGTCCGCGCTGCTCATGGCGGAGTTCGCCGGGCGCCACATCGCGCGGGGCGCAATGTGGGGCAGAGTTGTCGGGCTGACGTCGGGCGGGCCGCTCGGCTTCCCCGAGGAGGTCTCCTACGGTGCGGCCAAGGCGGCATTGGAGAGCTACACGATGTCCGCGGCCTTCGAGCTCGCCCCCTACGGCATCACCGCGAACGCCGTCCACCCTCCCGTCACGGATACCGGATGGGTCACTCCTGCGGTGCAGGAGGCGGTGGCCCAGGACAAGGAGCTGATCCACGTCGCATCCCCCGATGAGGTGGCCGATGTGATCGCCTTTCTCTGCTCCGAGCACGCCCGGCTGATCACCGCCAACGTGCTTCACCTGCGATAGCCGTTCGCGAGCGGAAGGCCTGTGTGCCTGCTCTGCGACGCCCCTGGCGGCCGGGGGCGCATCGCGCCATCCTTGGGCATGGTCCAAGTGCGCAGCGTTGCTTCAGCGGACCTGCCCGGGGCCGCGCTGGAGGCCCTGCGCCGGCTGCTCGGCCAGGCGTTCGGGGATGGGTTCACCGAGGACGACTGGCACCACACCATGGGCGGGCTCCATGTTCTTGCCGTCGAAGGGCGCGAGGTCGTGGCGCACGCGGCCGTGGTGAGCCGCAGGCTGGTCACCCAGCGTCGCCCACTGCACACCGGCTACGTGGAAGGGGTCGCGACCCGGCCCGACCGCCGCCGGCAAGGCCATGCCACGCTGGTGCTGCGCGAAGCCAACCGGATCATCCAACAGGGCTACGAGTTGGGCGCCCTGTCGGACGGCACGGCGATCCCCGGCTTCTATGAGCGGCTGGGTTGGGAGCACTGGCAAGGGCCGACCTTCGTCGCCGCTCCGTTCGGCCCGCTGCGCACCGCCGAAGACGACCGCAGCGTGCTGGTGCTGCGCACGCCCGCCACCGGCGACCTGGACCTGGCCGCCCCGTTGGTCTGCGACTGGCGGCCGGGCGACGTCTGGTGACGGCCCGCCGACCCCGCTCGACCGATCGGCAGCCGGCAGGTGCCAGGACCATGCGCTGTCACCGGCGCCGTGGATCAACACATAGGTGGCCATCATCAAGCCCGGCAGACGGCCGCGCGCGGCGGTCCCCTCGCGCAGGGTGGCCACGGTGGCCTTCAGCTCGGCCAGCGCCTGCCGGCTGGAGGCGCGGATGGCCCGGATCGCCTCCCTGGCCGGCTCCGGGCAGCCCGCCAGCGCCTCCTCGGCCACGCCTGCCTGGATGGCGATCACCGCGATCGTGTGGGCGGTGATGTCGTGCAGGTCCCGTGCCAGCCGTGCGGCCAGCTCGTCGGCCGCCTCACGGTCGGAAGTCTCGACCGAACCTCTTGCCTTGTAGGCAAGGCCGGACTCCACCTGGTTGGTCGTCATGCACCACTCCTCGTTCGCGTGGCGTTGTGCTCTGAAAGACGCTACGGAGGGGTGTTGGCTTGGGCATCACCCGAAGGTGGGAAATGCCAGGTGGGAACTTTGCGCGCTCGGCTGCCGCTCAGCGGGGCGGACGGAGCTGCGCGCTGGCTGCCGGCGCGGCGCGTCTAGCGCAACAGCCCCAGCTCCCGCGCCTGGGTCACGGCCTGGGTGCGGTTGGCTGCGCCGAGCTTGTCGAGGATGTGGGTGACGTGCCGCTTGACCGTGTCCAGGGTGATCACCAGCTCGGCGGCGATCGCCTGGTTGGGCTTGCCGGCGGCCAGCAGCCCCAGCACCTCCAGCTCGCGGGCGCTCAGCGGCACGACCAGGCCGGGCAGGACGGCGCCGCGCCCAGGCTGGGGAGGACGGCCTGGCCGGCCTGCTCGAACGCGTCGGTGAGCCGGGCGAGGTAGTCGGGCGGGACGCCGCCGGCGGCCTCGACCCGCGCCTGCGCGGCCGTCATGAGCCTGCCGAGCAGCGCCGCCACGGGGGGCGCCCTCGTCGACGAACACGCGGACGTAGCCTTCGGGCGCGCCCAGGGCCAGCGCCCCGGCGAGCGTGGCCAGCCCCTCGGGCTCATCCCCGGCAGCCGCCAAAGCGAGCGCCTGCAGCGCCTGCACCTCGATGACGCTGCCTCGTCGCCCTTGGGCTGCCGCCAGGGCATGCAGCCGCTCCACGGCGGGGCTCAGCTCGACCCGCTCGGCCTCGGCGATCGCCTCCAGGGCGCCGCTCTGGTCGCCCTGCGCCTGGCGGATCCGGGCCAGGGTCGCCAGGCCGGCCAGCAACGGCAGCGGGTAGGCGAGCTGGCGGCACAGCGCGATGCCCAGGGTGGCGTGCCCGAGCGCCGGGTCGAGCGCGCCGCGCTCGTACAGCACGCCGGCCATGCCCACGTGCGCCATGCCCGCCGGCGGCAGTCGGCCGGCCTCGCCGGCGAGCTCCAATGCCTGCTGGTAGGTGCGCAGCGCCGCGCTCAGGCGGCCTTGGGCACGCTGCACCTGCGACTCCAGGCGGCCGCCGATCAGCGCCCACAGGGCCTGCGCCACGCACAGCCGCGGCCGCGACCGCACCAGCTCGGCGAGCAGCCCGGCAAGCCAGCGGCGCAGCGTCGCGCCCTCGCTGCGCCGCAGCACCGCGTCGAAGTGCCGCTCGAGCAGCCGCGCCGCCCAGACGGCATCCCCGGCGGCCAGCGCATGCCCGATGGCGTC
>JBIOYL010000092.1:0-24662 GCA_044870185.1 Actinomycetes bacterium | reverse complement strand
CCAACCTCGCCCACGCGCATGCTGCCGAGGCCACCGGCCCCGGCGGGGTAGTCACCGGCGACGCCCGCCGGCTCCCCGACCTGCTCGGTGCCGAGCTGGCCGGACAGGTTGCCTTGGTGGTGACCTCCCCCAGCGGTTTCAGCTTCAGGTCCGCTACCACAAGCCGCAGAACCGGGCGACCGTCCGCGTCGCGCTCAGCGATGACAGCCTGGGCGGCTTGCTGGCGGCAGACGCCTATATTGGCTGGAGCCGATGGAACGCTCCGGACCAGCTCGTGCAGACCAGCCGAGGCGGGCGGCGGACGCCCCGCCAGCCAGCCGAAGCGGGCGGCGGACGCCCAGCCTGCAGGGCAGGGTGGCGCGCCCGCCGCGACACGCCGCTCCCGGCGGGTGACGGTCTGGGACGCCGGGCACCGGCGCCTGACGACCGGGCTGGTCCTCAGCGTGGCCGCCGGCGCCTTCGAAGCCCTGGCCGTGGCGACCGCCCTGCCGGCCGCCAGCCGCGAGCTCGGCCGTCTCGACCTGTACGGGTGGGCGTTCAGCGCCTACATGCTGGCGAACCTGGTCGGTGCGGTCGCCGCCGGCCAGCTCGCCGACCGGGCCGCGCCGGTCCGGCCGTTCGCAGCCGGGGTGGCCGCCTTCGGCGCCGCCTGGTGGTCGCGGGGCTGGCACCCTCCATGGGCGTCCTGGTGTTCGGCCGGGCCGTCCAGGGCCTGGGTGCCGGAGCGATGGCCTCGGTCGCCTACGTGGCGGTCGCGCGCGGCTATGCGGCCGCGGCGCGGCCCCGCATGCTCGCGCTCACCTCCACCGCCTGGGTCGTGCCCGGCCTGGTCGGCCCCGGCATCGCCGGGCTCATCGCCGAGCAGGTCGGCTGGCGCTGGGTCTTCCTCGGGCTCGCCCCGCTGGCGCCGCTGGCCGCCGTGCTCACCCTGCCGGCCCTGCGGCCGCTCGCGCCCGGGGGCGACGGGCGGCCACAGCGCCGCCTGCCCGCCGCGCTCGCGCTCGCCGCCGGCGGGCTCGCCGTCGCCGCCCCCGCCCTGGTCCGCCTCCTGCCCGCCGGGACGATCCGGCTGCGCCGCGGCCTGCCGGCCGCGGTCGCCATCAACGGCCTGGCGTCGGTGGCCTTCTTCGGCACCGAGGCATTCCTGCCCCTCGGCCTGTCCGAGGTGCGCGGGCAGGGCGTCGCCCGGGCCGGCCTGGTCCTGACCACGGCCACCTTGACCTGGACGGCCGGCTCCTGGCTGCAGGAGCGGCTGGCACCCCGGGCCAGCCGGCGTGCGCTGGTCGCCGCCGGCGGGGGCCTGCTGCTCGCCGGGGTGGCCGGCGCCGCCGCGGTGCTGGCCACCCCGGCGCCCGTCCTGCTCGCCCCGGTCGCCTGGGGGACCGCCGGGCTCGGCATGGGGCTGGTGTTCTCGACAGGCTCGCTCACCGTGCTCGAACGCGCGCCCGCCGGCGAGGAGGGCCACGTCTCGGCCGCCCTCAGCGTGGCCAACATCGTCGGCGTCGCCGTCGGCACCGGGGTGGGCGGCGCCCTGGTGGCCGCGGCCCTCCACGCCGGCCTGCTGCTGCGCACCGGCATCGGCCTGGCCGACCTGCTCACGGTCGTGGTGGCCGCGGTCACCCTCGCCGCCTCGGTACGCATCCCGGCCCGCCCACCGGCGGCGACGGAACGATCCCGAGCAGCGCCTGCATGACGACGCGGGACCGGCCGGGCGACGACGTGGACCGGCCGGCCGGGACGCCCATCCTTACGGGCGGCTCCTATGAGTAGGAGGAGGTGGAGACCCGGTCGGAGAACTCGCGGACGCACTGCTCCTGCTGCGTGCGGGTCGACGCGTCGTTGAGGCACGACGACAGCCGACTGAAGGCGGTCGCGTGGGTGGCGAAGAAGTTGCCGACGCTGACCATGATGACGACGCCCAGGATCAGCCCGATCGCGCCGGTGACGAGCCCGGTGACCGCCTGGCCGCGGTTGTCGGCGACGCCCTGGTTGACCCGGCTGATGCCGACGATGCCGAGGATGACCGCGATCAGGCCGAGCAGGGCACCGAGCGGGGCTGGCAGGACAAGGATGGCCAGCACGAGCCCGAGGATGCCGAGCACCAGCGCTGCCGTGCCGACCCCGTTCCGTGGCCGCGTGGCCGGTGTGTACCTGGGCGTGGTCGCCCCGCCGGGCGGCGGCGCGTGAGCGCTGGGCTGCCCGTAGGCCGGTTGCGCCGGGGGTGGAGGAGGCGGAGCGCCGCGTTGGTCCTCGGGAGGCATATCGCTCAAGAGATCGCTCCTTGCGTCGGAGGCCCGATCCGTCGGACCCTGCCGCGGCATGGCCGTGGTGCGGGCCGCGACCGAGCTTACCGCGGCCAATCTCCCCGGAGAAGAACTGCCGTGACCCGGTGCGGAGCGGTTCGGTGGCCGGGGTCGTAGCGGGCTCGGGGTCAGATGCCGACCACGCGCACGTAGGGTCGGTCGCCGACCAGCGGTGCCAGGTCGCCCGGGTCGCCGGTGAGCACGACGCACGGGCCGCCTCGGATGGCCTCGGCCGCGACGAGGGCGTCGACGGTGCCGCCCGTCCTCGTCTCGCCGAGCAGGCGCCCCGCCTGGATGGCCACCCGCTTGCCCACGAACGGCACATGGGCGGCGGCGAGCAGTCGATGGATCGGCGCATCGCGCGCGCCGCCGCGTACGCACTCGGCGACCACGACGGCGGGGACGGCCACGGCAGCGTCCCGCTCGGCGGCACGCTTGACGTAGGCCCACACCTTCGGATCGTTCCGCTGGTAGCCGATGACCGCGCCGGCGTCGAGGATCAGTCGTCCTGCCATGCAGCCTCGGCCGCCTCGAACTCCGCTTCCGCCTCGGCGAGCAGCTCGTCGGGAATCGCTCCGCCGTCGGCCTCGTGGGCCCGTACGAGCTGACGCAACCGGACGTTGCGCATCTGCTGTCGCAGTGCGGCGTTGACGAACCGCGACAGATTGCCCTTGGCGTGGGCCCGGATCTCCTCGAGCAGGTCCGCGTCGATGGTGATGGAGACCTTCGCCGTCTTCATAGCTGCGATCCTACCACAGTAGGATCATCATGGGGCGCGGCCGACCGCCCGGGTGCAACAGGGCCCGCCCGGGGCTCGGCGGACCCGCCGGTGGTAGCCTCCCTTACGGGAGTGGCCGGTCCGAATCGAGGAGACCTCGTGCCCCGGGTTGCGGTCGACGTGATGCTCAAGCGGGAGATCCTGGACCCGCAGGGCCAGGCCGTGGGCCGGGCGCTGCCGGCGCTCGGCTTCGGCGGCATCGCCGACGTCCGCGTCGGCAAGCACGTCGAGCTGACCGTGACCGAGGGCGACGCCGAGGCGACCGCCCGCAAGGTCGCCGAGGCGCTGCTCGCCAACCCGGTCATCGAGGAGTTCTCGGTCCGGGTGCTCGACGGCTGAATCCGCGTGGCCAGCTCTCGCCTTCCCCGCCTGCGCAGCATCATCGGGGCGCCCCGCCGGCTGACCGGCGCCGAGGCGGCCGCCCTCAAGGCCCGGCCCTGGCCGCGGCTTCCCTGGTGGCTGTGGCTGGCCGTCGCCACCACCAGCGTGGCCATGGTCACGGCGGCGTTCCTGCTGCTGGCCGCCAAGCCGCCGCCGCTGCCGCTCGGGGTCCGGCGCTCCCCGCCGGCCGGCGCGCTCACCCACGACGTGCGCCACTACCAGGCGCCCGCGCTGGAGGCGGCCAACGCGGCCAAGGTGGTCCGCGTGCACGCGGAATGCGCCCGGCTGGCCGGCGTGACGCTGGCCGGGGAGCCGTCCGACGTCGCCTTGCTGCAGCGGGCGGCCGACCGGACCTGCGCGCTGCGCTCGACGCCGGCCGTCGAGCGGGCCCGCCGGGCGCTCGACCGCGCCGGCGGGGTGGTGGCCTTCGCCGGCTTCCGGGTGACCGGCAACGAGTCGACCACGCTGCTCGGCCGCCCGCCGGCCGTGCTGGTCAGCATCGAGTACCGCAACGCCCGGCCGGAGCGGATCGCGGTCCTGCTCGTCCACGAGGGCACCCACGTCGCCCAGGGCCGCCTGCCGTCGGCCGCCGACGAGCTGGACGCCCGCAGGGCCGAGGTGGACGCCTGCCGCTCCGCCTTCCCGGCCGGCGGCGTGACGCCCAACCGGGGCTGCTTCGACGCCGAGGCGCTGCTGGCGCTCGGCCACGACGCGGCCATCGCCGAGCTGCGCAAGGCCGGCTACCGATGACGCTCGAACCGCGAAGGGCCGGATGGCGATGATGCTCGACTGGCCGGTCCGGCGGGGTGGGGCGGCGTTGCTCACAGCCGACGGGGTCGAGGTCGCCTGGCGGCCCGGCAGCGGCGCCGGCGACGAGTTCGCGGTCGCGTCGGTCACCAAGCTGCTGACCACGATGGCCGCGCTGGTGGCGGTCGAACGCGGCCGCATCGACCTGGACGATCCGGTCGACCTCTCGACCCAGGTGGCCGAGCTGGCCGACGGCGAAGGACCGGCCGTGGCGACGCTGCGCCAGCTCCTGGCCCATGCCTCCGGCCTGCCGCAGGACCCGGGTGCCCGCCGGCGCCCACCCGAGCAGCGCCGCATCTACTCCAACCTGGGCTTCCAGGCGCTGGCCGAGGGGGTGGCCGACGCGGTCGGCCTGGCCTTCGCCACCTGGCTGGCGGTCGCGGTCCTCGACCCGCTCGGCATGGCGGCCACCCGCCTCGGCGCCTACCAGGGGGTCGAGGCCGACCCGGCCGCCGGCGCCTCCAGCAGCCTGCCCGACCTGGTCAGGCTGGCCCGCTGCCTGCTCGACCGGGGCGACCCGCTGGTCGGGGCCGACCTGTTCGCCGAGGCGACCCGCGTGCAGTTCCCCGGCCTGGCCGGGCTCGTGCCGGGCGTCGGCCGTTTCGACCCGTGCGACTGGGGCCTCGGCTTCGAGCTGCACGACGGCAAGACGCCCCACTGGATGGGCGACCGGCGCTCGCCGGCCGCGTTCGGTCATTTCGGTGCGAGCGGCTGCTTCGTGTGGGTCGACCCGGCGGCGGGTGTGGCGGCCGCCGCGGTCAGCGACCGCCCCTTCGACGACGGCCGCTGGGGCATGGCGACCTGGCCCGCCTGGTCGGACCACGCTCCGGCCGCCTGACCGTCCGCGCCTGGCCGGACCGGGCCGCCCGCGCCGGCAACACCGGGCGTTTGCTAGCCTGCCCGTCGACCGGACGTCAGGGCGAGGGGACGACGAGCGGTGCGGGTCGGGGTGGTGACCTTCCCGGGGTCGTGCGACGACCGGGACGCGCTGGCCGCCGTCGAGCGGACGGGGGGCCAGCCGGTCGCCCTGTGGCACGGCGACGTCAACCTGCGCGGCGTGGACGCGCTCATCATCCCCGGCGGCTTCTCCTACGGCGACTACCTGCGCTGCGGCGCCATCGCCCGCTTCTCGCCCGTGATGGGCGCGGTGGCCGCCTTCGCCGCCGACGGCGGGCCGGTGCTCGGCATCTGCAACGGCTTCCAGGTGCTGTGCGAGGCGGGCCTGCTGCCGGGGGTGCTGCTGCGCAACGCCGGGCTGCGCTTCGTGTGCCGGGTGGTCGAGGTCGAGGTCGTCTCGGCCCACACGCCGTGGACCCGCGCCTGCCGGGCCGGCGACCGGCTGACCCTGCCGGTCAAGCACGGCGAGGGCCGCTACGTCCACCCCGACCCCGCCCGGCTCGAAGCCGACGGCCGGGTCGTGTTCCGCTATGCGCCCGGCCACAACCCCAACGGATCGCTGGCCGACATCGCCGGGGTGCGCAACGCGGCCGGCAACGTGGTCGGTCTCATGCCCCACCCCGAGCACGCGGTCGACCCGTTGCTCGGCCCGACCGGCGGCCGCGCGCTGTTCGCCTCCCTGCTGCTGGCCGGGGCCAGGCCCACCGACACCGTGTAGCTGCTGGGCTCACGCTCTCCTGTCGTAGGCTCTTTCCCAACACGCCAACATCACGTATGATCGAACGTATATTCGAAGGAGGGGAGTCGTTCATGGCAGACCGAGCCGAGCAAGCCGCCCTCCTGACTCTGGTCAGCCACACCGATGGGGAGTGGTACAAGACCGCCACCCTGATCGAGGAAGCCGGCGGTGCGCTGAGGATCGTGCACGGCGACTATTCGCAGCTCGACGGGACGGATGCGACCGCCGCCGAGGAGCTGGGACGCCGGGTCTCCGTCGATGAGATCGACCAGTATGTGCGGCGGATTCAGGAATGGACCGAGAGTGGCGTACGACTGGTCACGGTCCTTGACGAGGAATATCCGATCAACCTCCGTGAGATCCACAACCGTCCACCCTTTCTCTTCGTCCGGGGTCACCTGCGGCCGGAGGACGGTCGGGCAATCGCCGTCGTCGGCACCCGTTCGGCGTCCGACGGGGGGCTCCTCCAGGCTCGGCAGCTCTCGGGCGACCTCGCCAGGAGAGGGGTCACCGTCCTCTCGGGCATGGCGCTCGGCATCGACACGGCGGCGCATGAGGGCGCCCTCGAGGCCGGCGGCCGCACGTTGGCCGTCTTCGGGAGCGGCATCAACCACATCTACCCCGCCGCCAATGAGGGGCTCGCGGCGCGCATCCTGCAGCATGGGGCGCACGTGTCGCAGTTCTGGCCGGATGCTCCCCCCACCAGGCTCAGTTTCCCAATGCGCAACGTCGTCAGTAGCGGCATGGCGCTCGGGACCGTGGTCGTCGAGGCGCATGGCAAGAGTGGGGCGCGCATGCAGGCCAGGCTGTGCCTCGAACACGGGAAACGTCTGTTCCTCGTCCGCTCGCTGGTCATGCACGAGGAGTGGGCGCAGAGGTACGCCGAGCGGCCCGGGACCACCGTGGTCGAGTCGGTCGATGACGTGGTCGACGTCCTGGATGAGCTTCTCGATCCTCCGGTGCAGCTCAGCCTTTGCTGAGCGCCGTCGATGGCGACCGTCGCCGACCTCACCGATCCCTACCTCGCCACCTTCACGCCCGTCCCCCCGGCCGGGGAGGGGGTCTGCGACGTCTGCCACGGTGCACCGAATCCTGGTTGGACGAGATGCTGGAGCTGCAGCCGGACGACCGGTCAGGTTCGTCACTCGATCGAGAGGATTGTCCCCATCACCGAATCCACGCCGCTGCGCAACCCGTTCTGGCGGTACGCCCGAGACAAGATCGCCTGCGAAGCCCTCCTGGTCCGGGCCTACCGCGACCAGGGATTCCCGGCCACGATCGTGCGGCCCGCCCACACCTATGACAGCACGATGGTGCCGTTCCATGATGTGCTCACCTGGGACCAGATCGCCGAGACGCTGGCCGCCGCCGCCGGGGTCGAGGCCCGGATCGTCCACGTCCTGTCGGACGCCGTCGCGGCGGTCGACCCCGTATGGGGCGCCGCCCTGCTGGGTGACAGCGCCCACTCGATGGTGTTCGACAACGCCAAGCTGCGCAGTGTGGTGCCGGGCTACGTGGCGACCGTCCCTTTCGAGCAGGGCGCCCGCGAGATCGTGGCCTGGCACGACGAGCAGCCGTCGCGACAGCAGGTCGATGCACGGCTGGACGCCCTCATGGATGAGCTCGTCGCGGCCTACCGGCCGCGGCAGCGGCCACTGTGACCGACCCCGACCGCGCCATCGCGCCGGCAACCGCACGTCGACACCCCGGTGATTTCGCCTGGTTGGTGCTCGTGCCTGCAGCGTGGCGCCGGCGGGCGCCCGCCTGCGGACACCGGGCTCGAGCAGGCCGGTGGTGGTTTCGATGCCGCTGGGCCGGGGCAAGAGGGCAAGGCCGGGAGCTGCCGCCGGCGCTAGGCGCGCGCGGCTTCTGTCAGGGTGGGGCCCCATCCAGGAAGGGGTGTCATGCTCCGAAGGCGAGGTCGGATCGGGCTCATCGTCACCGCGGTCGTGGGCGCACTGGTCCTGGCCGCCTGCGGCGGTGGCGGCGGGGGAGGCGGCGGGAACCCGCAGGGTACGGGCAACTTCACGTTCGTGGCCGGCAAGGACACGAGCGGGTATACCAAGGCGTTGCTGAGCGGCTGGAACGCACAGCACCCGAATGAGCAGGCCAGACTCATCGAGCTGCCCGAGGACGCCGACTCCGCGCGCTCGCAGATGGTGACCAACCTGTCGGCCAAGAGCTCGGCCTACGACGTCATGGCCATCGACGTGGTCTGGACGTCGGAGTTCGCCAAGTCGGGCTGGCTCGTCGCGCTCGACCAGAGCCAGTTCCCCCTCGGCCAGGAGCTGAAGCCGGCCGTCGAGACCGCCATGTTCGACGGCAAGCTGTGGGGGGCGCCGTTCATGACCAACGCCGGCCTGCTCTTCTACCGCAAGGACATCCTCGCCAAGGCCGGCAAGCAGCCCCCGAAGACGTTTGCCGAGCTCAAGGCCCTGTGTCCGTTGGCCCAGCAGAACAGCATGGGCTGCTATGCGGGCCAGTTCTTCAAGTACGAGGGCCTGACCGTGAACTTCGCCGAGGCCGTGCAGGCGGCCGGCGGCGAGATCATGACCAACAGCGGCAAGACCGTCGCCCTCGACGACAAGGCCGTGCAGGGCCTCACCTTCCTGGCCGACGGCTTCAAGCAGGGCTACATCCCCAAGGACGCTATCACCTACAAGGAGGAGGAGGGGCGGCGCGCCTTCCAGCAGGGCAAGCTGCTCTTCCTGCGCAACTGGCCGTACGTGTACAACCTGGCCAACACACCGGGCAAGGACTCCACGGTCGCCGGCAAGGTCGGCGCCGTCCCGCTTCCTGGCTTCACTGGTCTGGGCTCGAGCTCGCTGGGCGGCCTCAACCTCGCCATCAGCACCTACTCCAAGCAGCAGAAGTCCGCGCTCAAGTTCGTCAAGTTCGCCAGTACCCGGGATGTGCTGAAAGCCACGTTCAGGATCAGCGCGA
The DNA here is from genome assembly GCA_044870185.1 of Actinomycetes bacterium. Taxonomy (GTDB): domain Bacteria; phylum Actinomycetota; class CALGFH01; order CALGFH01; family CALGFH01; genus JBIOYL01. The sequence goes on along the minus strand of JBIOYL010000092.1, from coordinate 15,814 downwards.
ACCCGACCGTGTGGGCCGACCTGTATGACGACCCCACCCTCATCAAGCAGTATCCCTACCTGTCGGTGCTGAAGCAGAGCCTGCTGTTGGCCAAGCCGCGTCCGATCACCCCGAACTACCAGGAGGTGACCTCGGCGATCGAGGACAACGCCTACGCCGCGCTGCAAGGGCAGAAGTCGCCGCAACAGGCCATCGACGACCTGAAGAGCAAGCTCAACGACATCGCACAGAACGGCTGAGGGTCCCCGTGGTGATGGCCGGGGCAGGTCGCGCCGGGCAGCAGCGCGCATGGGCGGCGCTGGAGGGCTTGGCGGTCGGCGACGCCTTCGGGCACCTGTTCTTCTTCCCGCAGCCGGACGGGCTGCCGGGACCACCATGGCAGTGGAGCGACGACACCGAGATGGCGCTGTCGGTCTACGAGCTGGTGGTCCGCCACGGGGCGATCGACCAGGCGCGCCTGGCGGCGGCGTTCGCGTCGCGCCACGACCCCGCCAGAGGCTACGGCGCCAACATGCACCAGCAGCTGCGGCTGCTGCGCGCCGGCATCCCCTGGCAGACCGCGGCCCGGGCGGCGTTCGACGGTCAGGGTAGCTATGGCAACGGTGCGGCGATGCGCATCGCGCCGCTCGGCGCGTACTTCGCCGACGACCCGGACCACGTCGTGGCCCAGGCGCGCCTGGCCAGCGAGGTCACCCACGCCCATCCCGAGGGCGTCGCCGGCGGCATCGCCGTGGCCGTGGCGGCTGCGCTGGCCGCCACGCAGCCGTCGCTGGAGGGCAGCGCGTTCCTGGAGGCGGTGTGTGCCCGAGTGCCGGAGGGGGAGGTCGCCGCCGGCATCCGGGCCGCGGTGCGGCTGCCGCCCCGGGCGGGCTGGCGCACGGGGCGGTGCGGCGGCTGGGCAACGGCAGCCGGGTGTCGGCCCAGGACACGGTCCCGTTTGCGCTGTGGTGCGCGGCACGGCACCTGCGCGACTATCAGGCGGCGCTGTGGCAGACCGTCCAAGGCGGCGGCGACACCGACACAACCTGCGCGATGGTCGGCGGGATCGTGGCGGCGCGGGTGGGCCGTGCGGGCATCCCCCAGGCGTGGCTTGCCGCACGCGAGCCGCTGCCGGCCTGGGTCGATGCCCTGGCCTGACCGGGTATCGCCATCGCCATTCTGCGTCGGGCTGGCCGGGCGTCGGGCTGGCCGGGCCGTGGGCGTGGGCGCACGCCGTGCCGAGACGGGCCTATGCGCCGGCCAGGCCGACCGGGTGGCCGTGCTCGCCGCCGAGCCGCTCGATCCGATGGGCCAGCGTCGGGCCGGCGCCGGTCGCGCCGACGGCCAGGGTCACCGTGCTGCCGCGGACGTCGATGTCGGGATGGTGCCCGACCGCCTCGGCGGCGTCGGCAGCCCGCTCGACGAACAGCATGGCCGAGCGGAACCGGTCGAACGTAAAGGTCTTCACGAGCTGGTCGCCGCGCCGGTCCCAGCCGGGCAGGTCGGCCGGCGCCCTGCCGGCGCCGGTCTCGTCGGTCACGTCCATCGCCGCCTCCTGGGTCAGCGGGTCTCGGCCTGCTCCTTGACCGTGCGGCCCTCGGCCTCGACCCCGGCCGCCTCGGGCGCGCCCCGGTCACGGAGCACCGTGTGGATGAAGAACTCGTACACGGCCACGCCGAGCACGGCGCCGACCAGCGGCCCCACGATCGGCACCCACATGTAGCCGTGGGCGCCGGGCAGCGCCACCTTACCCCAGCCCGCCAGCCAGGCGAACACCCGCGGCCCGAAGTCGCGGGCCGGGTTGATGGCGTAGCCCGCGTTGGCGCCGAACGACATGCCGATGGCGGCCACGGCCAGGCCCACCAGCAGCGGGGCCAGGTTGGCGCGGGGCGGCAGGTTCAGCCGGTCGGTCAGGGCGAGCACGAAGATGATCAGGAACCCGGTCCCGACCACCTGGTCGATGAAGGGGCCGACCATGCTCGACCCGAAGTAGCGGGCCGGGAAGGTGGCGAAGATGCTGAAGGTCGGGGTGGAGTCGGCGGCCCCGCTGCCGACGCCGCGGGTGATGCCCTTGGCCGCCTCGAAGCTCGAGATCGCGTTGTGGTAGACGAGATAGACCAGGGCGGCGCCCACGAACGCACCCGCCACCTGGGCGACCCAGTAGGGGACGACCTTGCGCCAGGGCAGCTCGCCGCGGATGGCCCCCGCCAGCGTCACCGCCGGGTTGATGTGCGCGCCGGTGATCCCGCCCGCGACGTACACGCCAAAGGTCACGGCCAGGGCCCATCCCCAGGCGATGAGCAGCCAGTCGCCGCTCGCGGCGAAGATCTCCGTGCCGCGTCCGGACTGGTTCAGGGCGGCGACGGCCATCGCCACCACACCGTCGCCGAACGCGAGCAGCACGAACGTGCCCAGGAACTCGGCGAGCAGCTCGCCCCAGAGGGTCGCCCGCCACCGGCCGGCCGGGCGGCTACGTCGTTGCATCGCGCGCTCCTTTGCTCCTCCGGCACCCGGTACCCGAAGAAGTATATCGCTAAGCGATACGCATGCCGAGCAGGCGGCCGCGGTTTGGTAGCCTCGGCGCGCCGCGGCCGCCGCCTCGCCGCCCGCCGCGCCACGGCCCCGCGGCCCGCCGTGTCGCCGCCGCTGCTGCGGTGCCGCGGCCGCCGCCCGCCCCGCCACCACCCGGAGGACCGTTGGCACTCGCCCCGACCCGCTCCAGCCTGCACCGCCAGCTCGGCCTCACCGACTCCGAGCACGAGCGCATCGTCGCCGTGCTCGGGCGCGCGCCCAGCCGGCCCGAGCTCGCCATGTACTCGGTGATGTGGTCGGAGCACTGCTCCTACAAGTCCAGCAAGGTCCACCTGCGCCGGCTCCCCACCCGAGGCCCCCAGGTGCTGCAGGGGCCGGGCGAGAATGCCGGCGTGGTCGACGTCAGCGACGGGCTGGCCGCCGTCTTCAAGATCGAGTCGCACAACCACCCGTCGTTCGTCGAGCCCTTCCAGGGCGCGGCGACCGGGGTGGGCGGCATCATCCGCGACATCCTCGCCATGGGCGCCCGCCCGCTGGCCAGCCTCGACTCGCTGCGCTTCGGCGACCTGGCCGACCCCGTCCAGCGCCGCCTGCTCGAGGGCGTCGTGGCCGGCATCGGCCACTACGGCAACTGCGTCGGGGTGGCCACCGTCGGCGGCGAGGTCGCCTTCGATCCCTGCTACGCCGGCAACCCGCTGGTCAACGCGCTCACCGTCGGGCTCATGCCGGCCGGCCGGCTGGTGCGCGGCCGGGCCGAGCGTCCCGGCGACCTGGCCGTGCTGATGGGCGCCAAGACCGGCCGGGACGGGATCGGCGGGGCGAGCGTGCTCGCCTCGGCCGCCTTCACGGCCGGCGACGAGGCCAAGCGGCCCAGCGTCCAGGTGGGCGACCCGTTCCAGGAGAAGCTGCTGATCGAGGCCTGCCTGGAGCTGGTCGGGCGGGGCCTGGTGGCCGGCCTCCAGGACCTCGGGGCGGCCGGCATCACCTGCGCGGCCAGCGAGGTCGCCGCCCGCGCCGGCACGGGCATGGAGGTCGACCTGGACGCCGTGCCGCTGCGCGAGCCGTCCATGCAGGCGTGGGAGATCCTGGTCTCCGAGTCGCAGGAGCGCATGCTGGCCGTCGTCGAGCCGGCCCGGCTGGACGACCTGCTCGCCGTGTGCGCCCGCTGGGGGCTCCTGGCCGCCGTGATCGGCCGGGTCGTGGCGGGCGACCGGCTGGTCGTCCGCTGGCACGGCCAGGTCGTGGCCGACGTGCCCGCCCGCAGCCTGGCCGACGAGGGCCCGGTCTACCACCGCCCCCTGGCTGTGCCGGCGCCGCCCGACCGCGACGCCGACGTGCCGCTGGACGCCGACCCGGCCGAGGCGGTCCTGGCGCTGGTCGGCGACCCGACCTGCGCCGCCAAGCGTTGGATCTTCGAGCAGTACGACTGGTTCGTCGGGCATGCGACCGTGGCCGGGCCCGGCGGCGACGCGGCCCTGCTCCTCGTCCCCGGCACCACCCGTGCGCTCGCCCTGTCCACCGACGGCAACGGGCGCTACGCGGCGCTCGACCCGGCGGCCGGCACCGCCCTGGCCGTCGCCGAGGCGGCCCGCAACGTCGCCTGCACCGGCGCCCGCCCGCTGGCCGTGACCAACTGCCTCAACTTCGCCGCGCCCGAGCGGCCCGAGGTCATGGGGGCGTTCGCCGCCGCCGTCGAGGGCATGGCGGCCGCCTGCCGGGCGCTCGGCACCCCGGTGACCGGAGGCAACGTCAGCTTCTACAACGAGACCGACGGCCGGCCGATCCACCCGACCCCGGTGATCGGCATGCTCGGGCTGCTTGACGACGCGGCCGCGGCCGTCCCGGCCGGCTTCCCGCACGCCGGCCTGGACGTGTGGCTGCTCGGCGAGACCCGGGCCGAGCTGGGCGGCTCGGCCTGGCAGCGCATCGCCACCGGGCGGCTCGAGGGCCGCCCGCCCGCGCTCGACCTGACGGTCGAGGCGGCCCTGCACCGCCTGCTCGCCGAGCTGGCCGCCGAGCGCCTGCTGGCCAGCGCCCACGACTGCGCCGACGGCGGCCTGGCCGTCACCCTGGCCGAGGCGGTGCTCGCCCGCGGGGTCGGCGCCACCGTCGCGCTGCCCGGCGGCCTGGCGCCGCTCGCCGCCCTGGCCAGCGAGTCGGCCTCCCGGGTGCTGGCCAGCGCGCCCCGCACGGTCGCCTCCGAGCTGGCCGAGGCGGCCGCCCGGGCCGGCATCCCGGCCCTGCGGCTCGGCGTGACCGGCGGGGACCGCCTGGTCGCGCCGGGGGTGCTCGACCTGCCGGTCGAGCGGCTCCGGGACGCCTACGAGGGCGCCATCCCCCGCGCGCTCGGCGAGCGCCCCTGAGCGCCCGAGCGCTCGGGCGTTTCCCGGCTCGGCCTGCCACACTCGGGCAGGGGACTCGGCCGGGAGGGGACGCCGCGGCCGGGAGGGAGATCGGCCGGGAGAGGCATGGGTCGTCGCATCGCGTTGGCAGCACGCGCCGCCCTCGTGGCGGCCCTGCCCGTCCTGCTCATCCTGCCGGCCTGGGCGGCGCCGGCCGGCGGGCCCCGCCTGCACGCCACCGACCTGGTCGGCCACCTCGACCCCCACACCGGCACCTACGCCGACGTGTGGGTGGCCGACGGCACCGCCTACCTCGGCGGCTACGGCTGCGCGAACGGTCCGGGCGCCATGTGGGCCATCGACGTGCGCGACCCCGCCCATCCACGCACGCTGGCCCGGTTCGCCGGCTTTGCGGGCAGCGACGCCCAGGACGTCTGGGCCGGCGCCGTGCGCACCCGGGCGTTCTCCGGCCACCTGGCGGCGGTCGGCATCCAGCGCTGCCAGTCGCAGGCGCCCGGCACGGCGGCCCTGGCGCTGTTCGACGTCGGCGACCCCGCCCATCCGCGGCAGCTGGCGGTCCTGCCCACCGGCGTGCGCTCCGGCGTGCACGAGCTGGGCGTGGCCGAGCGTCCCGACGGCCGCCTGCTGGCCCTGCTCGCCGTGCCAGGCTCCTACCTGGAGTCGGGCGGCCGCTCCGGTGACCTGCGCATCGTCGACGTGACCGACCCGCGCCACCCGGTCCAGGTGAACGACTGGGACGTGCGCCGCGACGGCCCGCCCGCCGCCCGCGCCGCGCTCGAGGCCCGGCCGGACGTCTTCTGCCACAGCGCCTGGCCGTTCGCCAGGGGCAGCAGGCTGTTCGCGTCGTTCTGGGCGGCCGGCGTGCAGTTCCTCGACCTCGCCGACCCGGCCGCGCCCAAGCTCATCGGCCAGACCACCTACCGCCCGGGCGAGCGTCAGCGCGCCGCCCACTCGGGCTGGTTCAACGCCGCCGAGACGCTGTTCGTGCAGAACGACGAGGTGCTCTCCCTGGAGACGGCCGGGCAGGGGACGGCCGGGCAGGGGACGGCCGGGCAGCAGGCGGCCGGGCGTCCCAGCTGGAGCTTCCAGCGCATCTGGGACACCCGTGACCTCCGCCACCCGGTCCAGGTGGCCACCTTCGCGACCGAGGATGCGGTGCCCGGCGCCGACGGCACGGTCACGCGCAACGGCATCTACTCGGTCCACAACGCGGTGCTCGTCGGCTCGCTCGAGTACGTCTCCTGGTACTCGGACGGCGTGCGCATCGTCGACCTCGCCGACCCGGCCCACCCGCGCGAGGTCGGCTCCTTCGTGCCTCCGCCCGGCACCCCGCACGGCACCCCGCACGGGCTGGTGCAGGCGCCGGACGGCAGCGCCTCGTTCCCGCTCGTCTGGGGCGTCTACCCGTCCGGCGGGCTGGCGTACGCGAGCGACATGGCGAGCGGCCTGTGGATCATCCGCTACCCGGGCACCGGCTCGCAGCCGGCCGGCGGGTCGCAGGCGGGCGGGCCGGCGACGACGGCGAGCGGCGGCCAGCAGGTCTCCCGTGGCCGCAGGATCGCCGAGGGGGCCATCGAGCTGGGCCTGTTCGCCGCCCTGGTCGTGACGCTCGCCGTGCTCGCCCACCGGCGCGGACGCCGGCCGCCAACCCGGCGGAGATGGCCGCCGACCCGGCGGGGGCGGTAGTCACCGGGCGCGCCTGGCGTCTTCCCGACCGGGCCGCTTCCGGGCCAACTGCTTCAAGAGACCACGGCGATCCCGGTGTGCGTCCGGGCCGCGCGTGCGAGGCGCTCGTCGCAGGTCAACAGCTCGCCCCCGAGGTGCTCTGCGAGCGCCACGTAGGTGGCGTCGTAGGCGGAGAAGTTTGCACGAAGCTCGAGGATCCGTTCGAGCAACCGCTGATGACCATGCCTGTGAAGCGGGAGGTCGAGGTAGTCCAGGACGGCCTCTTCGGCCCGCCGCCGGTCCAGCGCCCCACCCGACAGGGCGCGACGAAGCCCGGCGACCACCTCCACGTCGCAGAGCGCAGCGACGTGGACGTCGACCTCGCTCGACCGCAGGGTCTCCCCGACAGGTCCGGCCGCGTCGGTGCCCAGGAGGTATTCGACGAGGGCCGAGGCGTCGGCGACGAGAACCTTCAGGTGGCCTCCCGGGCGGCTCGCTCCTCACGGATGAGCTCCGCTGCAGAGCGCCCGAGCTTGACGGGCGGCCTGGCCTCGATCCGGTCGAAGACCTCCGCAGCCGGCGGCCTGGCCACCTCCCGTTCCAGGAGCTCCTGGATGTAGTCGGTGAGCGTCTGCCCCCGTGCTCTTGCACGGCGCGTCAGCTCACGATGGAGCTTGTCGGGCACGTTCCTGACCTGGATCATCTTGGACAAGCAAAGAGCATGTCACATGTGATGCGCATGGTCCAGGTGAAGCGACGACCAGGCCGGGTGGGTCAGTAGCCGGCCGTGGGGTCGACCACGTTGGCCAGCGGCTCCCCGGCGGCCCAGCGGCGCAGCTGGGCGGCGAACAGCTCCTCGACCCGGTCCAGCACCCGGGTCGACGACCAGGTGAAGTGCGGCACGACGATGACGTTGTCGCGGCCCCACAGGCGGTGGCCGGGCGGCAGCGGCTCGGTCGTGAAGGCGTCGAGCACGGCGCCGCCCAGCCGGCCGCCGTCCAGGGCGGCGACCAGCGCGTCCTCGTCGACCAGGGCGCCCCTGGCGACGTTGACCAGCCACGCGCCCGGCTTGAGGGCGGCGAAGGCGGCCGTGTCGAGCATCCCCTGCGTCTCGGCGGTGACCGGCAGGGCGAGCGCGACGAAGTCGGCGTCGGGCAGCTCGGCCCGCCAGGCCGGGCCGGTCACGAGCTTGGCCACGCCGCGCGGCCGCTGCGCCCGGGGTCGGCGGACGGCCGCGCGCACCTCGACGCCGAACGGGGTGGCCAGCTCGGCGACCAGCCGGCCGACCGACCCAAGCCCGAGCAGCAGCAGCACCGAGCCGTCGAGCTCGGCCAGCGGCGCCGGCCGCTCCCAGCGCCCGGCGTCGGAGGCGCGCACGAACTGCGCCAGCCGCTTGGCGGCCGCCAGCATGGCCAGCAGCACCCACTCGGCCATCGGGCGGGTGAAGCTGCCGACCCCGTTGGTGAGCACGACGCCCCGCTCGGCCAGCCGGTCCAGCGGCAGTCCCTCCACGCCGACCGTGTCCGAGTGCATCCAGGCCAGCTCGGGCAGGTGCTCGAGGGCGCCGGCGACCCTGCGCGCGTCCAGCCAGCCGCGCCGCCACATGATGCGCACGCCGTCGGCCGAGCCGGCCGCCACCCGGCCGTCGTCGTCGAGCGCGACCAGCTCGACCGGGCCGGGCAGCAGCCCGGCCGCGGCCAGCCGCTCCAGGGCGTTGGCCGTCGGCGGGATCGAGGCGACGCGGATCGGCTCCACGGCCCAACTCTACCGCCGCCACGCGCGGGCCGACCCGCCGTCAGCCCCGACGCGGGCCGGCCGGTCATGCGGGCGGGCGGGGCGCCTTTCGGCCGGGGCCTTCCACCTGCCAGCGGCCGCCCGCGAACCGCCAGCCGTTGCTGGCCAGACGTCCCAGCATGAGCAGGGTGAGGGCGCCCCAGAGCGCGCCGAGCCCCAGCCCGAGGCGGGAGACCGCCCAGGCGGCCGGCAGGAACAGGGCCGCGTTCACGGCGACGCTCGCCGCGGCCAGAAAGCGCAGGTCGCCCGCGCCGATCAGCACCCCGTCGAGCACGAAGACGACCGCCCCGACCGGCTGGAGGGCGGCGACGTACCACAGGGCCTGGCCGGCCTGCGCGCGCACCGCGGGGTCGCTGGTGAACAGCCCGGCGGCCAGCGGCCGGGCCAGCGCGACGGCGAGCGCGAACAGCAGCCCGAACGCGACGCCCCACTCGACCATGCGGCGGGCGGCCGCCCGCGCGGCCGGCCCGTCGCCGGCGCCGAGCAGCCGGCCGACCATCGCCTGGCCGGCGATCGCGACCGCGTCGAGCACGAGCGCGAGGAAGGTCCACACCTGGAAGGCGACCTGGTGGGCGGCGAGCGCCGTGGTGCCGATCCCGGCCGCCACCGCGGTCGCCCCGGTGAAGGCGCCGCGCAGCGCCGCCGTGCGTACGAACAGGGCGCCGCTGCGGGCGGCGAACACGCCCAGGCCGTGCCCGTGCGGCCGCACCCTGGCGCCGGCCGCCCGCACCCGGCGCACGACCAGCACCAGGTAGACCGCGGCCGACCCCATCTGGGCGGCCACGGTGGCCAGCGCCGACCCGGCCACGCCGAGCCGGACCCCGTAGACGAGCACGAGCTCGAGCACCAGGTTGCCGGCGTTGGCAGCCGCCGCGATCAGCAGCGGCGTGCGCGTGTCCTGCAGGCCCCGCAGGTAGCCGAGGCCGACCAGGGTGACCAGCATGGCCGGGACGCCGGCCAGGCTGACCCGCAGGTAGACCAGGGCGTAGGGGGTGACGGTGGGCGCGGCGCCCAGGGCGGGCGACCAGGCAAGGCCGGCGGCCACCAGGGCCAGCCCGACGGCGCCGGCGAACCACAGCGCCTGCACCGCGTGGCCGGCCGCGGCGGCCGCGTCGCCGGCCCCGAACGAGCGGGCCACCGCGGCCGTCGTGCCGTAGGACAAGAAGATGAGCAGCGCGAACGCGGTGGTCAGGATCGTGCCGGCGACGGCCAGCCCGCCGAGCTGAGGGGTGCCGAGATGGCCGACGATGGCGGTGTCCACCAGGACGTACAGCGGCTCGGCGGCCAGCTCGCCGAGCGCGGGCGCGGCCAGCCGCAGGATCTCCCGGTCGCCAGGCCGGCCGACCAGCCGACGCCCGAGCACGCCGCCGCCTGGGTGTCGCCGGCCGGCGCGCGCTCGCTGCATGCCCGCCACTGTAGCCACACCCGCCCGGCTGACCGGGGCGCCCAGCCCGCCGACCGGGGCATCCCGTCGGGGCTCCCGGACCTCCAGCGGTTCCCGGGCCGCTCCGGGTGCTACCCTGAGGCTGCCTTCCCCCCGCTGCGGTCCCTTGGAGGAGCATGCTCGACGCCGACCATCCACGCGAGGCGTGTGGCATCTTCGGGGTGTGGGCTCCCGGTGAGCAGGTCGCCAACCTCACCTTCTTCGGGCTGTACGCGCTCCAGCACCGCGGGCAGGAAGCGGCCGGCATGGCCGTCTCCGACGGCCACAGCGTGCTCGTCTCCAAGGAGATGGGCCTGGTCAGCCAGGTCTTCGACGAGCCCACGCTGGCGACCCTGCAGGGGCACCTGGCCATCGGGCACACCCGCTACTCCACCACCGGCAGCTCGTGCTGGGAGAACGCCCAGCCGACCTTCAAGACGGCGGCCAACGGGTCGGTCATCGCGCTCGGGCACAACGGCAACCTGACCAACACCGCGGCGCTGGCCGCCGAGCTGTGGGGACCCGGCGCGGCGGCCCACCCCGGCCAGGCGGTCGGCGCGGGGGTGGCGACCAGCGACACCGACGTCATCGCCGAGCTGCTGGCCCGCCGCGCCGAGCTGTCGCTGGAGGAGGCCATCGTCGCCACGATGCCGCGGCTCGCGGGCGCCTACTCGCTGGTCGTCATGGACGAACGCACCCTGTACGGCGTGCGCGACCCGCACGGGGTCCGGCCGCTGTGCCTTGGCCGTCTGCCCGGCGGCTGGGTGGTCGCGTCGGAGACGGCCGCGCTGGACATCGTGGGGGCGGCCTTTGTGCGCGAGGTCGACCCCGGCGAGGTGGTCGCCGTCGACGAGCGCGGGCTGCGCTCGCGCCGCTTCGCCGAGCCCACGCCCCACCTGTGCGTGTTCGAGCACGTCTACCTCGCCCGGGCCGACTCGACCCTCGGTGGCCGCAGCGTCCACACGGTGCGCCGTGGGCTCGGCGCCGCGCTCGCCCGCGAGGCGCCGGTCGAGGCCGACCTGGTCATCCCGGTGCCCGACACGGCGGTCAGCGCGGCCGGCGGCTACGCCGAGGCGAGCGGGATCCCGTTCGGCGAAGGGCTGATGAAGAACCGCTACGTCGGCCGCACGTTCATCGAGCCGACCCAGACCATCCGCCGGCTCGGCATCCGCCTGAAGCTGAACCCGCTGCGCGACGCGATCCGGGACAAGCGCCTGGTCGTGGTCGACGACTCGATCGTGCGCGGCAACACCACCAAGGCGATCGTACGCATGCTGCGGGAGGCGGGCGCACGCGAGGTCCACGTGCGCATCACCTCGCCACCGGTGCGCTGGCCCTGCTTCTACGGCATCGACATGGCGACCCGCACCGAGCTGGTCGCCAGCGACCTGCTGGTCGACGAGGTCGCCGCCTACATCGAGGCGGACTCGCTCGGCTACCTGTCGCTGGAGGCGATGACCGCGGCGGCCGCGCCCGGCGGCGGCCGCGGGCTGTGCACGGCCTGCTTCAGCGGCGACTACCCGATCCCGGTCGCCGCCGCCCGGGGCAAGCACGTGCTCGAGCCGGCCAGCCGTGCGTGAGCACCCGGCCGGCGGCGAGCCGTTGACGTATACGGCCGCCGGGGTCGACCTCGAGGCCGGCGACCGGGCGGTGGCGCTGCTGCGGGCGGCCGTCGAGGCCACGCACGGGCCGCGCGTGCTCGGCGGCATCGGCGGCTTCGCCGGGCTGTGGTCGCTCGACCGGGAGCGCTTCCGGGACCCGGTGCTGGCCGCCTCGGCCGACGGCGTGGGCACCAAGCTGCTGGTCGCCCAGGCGCTGGACCGCCACGACACGGTCGGCATCGACCTGGTCGCCATGGTGGTCGACGACCTGGTGGTGACCGGCGCCGCGCCGGCGTTCCTGCTCGACTACCTGGCCGTCGGGCGGCTCGTGCCCGAGCGGGTGGCCGCCATCGTTGCCGGCGTGGCCGAGGGCTGCCGGCAGGCACGCTGCGCGCTGCTGGGCGGCGAGACCGCCGAGCACCCCGACGCCATGCCGCCCGACGCCTACGACCTGGCCGGCTTCGGGGTGGGCGTCGCCGAGCGGGACCGGCTGCTCGGCCCCGAGCGGGTCGTGGCCGGCGACGTCCTGCTCGCGCTCGCCTCCTCCGGGCTGCACGCCAACGGGTTCTCGCTGGTCCGCCACGCGCTCGCCCGGGCCGGGGTCGGCTACGGCGACGAGCTGGCCGAGCTCGGCGGCCCGGTCGGGGAGGTGCTGCTGACCCCGACCCGCATCTACGCCGCCGACCTGGTCGACCTGCTCGCCGTCGGCGTCGAGGTGCACGCGCTGTGCCATGTCACCGGCGGCGGCCTGCCCGGCAACCTGCCCCGCTGCCTGCCGCCGGGTCTGGCCGCCCACCTGGACCGGTCGTCGTGGACCGTCCCGCCGGTCTTCCGCGTCGTCCAGGCCATGGGGTCGGTCGGCGACGACGAGCTGGCCCGGTCGACCAACCTGGGGGTGGGCATGGTCGCCGTGCTGCCGGCCGCCGAGGCCGAGCGGGCGCTGCGGCTCCTGGCCGCCCGCGGCGTCGACGCCTGGGTGCTCGGCGAGGTGACGGCTGGCTAGCTCGCGCCCGGCAGGCCGGGCAGGACCTGCAGCAGGCGCAGCCGCGAGACGGCGCGCATGCGCTCCTCGGCGATGCGGTCGGCCGCCTCGCTGGTCGGGACCCCGTCGTGGGTGGCCAGGTGGAAGATGCGCCGGAGCATCCCGAAGATCCCGTCGACCTTGGCCTGGACCCGCTCGGGCGAGTAGCCCTGGAGCTCGTCGGCGACGTTGATCAGGCCGCCCGCGTTGATCACGTAGTCCGGGGCGTACAGGATGCCGGCCTCGCGCAGCGCATAGCCGTGCTCGGGCCGGGCCAGCACGTTGTTGGCCGAGCCGGCGATGCCCGCGCACTTCAGCTCGGGCAGGGTGTCGTCGTTGACGATCGCGCCCAGCGCGCAGGGGGCGAAGATGTCGCAGGGCACGGCATGGACCTTGCCCGGGTCGGCGGTGTCGGCGCCGAACTCGTTGACCGCCCTGGCCACGTGGTCGACGTCGGAGTCGGCCACGGTGAGGCGGGCGCCCGCTTCGGTCAACCGGCGGCACAGGTGGTGGCCGACCTTGCCGACACCCTGGACCACGACGTGGCGATCGGCCAGCTCGTGGTTGTTCCAGAGCTCCTCGGCGACCGCCTGCATGCCCCGGTAGACGCCGAGCGCGGTCATGACCGAGGGGTCCCCGGCGCCGCCGTACGCGACCGACCTGCCGGTCACATAGCGGGTCTCCAGGCCCACCATGTCCATGTCGGCGGGGTAGGTGCCGACGTCCTCGGAGGTGATGTAGCGCCCGCCCAGGCTCTCCACGAACCGGCCGTAGGCGCGCAGCAGCACCTCGGACTTGATGCGGCGCGGGTCGCCGATGATGACCGCCTTGCCGCCGCCGAGGTCCAGGCCGGCCGCGGCGGCCTTGTAGCTCATGCCCCTGGCGAGCCGGAGGACGTCGATGAGCGCCTCCTCCTCCGAGGCATAGGGGTAGAAGCGCGTGCCGCCGAGTGCCGGGCCGAGGGCGGTCGAGTGGATGGCGATGATGGCCCGCAGGCCCGAGGCAGGGTCGTGGTTGTAGACCACCTGCTCGTACTCGCCACCCATGAGCCCGAAAGCTCCCATGGATGACCTCCTGGACAGGCGGGTGGCGGAGTTGCCGCCACGTCGCGGTCTCCGGACACAGGGTCGCCGGCCCGGGAGACGACCGTACCACACGGCCGAGCGGTGAACCGGGTGCAGCCGACCTACCTATACTCTCCCTCAGCATGAAGGGACATGCCTTCGCCGCGTACCTGCGGGTCTTCCAGCCGCTGGCCGCGTTCCCCCCTCCTGAGCGGTCGAAGTGGGCGGCGTACGTGGAGTCGGGCCAGGCGCTCCCGGCCGCGCTGCTGGTCGGCCGTGAGGAGTGGCGTGGGCTCGCCCGCGCCCTGGGGATGCCGCTGGCCGACGAGCGCGAGCACGCGCTGGTCCAGCGGGTCGGCACCACCGTCTACGTCTGCCCGTTGCGGACCGAGCTGCGGGTGCTCCAGTCGTTGGTCGCCTTCCACCGGTCACTGCCCGACGAGGTGGCCGACGCCTTCGTCCCGGCCCGCGAGGTCGAGCGGGCGGCCCGCACGCTGGAGCGGCTCCGCCGCGAGCAGCCGCACTCCCGCAGCCACATCCAGCAGGCGGTCTGGCACGTCCCGTTGCACTGGTTCGCGCTGTTCGATCCGTCCGAGCGGCAGCTCTCGCCGCCCGCCGGGCCGGTCCCGCCCGGCGGGCCGAAGCCGCCTGCCGGGCCGGTCCCGCCCGCTGGGCCGGTCCCGCCCCGGCTCGTCTACGAGACCTCGATGCCGGCAGCCCGGTCGCGCATCTCCCGGGCCCTGGGTGTCCTCCAGGAGCTGCTGGACGACGCCGACCTGGTCGGCGCCGTGGAGGAGCTCCGCGACTGGCTGCACTCCTTCGACGCCGACAGCATCGTCCAACTTGACTACGGAGGGCTGACCAGAGTGATTCCGTATGCCGAGCTAGCCGAGGACCACTCCGTGCGGCAGGTCTGGGAGGCGCTGGAGGCGCTCGAAGACGGCGATCTCGATCGGTCGAGCGAGCTGTACGGCGAGCTGAGTGAGCGCTGGAGCGCGCTGCGTGGCCGCGAGTCAAGCAATTGATCAGTCCGCCCCTTTTGCTAACAAGCTGGCGGTGAGGGGGGAGATAGTCCGACAAGGCGGGTTAAGAATAGTTCAACCTTGCTATGGTCTGTCCCTTTCGACACCTCTACTCTATTCAGGGATCTCCGCGAGTGTCGGACTCGACCGGAGAGCAGCACCAAGTGAGGTGGTCCATGTCCCCCCGTCAAGCATCGCCCACGGCGGCGCCCGAGGCACTGCTCACACCGGCCGAGGTTGCTGCGCTGTTCCGCGTCGACCCCAAGACGGTGACGCGATGGGCCAAGGCAGGCAAGCTGTCCAGCATCCGGACGCTGGGCGGCCATCGCCGCTACCGGGAGACGGAAGTTCGCCAGCTGCTCCGCGGCGTCGAAGCCGGGAGCTGACGGTCCACCACCGCAGCTGAGCCGGCGGTCCGCCCCCGCGGTCCTTCGGGCCGGTCGGGCGGACAGGGATCGGCACCGGTCGCACGGCGCCCCTTCAGGGCGCCGTTGCCATCTCGGACGGGCTCGTCCGCAGCCCCCTCCGGCGGCACCGGCCGCGGCAGGCGCCCGGCAGGCGGCCGCGGCATGCGACCCGGCAGCGCGGCCCGACCGGGCTACGCGTGGCTGATCGTGGAACCCCCCGACGTCTCCTGCCTGGTGAACCGCGGATTGCCCTTGTAGGTGAGCTCGGAGGCGCCGGACAGCTGCGCCGCGATCGTCCCGTCCACCTGGACGTTGGCGTGGCTCGCACCGGAGAGCTGGATGTCCAGTCCGTGCAGGCTGAGATCGGCCAGCTCGAGGCTGCTCGCGCCGGAGCCGGTGGCGTTGAGCGTGCCCGCCGTGCCGGTGAGGTTCACGCGGTCACCTCCGCCCGCAGCGTGGGCCGGTTCCTGATGGGGCGTGTGGCTTCAGGCGGATGTGCAGGGTCCCGCCGTCGACGCCCACGTCGAGGAGGTCGGCCAGGTTGTCGTCGTAGGTCACCGTGGCCGTCTCGGGCTGGCCGAGGGTGACGTGCACGTCGAACGTGGAGCCGACGTCCAGCCGCGTCACCCCGGCGGCGTCGAGCCGCTTGGAGGCCGTCTTGCCCGAGGCCGTCCGGCCCGGACCGATGCTGCCGCACCCGCTCAGCGCGATGGCGACGATGGCGACGACGGGCAGTCCTGCTCTGGCGAAGCGGAGCATGCGTGCCTCCATGCGATCGCGTGCAGCTGGTCCGGCTGCTGCCGATGGCGCTACCCGGGCCCGGCCCGGCCGGGAGGCGCGCTCATCGGCATGGTGCGCCCTCGGAGCGACCGCGGGAAGCTCCCCGGCTCGCGCGGGAGCTCGGCGTCCGCCCGCGCCGCCCGCCTGGCCGTCACCGCCGTAG
>JBIOYL010000091.1:0-3906 GCA_044870185.1 Actinomycetes bacterium | reverse complement strand
CGGGAGGCCAGCTGGGACCGCCGCCGCGGCGGGGACGGCGCCGGCGGCGGGGACGGCG
This sequence comes from Actinomycetes bacterium, assembly GCA_044870185.1. Lineage (GTDB taxonomy): Bacteria > Actinomycetota > CALGFH01 > CALGFH01 > CALGFH01 > JBIOYL01. Next base: position 3,848 of record JBIOYL010000091.1, on the reverse strand, counting down.
CCCGGGACCTGGCGGCGCTGCGGGCCATCCCCTGGGCCTTCGCCTGGGCCCAGAACCGCTGCAACCTGCCCGGCTGGTACGGGCTCGGCACCGGCCTGGCGGTCGTGGCCAACGAGCCGGGCGGCATCGGGCGCCTGGCCGCCATGTACGCCGAGTGGCCCTTCTTCACCGCGCTGCTCGAGAACGCCGAGATGAGCCTGGCCAAGGCCGACCCGCTGATCGCCGAGCGCTACCTCGCTCTCGGCGACCGGCCGGAGCTCAGCCGGCGCATCCTCGACGAGCTGCACCGCACCCGCCGCCTGCTCCTGGCCATCATCGGGAACGAGCGCCTGCTCGACCGGCGGCCGATCCTTGGCCGGGCGGTGGCGCTGCGCAACCCCTACGTGGACGCGCTCTCGCTCATCCAGGTGCGCTTCCTGGCCGAGCTGCGCGCGGGCGTGCCCGACCCCGAGCGGGCCGAGCGCATCGCCCGCCTGGTGCTGCTGACCGTCAACGGGGTGGCCGCCGGCCTGCAGAACACCGGGTGACGTCCTCCGGCCGGCCCGGCAAGCTCCAGCAGGACGGGCGGGCCGTCCCAGCCACGCCCCAGGTCGGCGACGACCTGGGCGACGATCTCGCGGTCGTGGGCGCCCAGCACCAGCGGACGGCCGGTCGCGCGGGCCAGGTCGACCCGGTGCATCCAGGGGTCACGCAGCCCGAGCACGTCAAGGACGTAGCCGAGCCGGTCGTCGGGCAGCGTCTGCTCGAGGTACATGCGGCCGACGTGCAGCCGCCGCAGCGGCCCCGGCAGGCGCCGGCGGGCGCGGATCGCCTTGGGTCCGAGCCGCGCCAGCCGGCGCTGCGACCAGCTCGGGCCCCGACCGATTCCCGAGGTCGTCGATCTGCTGGCGGTTGTGGGCGTCCAGGCGCGACAGGGCCGGGTAGCGGCGGTGCGCCCGGCGGTGGCGGCGCAGGTACACCCACGGGCTGGCCTGCCCCTGGTACTGGCCGACAGGTGCGCGGTCGGTCGGCCGCATCCAGTCCTGGTCGTCGAGACCTCTGAGCAGCGCGAGCGATGCCTCCAGCTCGGCCGTGGCGAGCTTCGCCACCAGGTGTGGTGGTGTCGGCGGGATCGCTCGCGCGTCGACGGTCGCGGTCTGCATCACCGCTCACCCCTCTTGGGCGGGTAGGCGCAGCGGAACAGCTCCAGCATGCGGGGTGCCAGGCGGGTGAAGCGCCCCTGCTGGAAGGAGGCGGCCGGCTCGTTGGCGAGCTGCTGGGACATCACCCCGGCGATCAGGACCGACAGCAGCGCCACGCCGTCCTCGGAGGCGGCGTCGGGGTGCAGCTCGCCGCGGTCGGCCGCGGCCTGAAGCAGCCGGCGGACCTCCTCGACTAGCTCGATGCTGGGGGCGAACGCCTCCTGAGAGGGCTCGAAGCCGGGCACCGGCCGCCAGTTGAGGAGCTGGGCGACCACCTGGTGGTCGAGGCCCCGGCGCATGATCGCCTCGATCCCCGCCGCGAGCGCTGCCCAGCCCGGCTCGGCTCGGGCGGTGGCGGCCCGGAACACCGTCAGGACCTCGCGGGCCCCGCGCGCAAAGAGCGCGTCGTAGATCGCCAGCTTGGAGGGAAAGTACTTGTACAGCGAGGGCGGCTGGATGCCCATGCGCCGGGCCACCTCGGACAGGCTCAGGCCGGCCACGCCCTCCTCGGCCATCACCTGGATGGCGACGTCGAGGATCTCGTCGATCGTCAGCCGTCAAGTGGCAATGCTCCACTCCTTGACAAGCCAGAATCCAGCAAAGAAGGTCCTCATGCCGGGCTCGAGCTGCCCCGAGTTGGAAGGGCCATGGACGTGCCCGCAGACCAGTCGACACCAACCGGCGCCCCGCCGGTCCACCCCACCCTGCGAGCGGCGGTCCGGTTGCCGCGTCGGCGGCGGCCGTCCGGGCACCAGCGCCGTTGCCGTATCGGCTGCAGGCCAGCGGCGTCGGCTGGCTGGTGGCCGCCCGGATGAGCGCCAAGCGGTCCCGAGCCCAGGCCTATGTTCGCCACCCGGGTGACGTGCTGCGGGTGGTGCTGGGCACGCTGATCCTGGTCGCCACCATGACCGCGATCCGCCAGGACCGCATCGGGGTCCGCGAGACCAACGTGTTCCGGCTGATCAACGACCTCGCCCTGCCCAGCTGGACCAAGTGGCCGGTCTGGCTGGTGATGCAGCTGGGGGTGATCGGCGCCGTGCCCCTGGTGGCGCTGCTGGCGCTGGCGACCCGGCGGCTGCGGCTCGCGCTCTACGCCGCGCTTGCCGGCGGCACGATTTACCTGGTCGCCAAGGTGGTGAAGGCGTTCGTGCAGCGGGGACGCCCGCAGACGCTGCTCGACAACGTGCACATCCTCTTCGTGCCAGACCGGGGCCTTGGCTACGTGTCGGGGCACTCGGCAGTGGCGGTGGCCCTGGCCACGGTGGCCAGCCCGTTCCTTGGCCGGCGCGCCAGGCGGGTCGCCTGGGTGCTGGCCGCCCTTGTCTGCCTGGCCCGCATCTACGTGGGCTCGCACCTGCCGTTCGACGTGCTCGGGGGCGCCGCGCTGGGCTGGGCCGTCGGCGCGCTGGTGCTGCTGGTGTTCGGCGCGCCCAGCGGCCAGCCGTCGCTGGAGCGGGTCCGCAAGGCCCTGCATGCCTACGGTTGCGACCCCGCCGACCTGGAGCCGATGGCAGGGCAGGACCGCCGCTCGGCCCGCTACCTGGTCTCCAGCCACTCCCGGCCCGACCTGTTCGTCAAGGTCGTCTCAAGGGAGCGCCGGGACAGCGACCTGTTGTACCGCGCCTGGCGCTGGCTGGCGCACCGTGGCCGGCCGCCGAGCCGGCTCGCCGATCCCGTCGGCCAGGTCGAGCACGAGGCGTCGATGGCGCTGCTGGCCGCCGCGGCCGGGGTCCGCAGCCCACCGGTCCTGCTGGTGCGGTCGTTCAGCAATGGCGCCGGCCTGCTGGTCCAGGAGCGGGTGCACGGCCACGACCTGACCGATCTCGGCGGCGGGCGGCTCGACCAGGCCCGGCTCAGCGACATCTGGCGGCAGGTCGCCGGCCTGCAGGCGGCCCGGATCGCCCACCGTGACCTGGGGCTCGGCAGCGTCATGCTGGACGAGCACGCCAGGGCGTGGCTGGTCGACTTTGACCGGGCCGAGGCGGCCGCCAGCGACCGGCTGCTGGACGATGACGTGGCCGCGCTGCTGGCGGCACTGGACCGGGTGGCCGATCCGGTACTGGTCCGCGCCACCGCCGAACAGGCCCTCGGCCAAGACGTGGTGGGACGCGTACTGCCGCTGGGCGCGTCCACGCGGGCCGCCCCCGGCCACGCGGCCCAAGGGTCCTGAGCGACTCTCGCCAAGCCAGCGGCCGGTCTGCTTGGCGACCACGCCCCATGGGCTGTAGCCCCGACCGCGAGACCGCGGGGCTGATCAGGGCGCCCCGCTCGCCTCCCGAGCCTCCCGCAGGCGGCCGAGCACCCAGGCGAGGCTGTTCGGCTTGGGCATCTGCCGCTTCCAACCGTCGAGGAGGCGCTCGACCTCGGCCAGGCTGGCGACCGTGCCGAGGACATGGACGGTGACGTCTTCGGTTGCCATCGTGGTCGGGATGACGTCGCCGAACGGGTCGATCAGCGGCGCGGGCGCGCCGGGCTCGCGCAGCGTGTACAGCTCGCCGGTCGCCTCGACCCAGACGAGCTCACAGCGCATGCCGTGCGCGTCGTGCCAGTCACGCCCGAACTCGTACTCGGCCGAGGAGCGCCGGCGCTCGTCGGCAGCGTAGAACTCCTCGATGTCCAGATCGGGCTTGTCGCGCTGCTCCGCCATGCTCTGCTCCCTGTGGTCGT
>JBIOYL010000090.1:0-13021 GCA_044870185.1 Actinomycetes bacterium | reverse complement strand
CGGACGGCCAGGCCGAGCTGGCCGTCTGGGTCGAGCAGAGCCGGAGCGGCGGCCGGACGGTCCGCTCGGCGCTGGTCGAGCCCGGCCCGGTGCTCGCCGAGGTGCTCTGGGACCAGCCGGGGACGGTGATCGGCTGCTCGGCGACCCTGGCCGTGGCCGACAGCCTCGCGCCGACCACCCGGACCCTCGGCGTGGAGGACCCCGCCACCCTGGTCGAACGCTCGCCGTTCGACTTCCGCCGCAACGCGCTGCTGTACGTGCCCGCCCGGGTGCCGCTGCCGTCCAGCGACCGCTTCCAGGAGGCGGCCGAGCGTGAGGTGCGCGCCCTGGTCGAGGCGTCGCGCGGCCGCGCGCTGGTGCTGTGCACCTCGTGGCGGGCGCTCGAGTCGTTCGCGGCGGCGCTGGTCCCGCTGGCGTGGGAGCTGCTCGTCCAGGGCGCCGACACCCCGGCGCGGCTGGCCGCCCGCTTCCGCGACGAGGTCGGCAGCGTGCTGGTGGCCACCCGGACGTTCTTCGAGGGCGTCGACGTGCCGGGTGAGAGCCTGTCGCTGCTGGTCCTGGACCGGCTGCCGTTCCCGCGCCCGGACGACCCGCTGCTCACCGAGCGTGGCCGGCGGATCGAGCGCCGCGGCGGGTCGAAGTTCGCCGAGGTCTGGCTGCCCGAGGCGGCCGTGTCCCTGCAGCAGGCCCTCGGGCGGCTGGTCCGCTCCGAGACCGACCGGGGCGTCATGGCCGTGCTCGACCGGCGGCTGGCCGACGCCGGCTACGCGCGCACCCTGCTGGCGAGCCTCCCACCGGTCCGGCTCATCCGCTCGCCGGCCGACGTGCGGGCCTTCTTCGCCGGCCGCTGACCGGACGACGGCCGCCGACCTGGGCGGCGGGCACCGCGGTGGCCGTCGGCCGCGGTCTGGTCGCGCCGGTCGAGTAGGCTCCCGGTGTTCCCTCACGACCCGGCCCCCGCGCCGGACCGCGCGACCGGTCCCCGCGCCGGACCGCGCGACCGGTCCCCGCGACCCGGCCCCGACCGGTCCCGGCGACCAGACCTTGAAGGAGGTCCGATGCCCACCCCGGAGGAGCGGCTGCAGGAGCTCGGGATCACCCTGCCGAGGCCGGCGGCGCCGCTGGCCGCCTATGTCCCGACCGTGCGCACGGGCACCCACGTCTACGTCTCCGGCCAGCTGCCGCTGGTCGACGGCCAGCTCGCCTGGCAGGGCCGGCTCGGCGGCGGCGTGAGCCTCCAGGACGGGGCGCAGGCGGCCCGGCGCTGCGCGGTCAACGTGATCGCGGCGCTCAAGCAGGAGCTCGGCGACCTGTCGGCGGTGCGGCGGGTCGTCAGGGTGACCGGGTACGTCGCCAGCGAGCCGGGGTTCACCGACCACCCGAAGGTCGTCAACGGGGCGAGCGAGCTGTTCGGCGAGGTGTTCGGCGACGCCGGCCGGCACACGCGGGCGGCCGTCGGCGTCGCCGCCCTGCCGCTCGGCGCGCCGGTCGAGGTCGACGCCATCGTCGAGGTCGCCTGACGCCGTGCTCGCCCGCCACCCGCTCGCCGTGCTCGCCGCGGCCGCGCTCGTGGCCGGCTGCACCTTCCATCCGGCATCCAAGCACCCGTCCCGCACCGAGGCGGCCACGCCGCCTGCCGGCCCGGTCACGACCACCACCGTCCCGGCACCGCCGACCACCCGGGGCGGCCCTGGCCAGGCGAGCGGCGCGCCCGTCACCCTGGCGTTCGGCGGCGACGTGCACTTCGAGGGGGTGATCCGGGGCAGCCTGGCCGACCCGGCCACGACCCTCGGGCCGATCGCCGCCGTGCTCGAGCCGGCCGACCTGGCCATGGTCAACCTGGAGACGGCCGTGACCGGACGCGGCACGCCCCAGAGCAAGCAGTTCACCTTCCGGGCGCCGCCGGTGGCGTTCGAGGCACTGCGCCGGGCCGGGGTGGACGTCGCCACGATGGCCAACAACCACGGTGAGGACTACGGCCCGGTCGGCCTGCGGGACTCGCTCGCGGCCGCCAGGGCGGCCAGGTTCCCGGTGGTCGGGATCGGGCGCAGCGCCGACGAGGCCTACCGCGCCCGGATGTTCACCGTCCGCGGGCAGCGCATCGCGATCGTCGGGGCCACCCAGGTGCTCGACGGCAACCTGGCCGCCGCCTGGACCGCAGGCGACGGCAAGCCCGGCCTGGCCTCCGCCTACCAGGTGCCGCGGCTCCTGGCCGCGGTCCGCACCGCCCGCCGGCAGGCCGACACGGTCGTCGTCTACCTGCACTGGGGCCGGGAGCTGCACCCCTGCCCGCTCGAGCGCCAGCGGACCATCGCCGCCCAGCTCGTCGCCGCAGGCGCCGACGTCGTGGTCGGCTCGCACGCCCACATCCAGCTCGGGGCCGGCTGGCTGCGCGGCGCCTACGTCGACTACGGGCTCGGCAACTTCGTGTTCTACAGCTCCGGTGGGACCACGGCCCGCAGCGGCGTGCTGCTGCTCACCGTGCGTGGGCGGGCGGTGACGGCGGCGCGCTGGGTGCCGGCCGTGATCTCGGGCGGCGTCCCGGTGCCGCTGCGCGGCGCGGCCGCCGCCCAGGCCAGGGCACGCTGGGCCGCCCTGCGAGGCTGCACCGGGCTGCGAGCGTCACCCTGACCGTGGGTCGCCCTGGGGTCGAAGGCGACGTGCTGTACCGCGCGCCGCGGTGGCCGCACCCTCGCCGACGCCGCAGTTTGCGGTCAACCTGAACGTCGGTCCGCACATGCCCCTGCACCTGTCGTCGGACCCGGCGTCCGAGCCCGCCCACTGGTTCCTGATCGACCTGGCTATCCTGCGTGAGCACGGCGTGGCGCTGGTCGGCCCGCCGGGTCACCAGCTGGTGGCGCCGATCCCGCGAGCGTGGCTGCTGGACGCGCTGGGCGACTCGCTGGCATGGCACACCGCCAACAAGCCGGCGCTGCACCAGAGCGTGCTGAACGCCGGCCGCGCCTGGCGCTACGCCGTCGAAGGGGCGTGGTCGTCCAAGGACGCCGCCGCCGGCTGGGTGCAGGCCCGGACCGAGGACCCCGCGCTGGTGCAGGCGGCGGTGGCGATCCGCCACGGTGACCGCTCGCAATGGTCACGATCGTGTCGTCCTCCTGGCCGGCCGGCGGCGCGCCGGCCCGTGCCCGGGGCACAATGTCCCATGCCCGATCGCCGGCTGCCCCACAACGTGGTCGTGCTCGGCTGGGTGAGCTTCTTCCAGGACGCCGCCTCCGAGCTGTTGTACCCGGTGCTGCCGCTGTTTCTCACCACGACGCTGGGGGCACCGGTGGCCGTCGTCGGCCTCATCGAGGGCGTCGCCGAGGGCACCGCGTCGGTGATGAAGGCGGTGAGCGGCCGGTGGGCCGACCGGGTGCCCGTCCGTCGGCCGCTGGTGGCGCTCGGCTATGGGCTGGCCGCCGTGGCCAAGCTGCTCGTCGCGCTGGCCGTGGCCTGGCCGCAGGTGCTGGTGGCCCGCTTCGTCGACCGGGTGGGCAAGGGCGTGCGCACCTCTCCGCGCGATGCCCTGATCGTGGCCGACACCCCTGCCGAGCAGCGAGGTCGTGCCTTCGGCTTCCATCGGGCGGCCGACACGGCTGGGGCGATCGTCGGCCCGCTGGCCGGCTTGGCGCTGTACGAGGCGCTGGACCATCGGCTGCGGCCGCTGTTCTTCGTGGCGGTGCTCCCTGCTGTGGTGAGCGTGGCCCTGACCGGGCTGGTCCGCGAGCACCGGCGCGCGGTCGGAGCCCGCGGCCGCAAGGGCCGGGAGGGCCCGCTGCCGACGCCGTTCTGGCGCGTGGTCTGCTTCCTCACCCTGTTCGGCCTGGCAAACTTCTCCGACGCGCTGCTCATCCTGCGGGCCAGGGCGCTCGGCCTCGGGTTCGCCGCCGTCATCGCGGTCTACGCGCTCTACAACACCACCTACGCGCTCGGCAGCTACCCGGCGGGGGCGCTGAGCGACCGGCTGCCGCGCCGGCTGGTGTTCGCCACCGGCCTGGGCATCTTCGCGCTCGCCTACCTGGGGCTGGGGCTGGCGACCGGGCCGGGCTGGGTGTGGGTGCTCCTGCCCGTCTACGGGCTGTACACCGCGCTGACCGACGGGGTGGGCAAGGCGTGGATCGCCGACCTGGTGCCGGCCGACCGGGCCGGCACCGGCCTCGGCCTGTACCAGGCCGCCAGCGGCGGCGCCGTGCTGGTCGCCGGCGTCTGGGCCGGGCTGGCGTGGGGGTCGGACGGCCGCCTGCCGCTGCTCGTCTCCGGCGCCGTCGTGGCCGTGCTCGCGGTCACGCTGGCCGTGGCCGGCGCCCGCATCGACGGCGCCCGGCGCCCGGCCGCGGTGGCTTAGCACCCGCCGGCCCCGGCGCCGGCGCCCGGCCGCGGAGACGCGCCGGCCCCCGGCCCGGCGTCCGGCCCCTGCGGCATGGCGGCCACCGGCCCCGCGGCGCCCGGTGTCGCGGCCGTCAGCCGGCCAGGGTGGCGACCAGATGCTCCTCGAGCCAGCCCAGATAGGAGAGCAGGTGCATGCCGGGCGCGCGGGGGTCGGCGTCGTCCACCGCGCCGTCGAAGTCCTCGGTGATGTCCAGGCGGACGCCGAGGGCCAGGCGCAGGTCGTTCAGCACCCCGAGCCAGGCCATCGCCTCTTCCTCGGACAGCTCGACCGTCCAGCGGCGGGCGGACAGCCGGCCGCGGTCCAGCGTCGAGGTGACCACGTCGAGGTTGGCCAGCTTGGCGGCGAGCAGGTCGTCGTGCACCAGGTGGCGGTACTCGGCCTGCTGCTCGGCGTCGGCCGGGTCGCGGTAGGCCGGCGGGAACAGGCGCTCGAGGACCGGATCGGGCCCGGTCTCCTCCAGCACGGCCCGGAGCTGGCCGGGCAGGTTGCGCAGCAGGTCGACCTCGTCCGGGCGCAGGCGCACCCGCACCCGGTCGGGGCCCGCGCGCTTGAAGGCGCCCGGCATCAGCGGTCCTTCTGCATGGTCGCCCAGAGCCCGTACCCGTGCAGGCGGTACACGTCGAGCTCGGCCCGCTCCTTCGGCCCGCTGGAGACCACGGCCTTGCCCTTGTGGTGGACGTCGAGCATCAGACGGGTGGCCTTCTCGCGCGAGTAGCCGAACAGCTTCTGGAAGACGAACACGACGTAGGACATGAGGTTGATCGGGTCGTTCCAGACGATGACCACCCAGGGGACGTCCGGCTCGGCGACGTCGTCGGGCGAGGGGCCGCGCTCACGCGTTGGTGCGGTGGTGCTCATGCCACCATGGTCGCAAATTCACCGGGGGACGGGAACTGCGGGGACGGGAACTGCGGGGACGGGGGTCACCGCTTCCTGGCCACCACCAGGAGGTATTCCGCGTCGATCGCCACGGTCTCGTCGTTGGCCTGGTTGAACTGGTCCAGCAGCTCGTCCAGCGCCGCCCGCAGCGCGCCGTACCGCTCGGGCGGCAGGGCGGTACGCAGGGCGATGAGCGGCCCGTTGCTGTGCTCCTGGGACTCTCGGGCGGCCGCCTTCGATGCAAACCGCAGTAGCAGCGTCCGGGGCTGCAGCTCGGCCGATGCCGCCAGTTGCCCGAGACGCCCGCGCACGACCTCGGGCTCGCCCCACAGCAGCGGGGAGGCGATCCTCCCCGGCGCCACCGGCGCGTAGCGGGACACGATGGTCGCCATGCGCCCGAAGAAGCCCTGCGGGGTCCAGCTCGTCAGCCCCACCACGCCGCCTGACCTGACCACCCGGAACAGTTCCGCTGCCGCCACCTCCGGGCGCGGGGCGAACATGGCCCCGAAGGCCGAGGCCACGACGTCGAACCGGCCGTCGCCGAAGGGCAGGGCTTCGGCGTCGGCCTCCACCCAGGCGATGTCGAGACCCTCGGCAGCGGCCCGTTCCCGGCCCAGCTCGACCATACGCGGCGTCAGGTCCAAGGCCACCACCCGGGCCCCCCGCCGAGCCGCGGCCACGGCCACGTTGCCATTGCCGGCCGCCACGTCGAGCACCTCCATCCCCGACCCGACCCCACAGGCCTCCACCAGGGCCACCGCGGCCGGCTCCCCCCGTCGGGCCACCTCCCGGTAGTCCCCGAGCGACCAGACGCGCCGTTGGCCATCCTTCAGGGACTGAACCTCGGTCACAGCATCCTCCACGCATCCAGAGCGATTGACTGCCATTCTCCGAGCCGCGCAGGGCGCCACGAAATCCGCCAGCTCCGGATTCCTGTAATACCTGTCAGAGCGGGAAGTGCCCGCTCACCGAGACGAGCCGGAGGCACGTCATGGCCGACAAGAGCAGCGGCTACGGCCGGAACTGGAAGAAGTGGCTCGCGATCTACGCCGCCGTGGGCGTAGTCGTCTACCTGATCATCTACTTCGTGTTCTTCGCCAGCGGCGGCGGTGGCGGGACCGGAGCCTTCGGGTACTGAGCGGACCCGACGGCGCGCCGTACCATACTTGAGGCCCCCGGCCAAGCCGGGGGCCTCCCATGTGCGGGTCACCTCCAGGGGTTGGCCGCGTCGAAGGTCGCGGCGAACACCGTTCGTCCGTCCGGTCCCACGAACCGAAGCTCATGCACCGCCGAGAAGTCGACGGGGATCTGTCCTCCCCAGGCTCCCCTTGCTCCGCCGAGGACCGCGTCACCGCCGGCCAGGTACCTCCCGTCGCGGGTCACGACCTGAACCTGGAACCGGCCCTGCTCCCCGACCGGGGGCTGCAGCGTCACCATGACCCACGACGGATGCCCCTGGTAGCCGAACACGGTGCCGACCCGGCCCTGCGATCCGCGGAGCGGGGCCGCGGCGAAGAAGGATCCCTGGCCCTGGCCCAGCACCGCCCGGTAGCTCTGTGCGAGCCGACGATCGCCGGCCGTGGCCAGCAACACCGACCCGCCGGCGAGCGCCGCCGCCAAGACCACGGCGGCCGCCGCCGCCAGCCACCGCGTGCGACGCGGGAGCGGCTGGAGCCACCGGCGCCTCGGCTGGAGCCGCCGGCGCCTTGGTGACTCGTCGAGCTCGGCGAGGACGCGGGACTCGAATCCGGGGGGAGGCTCCCGCTCCGGCGCCCACAGCAGCAGCTTGTCGGCGACCGAGGAGAGCTCGGAGACGAGCTGCTGGCACCGCGCGCAGGCGGCCAGATGGCGCAGGACCGCGTCCCGCTCCTCCCCTGTGGCGACGCCGAGCGCGAGCTCGGGTGCCAGCTCCCGGGCCTGCTCGCAGCGCAGCTCACCGGTCATCGGACACCGTCAGCTGCGAGCGAAGCTTCAGCATGGCCGAGCGGATCCGTGTCTTCACCGTGCCCAACGGCAGGGCGTCGAGCTCGCTCACCTCCCGCGCCGTGAAGCCGTAGAAGGCCGCCAGGACCAACGCTCGCCGCTGTTCCTGGGGAAGCTGCGCCATGGCCGCCCGCACCAGCTCCGTGTCCACCACCTGCGACTCCGTCCCATCCTCGTGTGGTCTTCTCGCCTCCACCGCGGCGAGGACCTCCGGGTCCATCGGGTCGAAGCGCCGTGCGGGCAGCATGTTGATCGCCACGTTACGGGCGATGGTCAGCAGCCACACCGCCACGGTTCCCCGTCGAGGGTCGTAGGCGAAGGCGTGTCTCCAGGCGCGCACGAACGTCTCCTGCGCCGCCTCCTCTGCGGCGCCGCGATCACGCAGAACCGAGAGGGTCAGGCCGAACACCCGACGCTGGAACCGCCGCACGAAGGCAGCGGCCGCGTCGCGGTCTCCCGACCCCAGCCCGGCCAGCAACGACTCGTCCGAAAGCTCCCACATACCGTTGGAACCACGTCGGTCCCACGTGGTACTACCGTCGGTGCCGCTCCGGGGGATTTCGTGCGGGCGAATCTCTGGGTCGGAGTGTTCCGCCATGGTCAGGTGGCTCCGCCCTGCCACTCGCTCAGGTGCCGCCCGGTGCGGGTGTCGCCGGTCGGCTTGTGATCGGGGAAGCGGGCTCCGGGGGCGATGGCGCTGCGCATGTCACGCTCCTGACGTGTCGGTCCGGTGCGGTGCCGGGAGATCGGGAGGTCCCGCATCGACCCAGGCCTCCAGCCGGCGGGTCTCGTCGAGCATGAGCCCCGGTGCGCGGAAGGCGTTGGCCAGCAGGGCCGCTCCCTGCAGCGAGGCGATGAGGTCGACGGCCAGCGCACGGGCCTGCTCACCCTTGCCGAGCAGGCGGAACTGCTGCTCGGCCCAGTCCACACGCAGGCGCAGCAGCCGCGCTGCAGGGCTCTCATCCCCTTCGTGCTGCTTGTCCAGCTCCTGGCAGAGGCTCCCATGCGGGCAGCCGTAGCGGGCGGTGAGGTCGCGGAGATCGGCGCTGGAACGGATCAGCGCCTTCAGCCGCCCACGTGGGTCCTCGTCCTCCGCGAAGGCGGCCAGCTTCGCGCGCAGCTCCTCGGCGTGCTCGTCCACGACGGCTTGGAGCAGGTCCTCTTTGGTCCTGAAGTAGTAGTAGACGTTGCCGAGGGGGACCTCGGCCTCGGCGGCGATGTTGGCAAGGGTCGTGCGGTAGTACCCCTGCCGGTGCACCAGCGACCGGGCCGCCTCCACCAGGCGCTCGCGCTTGGTCGTCGCACGCACCGATCCGGCTGACCTCCATGGGTAAGTTAGTCAGCTAACAAAGGCACGATAGCGCACCGTCGGTCACGGCGCAATGAGCCAGGAGCGCGAATGTCCCACCAGCCGATACCCGGTCCGCTTCGGGACCGACCTTCGTGCGACGCCCGGCGCTCGTGTGCCGCCCGCCTCCCAGGCCGCACGGCCGCCCGACGGGACAGATGACCGACGGCTCGCTCAGCGACCGCCGCCCGTGGCCCCGGCGCCCGCGGGTCCGGTGCTCGCGGGCGTGGCGAGCCGGCGGGTGTCGCCCTGGCGGACGGTCACGCCGGTCCGGTCGAGGTATTCCAGCAGGGGGATGGCCGTCTTGCGGGTCGTGCCGAGCGCCTCCTTGGCCTCGGTGGCGGCGAACGGCCGCCCGTCGGCGAACGTCTGCCGCAGCCGTCGCACGGCCGCCTGGAGCGTGGCGATGCCCATCCACTGGCCCGGCCCGAGCTGGGTCAGCACGCCGAGCCGCACCAGCAGAGCGGCCATGCGGCGGTCGGCGCCCAGCTCGGCCAGCGTGCCCTCGCCGAACACGGTCACGCCGGCGTCGCCCAGGGCGGCCTCCACCCTGGCCCGCACGGCCTGCTGGCGGGCGTCCAGGCGGATGCCGTGGCCGGGCAGGCGAACGACCGGCCCGTCGGCCTCGAGCGTGCCCTCGGCCACCAGCGCCTCGACCATCTCCGCGCCGGCCACCGACCCAAGGCCGGCCGTCGGGCCAAAGCCGGCCGTGGGGATGGGGCCGGCCGCCGAGGGGGGTCGAGCCACCGGGCCGGCCACCGGAGCGGGGGCGGCCGTCGGGGCGGGGCCGGCCGTGGGCGTGGGGCCGGCCGCGAGGGCGAGGCTCGCCGCCTGCCGGGCCGCCGCGGCCGGCAGCCCGGGCGCCGACGGGTCGGCGGCGTGCAGGCGGGTGACCGCGGCGACCACCGCGCCCCGCACCCGGTCCCACGCCTGCGGCGACCAGGCGAGCGAGCGGGTGCGCACCGGCCGTCCACCCGCCTGACCGCCGGCGGGGCCGCCTGCCTGGCCGCCGGCAGAGCCACCCGCGGCGCTGCCGGCGGGGCCGCCTGCCTGGCTGCCGGCGGGGCTGCCCGCCTGGCTGCTGGCGGGGCTGCCGACACCGGCGCGGCCGGTCGCTTGACCGCCGGCGGGCCCGGCCGCCGCGTCGGCGAGGACGGCCGCGACGGTGGACGGGCCGGTTGCCGCCAGCCGGGGCAGGTCGGCCAGTGGCACCACGCCGCGCTCGGCCACCACGCACCCGAGCAGCCCCGCCCGCCCGGCCGCCTCCCTCGCCTCGAGCTGCTCGGCCCGCCGCACCCGCCCGGCGGTGCCGCGCACGCTCGGCGGCGGGAACGGGTCGAGCACCCGGCCGCCGCCGACGGTCTCGTCGCGCCCGCTGTCGCGCAGCACGACCGGCTCGAACGCGTCCAGCACGAGCGGGCGCTCCAGGTGCAGACGGACCAGCGCGTCCTGGCCGGGCCGGACCTCGACGGCGTCCAGCGGCTGGAGCCGCACGGCCGTCTCGGCCGCGCCGGCATACAGCAGGTAGGCGCCACGGGCCGACAGCGGCGCGGGCGCGCCGGGCAGACAGCGCAGCCGGCAGTCGGCCGTCCGGGTGGACGCCCACTGGCCGGGCAGGACGAGCACGTCGCCGCGGGCGACCTGGCCGGCGCCGACGCCGCCGAGGTTGACGGCCAGGCGCCGGGCCGGTGTGGCCCGGGCCAGCGGGGCGCCGTGCCCCTGCAGGCCCCGGATGCGCACCCGCCGCCCGGCCGGGAGCAGCTCGGCCTCGCCGTCGGCGGCGAGCGTCCCGCCGGCCAGCGTGCCGGTGACCACCGTGCCGCTGCCCCGGACGCTGAACACGCGGTCGACGGGCAGCCGCGGCCGGCTCCGGTCGGGCGGCTCGGGCGCATGGTCCAGGGCCCGGTCCAGGGCCAGGCGCAGCCCGTCGAGCCCCCGGCCGCTGGGCGCCGCCGTGGCCACGATCTCGGCCCCGGCCAGCGTGGTGGCGGCCAGCCGGGCGGCGACCTCGACCCGCACCCGCTCCAGCGCCGGGGTGTCGACCAGGTCCGTCTTGGTCAGCGCCACCACCCCGGTCGCGATGCCGAGCAGGTCGAGGATGGCCAGGTGCTCGGCCGACTGGGGGCGCCAGCCCTCGGCGGCGTCGACCACGAACAGCGCGCAGTCCACCCCGCCGACCCCGGCCAGCATGTTGTGCACGAAGCGCTCATGGCCGGGCACGTCCACGAAGCCGACCTCCCGCCCGGACGGCAGCGTCGTCCAGGCGAAGCCGAGGTCGATGGTCATGCCGCGCGCCTTCTCCTCGGCGAGCCGGTCCGGGTCGGTGCCGGTGAGCCCGAGCACCAGGGTCGACTTGCCGTGGTCGACGTGGCCGGCGGTGCCGATGACGTGCGGCATCAGGCCTCCCCGGGCCCGGCCAGGGCGCGCCGGAGGGCCGCGCCCACCACGCCGTCCTGCTCGGGTGGGACGGTGCGCAGGTCGACGACCACCCGGCCGCGCTCGGCCCGGGCGATCACCGGCGGGTCGCCGGCCCGCAGCCCCGCCAGCACCGCGTCCTCCCCGGCCGGGCCGGGGTCGACCTCCACCAGGACGCTCGGCAGGCCCTCGCCGGGCAGGCTGCCGCCGCCGGCGACGCTCGTCCCCTCCCGCACCGCGGCCCGGGCGCCGAGGCCGGCGGCCAGCGCCTCGGCCCGCGGGCGCAGCTCGGCCGTGGTGGCGGTGAGCGCCCGCCATGTCGGCAGCTCGTCCTGGCGGCCGGCGACGTGGGCGGCCAGGGTCGCCTCCATGGCGGCCAGCGTCAGCTTGTCGGCCCGCACGGCCCGGGCGAGCGGGTGGCGGGCCAGGCGGGCAACCAGGTCGGTCCCGCCGACCACGAGCCCGGCCTGCGGGCCGCCGAGCAGCTTGTCGCCGGAGAACACGGTCAGGTCGGCGCCGGCGGCCAGGCTCTCGGCGACCGTCGGCTCGTCCCCGAACCGACCGGTGAGCAGCCCGGAGCCGAGGTCGTGGGCGAGCGGCAGGGCGTGCTCGTGGGCGAGGGCGGCCAGCTCGGCGAGCGCGGGGCGGGTGGTGAAGCCGAGCACGCGGTAGTTGGACGGGTGGACGGCGAGCACGAGCGCCGTGCGCTCGCCGAGCGCGTGGGCGTAGTCGGCCAGGTGGGTGCGGTTGGTGGTGCCGACCTCGACCAGCCGGGTGCCGGCCGCCTCCATCACGGCGGGCAGGCGGAACTCGCCGCCGATCTCGATCAGCTCGCCGCGGGAGACGACGACCTCCCGCCCGCGGGCGAGCGCGCCGAGGGTGAGCAGGAGCGCCCCGGCCGCGTTGTTGACCACCAGCGCCGCCGCCGCCCCGGTCGCCTCGCGCAGCAGCGCCTCGGCGGCCGCTCCGCGCCGCCCGCGCCGGCCGCTGGCCAGGTCGTATTCGACCGTGGCGTAGCCGGCCGCCTCGGCGGCGGCGGCCCGGGCCGCCGCCGACAGCGGCGCCCGACCGAGGTTGGTGTGCAGCACCACGCCGGTGGCGTTGACCACCGCCCGGGTGCGGCGGGCGGCCAGGCCGGCCAGCTCGCCGGCCACCCGCTCGGCTAGGTCGTCGAGGTCGGGGACGCGGCCGCCGGCGACCGCCGCCCGCCGGGTCTCGGCCAGGGTGCGCCGCACCGCGCCCAGCACGGGTCCCCGTCCCCAGGCCGCCGTGCAGGCGGCGACGGCCGGATGGGCGAGCAGGACGTCCACCTTGGGGACGGCGCGGCGCGGGTCGGTGCTCATGGGCAGAGCCTACTGCGACGATCAGGACGAGCCGATCCCCGTGCGGGGCAGTTCCCTGCGCGGGCCATCCACAGATGCCGACAGCGGCCTTGCTCCGGTGACCGCGGTCGACCACGATGCAGACGACCGGCTGGTGGGCAGACGGAGGGATCGTCGATGGGCCGCAAGACGCTGGTCGAGCTGGACGAGGCGCTGGTCGAGCAGGCTCGCGCCATCCTTGGTACCCGGACGATCAAGGACACGGCGAACAACGCCCTGGCCGCCGTCGTCGCCGGTGCCGCCCGTCGCCGGGACGTGGCCCGCCTGGCCGGCATGCACGGGCTGGACCTCGACGACGATTCGATCATGCGGTCGGCATGGCGCTGAGGCCTGCCTATCTGGCGGACAAGAGCGCGCTTGCGCGCCTGCCGAAGCCGGCGGTGCGTCCGCGGCTGGAGCCGTTGCTGCTCGAGGGGATGGTCGTCACCTGTGCCATGGTCGAGCTGGAGGTACTGTTCAGCGCGCGCAACGGCGTCGAATACGAGGCGATCCGGGCCGATCGGCGGGTCGGCTATCCGTGGGTGCCGATGGGCGAGGCGACCTTCGAGCGGGCGCTCGAGGTCCAGCGCCAGCTCGCTCGGCTGGGACTGCACCGGGCCGTGAAGCTGCCCGACCTACTCGTCGCCG
>JBIOYL010000089.1:0-2955 GCA_044870185.1 Actinomycetes bacterium | reverse complement strand
CTGCTGGCCGACTCCGGTTACTGGACGATCGCCAACCTGACCGAGATCCCCGACGCCCCGGAGCTGCTGATCCCCCCGGCCCGGCACGGCCGGCAGGGCAAGCCCCGCAAGGACGGCAAGCCGTCGGAGTCCAGGAGTGACGGGCTCCGCGCCGCGATGAAGGCGAAGCTGGCCAGTAACGAGGGCAAGGTGTGCTACGCCAAGCGCAAAGAGACCGTCGAGCCGGTCTTCGGCCAGATCAAGGACGTCCGCGGCGCCCGACGGTTCCAGCGCCGCGGGCTGGGTGCCTGCCAGGCGGAGTGGAAGCTGCTCCCGGCTTCCGCAGTTCGTAGTGACACGCGGGTGACCGTTGCGATGATGTCGCAGGTCAGGGGCTCGGGGGCGGCGGGGATGACTGTCGGGCCTCCGAGGTGTGGTAACACGGTAGGGTGCTCATCACCTTGCCCTGCATGCATTCTCATGGTTAGATCGTGGTCATGTACCTGCGATTCACGCAGCGGGCCAACACCGACGGCACGATGGTGCGCTACGTCGCGTTGGCGCACAACCGGCGGGTGGACGGCAAGGTCAAGCCCGATGTGCTGATGAACCTGGGCCGGGTGGACCGGCTGGACGTCGATGGGCTGCGGCGGCTGGCCGCCTCCATCCGCGCCCACTTCGGCGACGGCGAGGAGCTGGGCGCTGGCATCCAGGCAGGGCTGGCCGCGGGCGGGTCTCCGATGGAGGTGGTCGACGCCCGCCCGATCGGGGCGAGCTGGCTGCTGGAGGGGTTGTGGCAGCGGCTGGAGATCGACCAGGCGCTCCGCACGATCGCCGATGGGCGGCGGTTCACCACCAACATGGAGCGGGTGCTGTTCGCGCTGGTGGCCAACCGGGCGGTCGAGCCGATGAGCAAGCTGTCGGCGGCCGAGTGGGCCGGTGAGGACGTGGTCATCCCGGGACTGGGTGGCAGGGACGACGACCAGGCCTACCGGGCGATGGACCTGCTGGTGGAGGCCGACGCGCAGGGGAAGGTGCAGCAGGCGGTGTTCTTCGCGGTCGCCAACCTGCTCAACCTGGAGGTGGACCTGTTGTTCTTCGACACCACCTCCACCTATTTCGAACGCGACGAGGAGGCGGGGCCCGACCCAGGTGGGGCCGGCGGGTTTCGCCGCTACGGCAAGTCCAAGGACCACCGCGACGACCTGCCGCAGATCGTGATCGGGCTGGCGGTCACCCGCGAAGGGATCCCGGTCAGGGTGTGGTGCTGGCCCGGCAACACCCAGGACCAGACGGTGCTGGCCCAGGTCAAAGACGACCTGCGGGGCTGGAAGCTGGGCCGGGTGATCGCCGTGGTCGACCGGGGGTTCTCCTCGGCCGAGAACCTGGTCTACCTGCGCCGCGCCGGTGGGCACTATATCGCCGGGATGCGGATGCGCGACGGCGGCGCCCTGGTCGAGCAGGCGCTGTCGCGCCAGGGCCGCTACCGCGGGGTCCGCGACAACCTGCGGGTCAAGGAGGTCCGGCTCGACGGGACCGACGTGCGGTTTGTCATCTGCCACAACCCCCAGCAGGCCGAGCGAGACAAGCTCCAGCGCCAGCAGGCGGTCACCCGGATCGAGGCGGAACTGGCGCGTATCACCGCACAGCGCCAGCGCGACCGGGCCAAGACTACCCCCAAGGCCCGCGACAAGGCCGAGGCCGCCCACGTCAAGGCCGAGTGCGAGCTGCGCGACCACCCCACCCTGGGCCGGTGGGTCCGCCAGCTCACCTCTGGCCGCCTGGTGATCGACCGCGCCAAGGTCACCGCCGAGCAGCGGCTGGACGGCAAGTATCTGCTGGCCACCTCCGACCCCGACATCTCCGCCGAGGACACGGCGCTGGGCTACAAGAACCTGCTGGAGGCCGAGCACGGCTTCCGCGACATGAAGACCACCCTGCTGCTGCGGCCGGTCTTCCACCGGCTGGAGCGCCGCATCCGCGCCCACGTGCTGATCTGCTGGCTGGCGCTGCTGCTGACCCGGGTCGCCGAACGCGCCACCGGGCAAACCTGGCGGCGGATCGAACGGGAAACCAGCCGTCTGGCCCAGGTCACCCTGGCCGGCGAGGCCGGCACGGTCACCCAGACCACCCCGCTCCGGCCCGCCCACAAGGCCATCTACCAGGCGCTTTCCATCCAGCCCCCGCCGCGGGTCTCCGCGTTGGAACCCGCCTCACCAAGCCCCGACAGGGCCGCAGAGGCGTAGGCACACGCCCCCTTGGGACCTTCACGCGTTCCCCAGCTCAACCACCAAATTCGCGGTCACGTGTAACTACGAACTGCGGAAGCCGGGCTGCTGTGCGGCACCCATTACCCCGATGTCAGGGTTATGCCGATGTCGGCATAACGCCCACAACCTGCTCAAACTGTGGCGGCATGTGATCCGCCCAGCAGCCACGCCCGCCATCGCCTGAGCCGCGACCCAGGGGGAGCACTCGTGGCGGTGAGCGCCGTCTACCGGTCAGCAAGACCCCACCGTAGGGTTCAAGACCAGACAAACCTCTGGCCGCCCTGCCCATGCTGGCTTTGCGCAACACGCTGTAAGCCGTCAACAACGTTTAGCAAGCTCAGCGGCGGTCGCCCTGGTCGAGCGGACTCGGCGAGGGCAGCCCGTTCAGCGGCGATCTTGAGCGAGTGCTGCTGCCGTCCGTTATGGCGAGATTTCCACGTTGGTGAAGATGTCGGTCTGGCCAAGCGGCGGGCCGGGTGTGTTCCTCCCGTCGGTCCATACCGGGTAGATGACCTGGTCGGATGCGGCGATCGCGTTGTAGTCCCCGATGAAGCAGCCGCAGGTGAAGAACGACTTGTCCGGGTTCCACGCCGCGGTGCTGATGTTGAAGTTGTCCCAGGTCGCGCCGGCGTCGGTGGAGACCGCCTGGAAGGTGCGGATCAGCTTGTTGCCGATGTCCAGGCGGTTGTCGTACCAGACCGCGTGG
>JBIOYL010000088.1:0-3011 GCA_044870185.1 Actinomycetes bacterium | reverse complement strand
AGCAGGCCCCCGGCGGGACGTCCCGGTGAGCGCCGTCCACTGGGTCGTCCAGGCGGCGGCGGACGTGCCGGCCGACGACGGCTGGCTCGCGCCCGGGGAGCGGGCCCGCCTGGCCGGCCTGCGCTTCGCCAAGCGTCGGGCCGACTGGCGGCTCGGCCGCTGGACGGCCAAGCGGGCGGTCGTGGCCCGTCTGGCCGCCGCCGGCCCGGCGCCGGCCCTGACGGCGGTCGAGATCCGCGCCGCCCCCGACGGGGCGCCCCAGGTGCTGGTGGACGGTTCCCCCGTCCCGCTGGCGATCTCGCTCAGCCACCGGGCCGGCCTGGCCGTGTGCGCGGTCGCCCCGGGCGGGGTCGCGCTCGGCTGCGACCTGGAGCCGGTCGAGCCGCGCAGCCCAACGTTCGTGGCCGACTGGTTCACCGCCGAGGAGCGCCAGGCCGTCGAGCATGCACCGGCCGCCGAGCGGGCGCTGCTGGTGACGCTCCTGTGGTGTGCCAAGGAGAGTGTGCTCAAGGCCCTGCGGACGGGGCTGCGGCTCGACACCCGCTCGGTCACCGTCGATCCGCCCCCGCTCGGGCCCGAGCGCCGCTGGCGGCCCCTCACCGTGCGCCACCCGGCCGGCAGGCGGGCATTCGTCGGGTGGTGGCGGCTCGAGGCCGCACGGGTCGTCACCGTGGTTGCCGCGCCGCCGGCCGCACCCCCGGTGCGCATCCCGACCGGCTGGCGGCCGGGCCGCGCGCCGGCTCGGCCGAGGCCGAGCCCCTCGGCGCCCACGCCTGCCCGTCATACTGGGCAGGTCGAGCACCGGCCGGCTGAGGAGGAGACGATGCCCGCCGCGTCCACCGATCCACGGCCGCATGAGGTCGAGGTGGCCCTGGCGATCCGCTCGGAGTGGCCGGGGGCGGTGGCATCGGCGATCTGCCGGCTCCGCGCGGTCGGCCCCTACCGCATCCTGCCCCGTCCCGACCAGCACCTGCGCGACCGCTACCTCGACACGCCGGAGCGGTCGCTCGGTCAGCGGCGGGTCGCACTGCGCCTGCGGGAGGTCGACGGTGCTCCCCGCCTGACGCTGAAGGCGGACGCCCGCCGCCGTGAGGGCCGCGGCAGCGAGCGCCTGGAGCTGGAGGCGCCCTGGTCGACCGGTGCGCTCGACGTGGTCCTTGACGAGCTGCGCGGCCGCGGGATCGCGCTGCCGGCCCCGCCCACCGGCCCCCTCGGAGAGCCGATGGATGCCCTGGCGCGCCGGGGGTTGGAGGTGATCCAGGAATGGAGCGCGTCTTCGTCGACACGAGCCGTATCCGGACGCACTGCTTCGTCCGCGGCCCGGAGGACGGCATCCCGGTGCTGCTGCTCCACGGCAACCTGACGACCGGCCGGTTCTGGCAGGGCGTCGCCGACGGCTTGCCCGACGGCTACCGGGTCGTGGCGCCCGACCTGCGTGGCTTCGGCCGCACCGAGCGCAAGCCGATCGACGCGACCAGAGGGCTGCGCGACTGGAGCGGCGACCTGCAGGCCCTGGTGGAGGCCCTTGGCTGGGCCGGCGGCGGCCGCATCCACGCTGCCGGCTGGTCCAACGGCGGCGGCGTCCTGCAGCAGTACGCGATCGACCACGGCGACGAGCTGGCCAGCCTGTGCCTGGTCGCGCCGCTGTCGCCGTACGGGTTCGGCGGGACCAAGGACGCCGACGGGACGCCGTGCTGGGACGACTACGCGGGCAGCGGGGCCGGCACGGCCGCCCCGGACTTCGTCCGGCGATTGGCGGCCAGGGACGACTCCGAGGCCGACCCGGCCTCCAGCCCCCGCGTGGTCATGCGCTCCTTCTTCTGGTCGCCCGCCTACAAGGCACCCGACGAGGACGAGCTGATCGCCGAGGTCCTGCGCACCGAGGTCGGCGACGACGCCTACCCCGGCGACCTGGCCACCTCGCCGAACTGGCCCGGGGTGGCACCAGGAGACCGTGGGGTGAACAACGCGTTCTCGGCCAAGTGGTGCGATACCAGTGCCCTGGCCGACCTCCCCCGCAAGCCGCTCGTGCTGTGGCTGCGCGGCGACGCCGATCAGGTCGTCTCCGACCGGTCCATGTTCGACTTCGGCACGCTCGGGCAGCTCGGCGTGGTGCCCGGATGGCCCGGCCCGGACGTCTACCCACCCCAGCCGCAGATCGCCCAGATGCGCGGCGTGCTCGACCGCTACCGGGCCGCCGGCGGGACGGTGCGCGAGGTGGTCCTGGACGGGTGCGGCCACGGCCACCGGTCGAGCGGGCCTCGGAGGTCCGCACCCACCTCCTCGAGCACATCGAGGCCGCACGGCGGGCCGCCGGGTAGCCACCGCCCGACCGCTACGGAGCCCGGCCATGCGCGCCCGACGGCCTCATCCGGCACGCGGAAGCTGTGGCGGTGGCGGCAGTCCGGTCGCTCCACCGGGACGCCGAGCGCAACCCCACCCTGGCGACGGTGGCATCCCGACCACCCCAGCCATGTACCATCCCCTCCGGATCGGGACCATCGGCCGACCACGGCCAACGGCAGACGGCACCCCGCAGGCACGTCGGCGCGACAGCAGGAGGGCAGGACCACTCTCCGGAGCAGGCATGACGTCAAGCTAGGGCGTGTAGCTCAGCTGGCCAGAGCGCGTCGCTTACAACGACGAGGTCACAGGTTCGAGCCCTGTCACGCCCACCACACCCGCCTGACCAGCGCATTCGCCGCTCCAGCCGGCGCCGTGGCCCGTTCGCTCAGGCCGCATAACGGATGGGGAACGCATCACTGCGCTACGGTCCGGCCATGGACGGCAGCGGGCCCTTCAGCCTCGGCCGCTCCTTCGAGCGGCACCTACGCGCCAGGAACCTCTCCGCCGCACGGTCGCCAGCTATCAAGAAGTTTACTGATAGCTGGACTTGGAGCCGGCCGTATGATTTACTGTATGCATGCGCGACAACGACGGCAGGAAACTCGACCACAAGACCCTCGAGCAGCTCCGCATCCGAGCCGTCCAGCAGATCCAGCAAGGCGCCC
>JBIOYL010000087.1:0-4569 GCA_044870185.1 Actinomycetes bacterium | reverse complement strand
GTCGGTCATGGTCACGAACAGCTCGACCGACTGGTCGGCGGGGACCAGGGTGTCGCCGGCGACGCCGCCGGAGGTGCCGTCCATGGCGGCCAGGGCGTCGTACAGCCAGCGGCACATGTCGTCGCCGCGCAGCGGCGGCCGCACCCCGAGCGGGCTGCGCAGGGCCTCCAGGCCGAACAGCGCGAAGCGCAGCTTGACCGGCAGGCGGCGCCAGAAGCGCACCAGCCTGCCGATGTCGCCCTGCTCGAACCACAGCGCGCGCAGGGCGTCCTGCGAGGCGTTGTGGGCGATCGCCTTGGCCAGGTACACGCCGTTGATGCCGCCGGCCGAGGTCCCGGAGACGATGTCGACGACCACCCGCGTGCGCACCTGGTCGCGCTCGTACAGGCGGCGCAGCAGCTCCCAGTAGACGTGCTGGCTCTGGCCCGGCGCGAAGGGGTTGCGCTGCTGGTCGCGCTCGAAGGCGTGCGAGGCGAGCAGCAGCTTGTGGATCTCCTTGGTCACCCCGTGCATGTAGATCGCCAGCGACACCCCGCCGTAGCAGACCAGGGCCAGCCGGACCTCCTTGACCGCCGCCCGCTGGCCCGCGCCGCCGCGCCCGTCCATCCGCTGCTCCTTCCCGCCGTCACGATGCCGTCACGAGGCCGCTCGCAGCCCGCCGGCGGCACACCTGCGCGCTCCGGGCGACCGCCGCCGCGCAAGACGAGACCACGAGGGGCACGGTGGGCGCAACGGCGGGTGAGCCGGCTTCCAGCGCCGGTGACGCCGGCTTCCGGCCGGGCCGCATGGGCACCATGCCGCCGAGCGTGGCGCTCCTCGCGCCGGGCGCCGCGTTCCTGCGGTCTGGGAGTAAGGTGTTGATAGCACGAACCGCTGGTTGCTGGCCCTCGCAGGCGGCCCCGGGAAGGGACGTGATCGCGGTGGAGGTCGTCGGGCGATGAGCCCGCGCAAGCGGCTGCAGGACGACGCGTCCAAGGACCTCGCCGCCGCCGTCGGCCGGCGCATCGGCGCCCGGCGGCGGGAGCTGGGGCGCACGCTGAAGCAGGTCGCCGGCGCGGCCGGCCTGTCGCACCCGTTCCTGAGCCAGGTCGAGCGCGGCCTCGCCAGGCCAAGCGTCCCTTCGCTCAGCCGGATCGCGGCGGCGCTTGGCACGACCTCGTTCGCGCTGCTGGCGCCGGAGGCCGAGCCGGTCCGGCTGGTGCAGGCGGGCGAGCGCCCCGCCTCGCGCTGGGCCGGCGCGGAAGGACCCGGGGTCGTGCGGCAGCTCACCGGGCAGGACGGGCGCCTGCAGGTGCTGGAGGTCGTCCTCTACGTGGCCGACGGCTGCATCGAGGTGGACGTGGCCGGCAAACGCTACCGGCTCGAGCCAGGCGGTGCGCTCGTCTTCGACGGCCGCCTGCCGCACAGCGCGCGGGTCACCGGCGGGGCTGACACCCGGTTCCTGTTCATCTGGGCTCCCTGACCGACCACGGGTGATGCCCGGGTTCGGCCGGGTCTGACCGGCGGCGGCTGGCCGCACGGCGTTGACCGCGCCGGCAGCGGGGCGGTAGCGTGCCGGTCCGGCGGGCGGCGGCGGCCGTCCCGCGCCGGGCTTTCCGGCCGGCGGGCCGGCCATCCCGCGCCGGGCTTTTCGGCCCGGCGCTCAGGATCGGAGGTGCTCATGGGGTGTTGTCTCGGGGCGATTCTCGGTCTGCTCACGCCGCGGTTCGTCCTGCTCGTCCTGTGGCTGTTCACCGACTACCTGAGCCGCGCGTTCCACAGCTTCATCTGGCCGTTCCTGGGGTTCTTCTTCCTGCCGACCACCACGCTCGCCTATGCGGTCGCCGAGAACGAGCTGCACGGGCTCCAGGGATGGGGCCTCGCGCTGGTCATCGTCGGGGTGATCTTCGACCTGGGCCTGATGGGCGGTGGGGCCAGGAGCCGGGCGCGCCGCCGCTGACGGCTACCCCTGGGCCAGGAGCCGGGCACGCCGCCGCTGACGGCTACCCCTGGGCCAGGAGCCGGGCGCGCCGCCGCTGACGGCGATGCCGCTGACGGCTACCCCTCGGGGGCGTGGTAGGACCAGTCGTACACGACGGCGCTGCGCACGACGACGTCCTGCACGGAGGCGTTGACCCGGCTGATCAGCGCCCACAGCAGCCCGACCGGGAAGACCACGCATAGGGCGGCCCGCACCAGGGCGCGGAACGGCGACAGCCGCCGGCCCGACAGCGTGACCACCCGCAGCCCGGCGAGCTGATCGCCAGGCGTGCGGCCGGTCGTCACCCACCAGTAGGTGAGGTAGCCGACGGCGAT
The DNA here is from genome assembly GCA_044870185.1 of Actinomycetes bacterium. Classification (GTDB taxonomy): domain Bacteria; phylum Actinomycetota; class CALGFH01; order CALGFH01; family CALGFH01; genus JBIOYL01. The sequence goes on along the minus strand of JBIOYL010000087.1, from coordinate 2,274 downwards.
CAGCGCAGCCCCGACGCTGTTGACCCAGGACGCGGGCGCGGGCAGGCGGAGCGGCGGTCCGGCCACCAGATAGCGGGCGATCCCGGCGACCAGCAGCAAGGCCAGGCCGATCAGCCAGACGACGCCCAGGTCGACGACGGCCGCCGTGGCGCGGGAGGCGAACCCGGCCCGGTGTCCCCACAGGGCGCGGGCCGTGTCGTGGCGGACCTGCTGCTTCACCGGGCATCCTCGGATGGGGGCCGCCGGCCGGGCGGCGGGGCGAGGCCCGGCAGGCCGGTGCGCCGCTCGCCCTTGCGCAACAGCAGGCGGTCCACCAGCCGGTTGAGCAGCCGGTCGGCGTTCATGCCCTGCACCCGGAACGCGTCGACCGCCTCGGCAGTGACGGTGCTCGTCGACTCGCGGATGATCCCGCCGACGTCGACCTCGTCCATGACCTGCTCGATCACCACGGGCACGTCGACGCGCTCCACGACGGCGCCCACGTCCACCCGGCCGACGATCGCGTCCAGGTCGATGCGATCGACGATCGCGTCGAGGTCGAGCCGATCGATGATCGCACCGATGTCGATGCGGCTGACAATGGTGTCAAGGTCGATGCGGCTGACAATGGTGTCGAGGTCGATGCGGTCGACGATCGTGTCCAGGTCGATGCGGTCCACGATCGCGTCCAGGTCGAGCCGGTCGACGATCGCACCGATGTCCACCCGGGCCACGATCTCGTCCACGTCGACCTCGTCGAGCACGGCCGCGATGAGCTCGGTGACGACGGCATGGGCGAAGGCGGCCGCGATGTCCTGGTTGCGGCGCTGCTCGACGCGCCCGAGCTCGTTCCAGCCGTCGAGGCGGCGTCGAGCGGCGTCGAGCGGCCGGCGCACGATGGGCGGGCGCGTGGCGACCGACACGACTGGGGCGAAGCGGCCGACCACCGCCGAAACGGCGTCGAAGGACCGGCGCTGCGCCTCGAGGCCGAGGCCGATCGCCGCGCCGGGGAGCAGGCGGAGGAGGCCCGGCGGCCGCCGCACCGGTCCGCTCCCGCCGTCCCGGGTGTCCGCGGGGACGAGGCGCTCCAGCGCCGCTTCGGCAGCCTCCGCGGCGAGTCCGGCCACGCCCAGCGCGAGCCTGGTGGCGCGGCGGAGCGCGTCGGCTGGTGCGAGCCCGGCCCGTTCAGCCGGCACGGCCCGCCGCCGCCCGTCCGCCTCGACCCGCCGCCGCCCGTCCGCCTCGACCGGCCGCCGCCCGGCCGGCCGGGGCCCATCCGTTCCTGGGGGTGGGGCAAGCTCGAGGATCTCGGCGGGCGGGCTCGGCCTCAGCGCCGGCATGGCGGGGACCGGTCCCCACGGTTCCGACACGGCTTGTGGTCCCGGGTTCACCCCGCTGCCATCAGGCATAGACAACGCCTTTGTGCGCTGGTGCAGTTATCTGTTGAAGATATCAACACGGGGCTGGGGAATGGAAGCCCCCCTGACCCCTGATGTCTCCACGGGCTCGGCGATCGGGTCGGCAGCGCAGCACTCCGGGGCCTTGGCCTCGGTATCGCCCGCCTCACTGTGGCAGCAGGGGCCGTCCAGCATGCTCGTCGAGGATGAGCGTCGTGAAGGTGCTGCGCACGCCGGAGATCCGACGCAGGCGGTCCAGGACCACGTCGCGCAGCGCGTCCACGCTGGTCGCGCGGACCAGCACGACGAAGTCCCAGCCGCCTGTGGTCAGGGCCAGGTATTCCACCTCCTCGACGGCGAGGAGCTCCTCCTGCACCAAGCGCCAGCTGCCCTGCTCGACTCGAAGATTGACGAACGCGGCGACCGCGAGGCCAAGGCGCCGCGGGTTGATACGGGCCGTGAACCCCTCGAGCACCCCGTCCTGCCGCAGCCGCTCGTAGCGGGCGTAGGCGTTGCCGCGAGAGATGCCGACCCGCTGCGCGAGCTCGATCATCGATATGCGCCCGTCCTCGCGCAGCGCCTCCAGCATGGCGCGGTCGATGCGATCGAGCGGACGGGCAGTGTGTCCCCCCGTCGGCGTCCCTACGCCCCAGCGTTTGTCCATTCTGTTCACCATGGTCGCATATCATGCCGATAATGTCTCGGATATTGGGTTCAATGTAGACACATGGTCGATACGACGGAAGACTGAAGCCCTGCGTGAGGGATGGCTTTGCAGGAGGGCGTCGACGTGGGTGTGTTCGACAAGATGGCCGCAGGTGGCCACGAGCAGGTCGTGTTCTGCTACGACAAGACCACCGGCATGAAGGCGATCATCGCCATCCACGACAGCGCCCTC
>JBIOYL010000086.1:0-12846 GCA_044870185.1 Actinomycetes bacterium | reverse complement strand
CCGCGGTCGGCTCGGGTCGGGGTGGGCCGGGGTGGGGGGGCCGGCGCTGCGGTCGGTGCCCGCCTGCTCAGTCACCCGGCGGTGGTGCCTGCTGCTCGAACCGGTCCTGGCCCGCGCCGCACTCGGGGCAGCGCTCGGGCGGGTTGGTGCCGCGCACCGGCTGGCCGCACACCTCGCACACCCACTCCAGCGTCATCAGCTTGACCATGTCGGAGCGGCTCACGATCCCGACCAGCTCCTGCCCGCTCAGCACCGGCACGCGCCGGATGCGGCGTTCGACCAGCAGGAAGCGGACGTCGTCGACGTCGGTGTCCTCGGTGACGCTGATCACCCCCGGCGTCATGACGTCGCTGGCGCGCTTGCCGCCCTTGGCCAGCAGGTCGTACTCGCTCACCAGCCCGACGACGGCGCCCGCCTCGGTGATCGGGACGGCGCTGATGCGGTGCCTGGCCAACAGGTCGGCCACCTCGCCGACGGTCGCGTCGGCGGGCGCGGACACCACCGGGGTGGTCATGATCTCCTTGACCTTCACTACCCGCACCTCCGCGAACTCCTGCCGGCCGGCGGCCGGCGCCTGCCTCGTCGTCGCCCGCCCCGTCGACCTCGCCTCGCCGTGCCGGCTCAGCGGCCGGGCCGGCGGGCGGGGGCCATGTGGATGGGCAGCCCGAGCGCCACCATGGTCGCCTCCATCGTCCCCTCGCCAAGCGTCGGGTGGGCGTGGATGGCGTCGGCGACGTCGGTGAGGGTGGCCTCCAGGTCGAGTGCCAGCACCCCCTCCGGGATGAGGTCGCTGGCGCTCGGGCCGATGATGTGGACGCCCAGCACCTCCCCGTAGCGGCGCTCGGCGACCACCTTGACCATCCCCTCGGTCACCCCGAAGGTCTGGGCGCGGCCGAGCGCGGTGAACGGGAAGCGGCCGACGACCACGTCGTAGCCCTGCTCCTGGGCGCGCTGCTCGGTCAGCCCGACGCTGGCCACCTCCGGGTGGGTGAAGGTCGCGGCCGGCACCGCCTTGTAGTTCATCCGCTCCTGCGTGTGGCCGGCGATCACGCCGGCCGCGACCAGGCCCTGGTGGGAGGCCACGTGGGCGAGCAGCGTCCGGCCGGTCAGGTCCCCGATCGCCCACACGTGCGGCACGTTGGTGCGCAGCTGGTCGTCGACCGGCACGAACCCGCGCTGGTCGACTTCCACCCCGGTCTTCTCCAGGTCCAGCCCGGCCGTGTTGGGCCGCCGCCCCACCCCCATGAGCACCACGTCCGCGTCGGCGGTGCGCTCGTCCTGCCCCTCGGCGCCGGTGATCTGCACCCGCAGCGGCGATGCCTTCTTGCCGGCCTTGCCGGGCTGGATCTCGGCCACGGTCATGTTGGTGAGCACCTGGATGCCGCGTTTGCTGAAGGAGCGCTCCAGGGTGCGGCCCATGTCGGCGTCCTCCAGCGGCAGCAGGCTCGGCAGCAGCTCCACCACCGTCACCTCAGAGCCGAACGCGTGGAACATGCTGGCCCACTCCGCGCCGACCGCGCTCCCCCCCACGATCACGATGCGCCCGGGCACCTCGGGCAGCAGGAAGGCGCCGTCGGAGGTGACCACGCCGGGCAGGTCCGCGCCCGGGATGGGCAGCAGCGCCGGGGTGGAGCCGGTCGCGATGATCACCTCCCGGGCGGACAGGCGCGCCTGCACCGGCCCGTCGGCGGCCGGCGCGTTGTAGGTCGGCCCGCCCGGGCCGAGCGGCGGCTCGCCGACCCCGACCACCTCCAGCGTGGTCGGGCCGGTGAAGCGGGCGTGGCCGTTGACCACCGTCACCCCGTTGGCCTTGAGCAGGCTCGCCACGCCAGAGGCGAGTCCCTTGACGATCTTGTCCTTGCGTTTGAGCACGCTCGAGTAGTCCAGCCGGACGTTGTCGGCCAGCACGCCGTACTCCTCGCTGTGCTGCATCGTCTCCAGCACCTCGGCGGAGCGCAGCATGGCCTTGGTGGGGATGCACCCCCAGTTCAGGCACACGCCGCCGGCGCGCTCCTTTTCCACCAGCGCGGTGCGCAGCCCAAGCTGCGCCGCCCGGATGGCGGCCACGTAGCCACCCGGGCCGCCGCCCACGATCGCCAGGTCGAACGTCTGCTCCGTCTGCTCAGCCACTGTCCCAGACCTCCCCGGCTCCTGCTCCTGCCGTCGGCGCGCCGGCCGAGCGTCCCGCCCGGTACCCCGGTGATTCGGCCGGCGGTGGGAGCTTGCTCATGGTGGCATCGGATACGTATACGTGGTCGACGTTGCGGCTAAACCTTTTCCGTGCCGCGGGATGGTTGGCTTGATGGCACGCAGCAACCTATGGGTCCGGTCGGGCGGCGTCAAGGCGCACGGCGCCAGATTGACAGTTGGTGCTGAGAACCATTTCCATTAGTGTGTGGGGGTGGTCGCCTCGTCGCCTCGTAGGGAGCCGGTCGTGCACAAGCGCCTGTCGGGCCTCGCCGCCTGCCTCGCGATCCTGCTGGTCGCCGCCGCGGGCTGCTCGGCCGACAGGACCGGTCCGGGGCCGGGCGGCCCCGCGGCCTCCGGCAGGGTCGTCGACGTCGTGGCGACGACCACCCAGGTCCAGGACTTCGCCCGGGTCATCGGCGGGAACCGGATCGAGCTGACCGGGATCCTGAAGCCGGGCGTCGACCCGCACGACTACGAGCCGTCCCCGGCCGACCTGGACGCCATCGCCAACGCCGACGTGCTGGTCGAAAACGGCGTCGGTCTGGAGGCCTGGCTCGACGACACGATCGCCAGCGCCGGCTTCGCCGGCGTCCTGGTCGACGCCAGCCAGGGCGTGACGCTCCGCCGGGGCGACGGGCGCGGGCAGCAGCAGCGGAGCGACCCGCACATCTGGCAGGACCCGCGCAACGCCAAGACCATGTGCGCCAACATCGAGCGGGCCCTGGCCAAAGCGTCGCCGGCCGACGCCGCCGCCTTCAAGTCCAACCTCGACGCCTACGACGCCAGGCTCGACGTCCTGGACGCCGACATCGCCCGCCAGATCAGGGGGCTGGCCAACAAGAAGCTGGTCACCAACCACGACGCGTTCGGCTACTACGTCGACCGCTACGGGCTCCAGTTCGTCGGCTCGATCATCCCGAGCTTCGACACCTCGGCCGAGCTGTCGGGCAAGGACATCGCCGACCTCGTCGCCAGGATCAAGGCGACCGGCGTCACGGCGGTCTTCTCCGAACGCTCGATCCCGCCCCAGACCGCCCGCACCATCGCCGGTGAGGCCGGCGTGCGGGTCGTCGACGGCCAGGGCGCCCTGTACGGCGACAGCCTCGGGCCGGCCGGCTCCGACGGCGCCACCTACCTGCAGATGATGGAGCACAACACCAAGACGATCGTGAGCAACCTCGGTGGCACCTGAGATGGCCTCCCCGCCCGACCCGGCCCTGGTGATCCGCCACGCCGCCGTCGCCTACGACCGCATGCCCGTGCTCGAGGACATCGACGGCGAGGTGCAGCCGGGCGAGTCGGTCGCGCTGATCGGCCCCAACGGGGCCGGCAAGTCGACCCTCATCAAGGCGATCCTCGGCCTGGTGCCGGTCGTGCGCGGCTCGATCACCGTGCTCGGCCGCCCCCCGGCCGACGCCCGCCGGCGGGTCGCCTACGTGCCCCAGGCCGATACGCTGGACGCCGAGTTCCCGGTGACGGTCGAGCAGGTCGTGCTCATGGGCCGCTATCCGAGGATCGGCTGGCTGCGGCGACCCGGCCGCGCCGACCGGCTGGCGGCCCGCCGGGCGCTCGAGCAGGTCGGCCTGGCCGAGCGGGCCCGGCTGCGCTTCGGCCTGCTGTCGGGCGGGCAGCGCCAGCGCGTGCTGCTGGCCCGGGCGATCGCCCAGGAAGCCGAGCTGCTGCTGCTCGACGAGCCGTTCAACGGCATCGACGCCACCTCCGAGGAGCTGCTGCTGGCCGCCTTGGCGGGCCTGCGCAAAGGCGGCGCGGCCGTGGTCATGTCGACCCACGACCTGGGGCTCGCCCACCTGGCATGCGACGAGGTCTGCCTGCTCAACCACCACCAGTTCGGCTTCGGGCCGATCGCGGCCACGCTCACCCCCGAGCGGCTGAAGGCGACCTACGGCGGCCACGCGCTCGAGCTGCGCGGCGACGGCGTGATCGTGGCCCGCCCATGACCCGGAGGGGTCCGGGGAACCCCAAGGGGGTGCCCCGGTGAGACACCTGCTGGTCGAGCCGTTCCAGCTCGGCTACATGCAGCGTGCCCTGGCCGCCGTGCTGCTGCTCGGCGTGCTGGCCGGGGCGGTGGGCGTGTTCGTCGTGCTGCGGCGGCTGGCGTTCGTCGGCGACGCGCTCACCCACACGGTGTTCCCCGGCATCGTGATCGCCTTCCTGCTCGGCCGGTCCATCTTCCTGGGCGCGCTCGCCGCCGCCGTGGGGTCGGCGGTCCTGCTCACCGGGCTCACCGCCAGCCGCCGGGTGACGGTCGACGCCGCCCTGGCCATCCTGCTCACCTCGTTCTTCGCGGTCGGGGTGGTGCTGATCTCCCGCGTCCAGACCTACACGTCCGACCTGAGCGTGTTCCTGTTCGGCCGGGTCCTCGCCGTCGACCGCACCGAGCTGGGCCAGATCGCGCTGGTCGCCGTGCTCGTCCTGGCGACGCTGGCGGTGCTGGGCAAGGAGCTGGTCCTGCGCGCCTTCGACCCGGACGGGGCGGCCGCCATGGGCTACCGGACGGTGCTGCTGGACCTGGTGCTCAACCTGCTCGTCGCCCTGGTGGTGGTGGCGGCGGTGCGGGCGGTCGGGACCGTGCTGGTGATCGCGCTGGTCGTGGTCCCCGCCGCCACCGCCCGGCTGCTCACCGACCGGGTGGCGACCATGACGGCGCTGTCCTGCCTGCTCGGCGCGCTCGGCGGCTGGCTCGGGCTGGCGGTCAGCTACGACATCTCGATCCACCGGGGCGTGCGGCTCGCGGCGGGCGCCACCGTCGTGGTGGTGCTGGTCGGGTTCTTCGTCGCCGCCCTGGCCGCCGGCCCGGCCCGGCGCGCCCTCGGCAGGCCGGCCCGGCGCCCGCCCGCCGACCCGGCCCGGCGCCCCTCCACCGCCCCGGCCGGGCCGGCGCCGGAGGGCACCGGATGAGCTGGCTCACCGACGCCTTCGCGGACCCGTTCGGCCGGCGGGCCCTGCTCGAGGCGGTCATGGTCGGCATCCTGTGCGGCGTGGTCGGCGTGCACGTGGTCCTGCGCCGCCTGCCCTTCTTCACCCTGGCGATGGGCCACGCCACCTTCCCCGGCGTGGTGCTGGCCGCCCTGGCCGGGATCAACCTGCTGCTCGGGGCGGGAGCGTTCGGCGTGCTGGTCGTGCTCGCGGTGGCCCTGCTCGGCCAGCGCGAGCGCATCGACGACACCAGCGCGATCGGCGTGGTGCTGGCCGGCACCTTCGCGCTCGGCGTGCTGCTGCTGTCGGCCCAGGCCGGCTTCACCAAGGACCTGGCCGCCTACCTGGTCGGCTCCATCGTCACCGTCCAGCCCGGCGACCTGCTCGGCACCGCCGTCACCGCCGCGGCCGTGCTCGCCGCGCTCGCCGCGCTGCACAAGGAGCTGGTGCTGGGCGCGTTCGACCGCGCCGGGCTCGCCGCCCTCGGCTACCCGACGCTCGCCCTGGACGTCACCCTGCTGCTGCTCGTCGAGCTCGTCGTGGTGACCTCGATCCCGGCGGTGGGGACGATCCTGGCGGTCGCGCTCATCACCGCGCCGGCCGCCACCGCCCGCCTGTGGACCGACCGGGTCGGGCCGACGATGGCGCTGTCGGCCACGCTCGGCGCGGCCAGCGGCGTGATCGGGCTGGTCGTCTCGCGCCACTGGGACGTGGCCGCCGGTGCCACGATCGTGCTCGTCGCCGCCGGGCTGTTCGCCGCCTCGCTGCTGGTCGCCCCGAGCGGCGGCGTCATCGCCCCGCTCGTCCGCCGCTACCTTCCGCGCAGCCGGTCCACCAGCAGCAGCACGATCACCACCGCCGGGATCACCGTCAGGGTCACGGCCAGAAACAGCGGCACGGCCGAGCGTGGCAGCGGCGCGCCGCTGCGGATCGCCCGCTCCACCTGGATCCAGCGCCGGTAGCTGCTCCTGGCGGTGATCATGCCGAGCAGGATGAGCACGATGCCGAGGGCCTCGCGGCCGCCGCGGACCGCCAACGGCGGGGCGAAGCGGATCACGGCGAGCCCGCCCGCGTCCAGGGCAAGGGAGGTCCGGATCCAGGCGAGCAAGGTCCGCTCGTTGGCGAGCGAGAAGCGCGGGTCGGGTTCCTGCCCGGGCCGGTCGGCCATGGACGACAGCGACGAGCGGGCGGGCTAGGAACGATCCTGTTCGACGCGTGCCAAGCGGGCCTGGGCGGTTCGGAGCTGCGCCCGGGACTGGGCGAGGTAGGCGCGGCGGTAGGCCTTGATGTCGGCCGGCGCCTCCAGCAGCTCGACGCCGATCGTGCGGGCCCAGCGGTCGAGCTCGTCGAACAGCGCCTCGAGCCGGTCGCAGGCCTCCAGTGCCGTGGCCACGAGCTCGTCGGGGACGGTGAGCCTGGCCGTGAAGGTCGGCTCGCCGGCCAGGAACGCCCGGTCGGCGATGTCGTCGACCGGGTTGGCGGGAAACTGCCTGCTCAGGTGGTCGAGCAGCGCCTCGAGCTGGCGGGGTGGCGCGTCAGGCTGCAAGGCGAGCAGCTGGGCCTCCCGGCGGACCGCCTCGTAGTGATCCCGGCTCCGAATGTACAACGCCGGGTCGAACGGACCCACGACCAGCTCCATCGCCAACCTCCGGGACGTCCCGATCGATCTCCACCCAGACCACCCGGCCGGCCAGGTCGCCCAGCACGCCCCACCGGCTGGCCAACCGGTCGAACAGCTCCAAGCCGCGGCCGGTCACCGACTCGAGGTCGTGCATTGGTGGCCATCTCGCTGACGAGCAGCTCGGCGACGTCGTGGATGGGGTCGCCGCGGCCCAGCGCGCCGGTGACGAACTGGCGGGCCGCCCTGATCTGATCAGGGTGGCCAGGGAACTGGCACTGTCGCCTCGCCTCCACCACGCTCGCCTCGCTGGCACGGCTGCTCGCGCTGCTCGGACGCACCTGCGCTGCTGATCCTACCGTTATCCAGGCCCGACACGAAGCGGAGCTCGACGACGGCGCCGGTCCGGTCGTGGGCGATCGCGCGGCGTCCCGCCGGCGTTGCGCGACGGCGCCCGACCGGATGCGCCGGGCGACGGCGCCTGGGACGCGCCGCCCGGCCGGCCGCCCGGCCGGCCGCCCGGCCGGTCAGCGGACCCTGCGGGTGAACTCGAACCGGAAGGCGTCGCTGTCAGGCAGCACGATCACGGTCCCGCCGGTGGGCGACCAGCCGTCGGGGAGCAGGAAGTACCTCCCGTTGGAGCGCAGCAGCAGCCGCAGCCCGGCGTAGCGGAAGCGCTCGGCCGAGTCGGATCCGGGCAGCTCGGTCTCGCGCACGCCGGGCCCGTCGATGTGCAGGCGCTTGGCCGTGTAGACCGCGACGCTCGGAAAGGCGGCGCGTTGCCTGACGACCCGGTTGAACAGGCCGCGGCCGGTCGCCTGCGCGTACACGCCCAGGAGCCAGAACAGGCTCAGCGCGGTGAGCAGGCAGATCAGCGTCGCGTGCAACGACCGCAGCCAGGAGGGCCCGGAGGGCGGCCGCTTGCGGCCACGGGCGGGCAGCCGCCGCCGCATGAAGGTCCCGTAGGCGACCAGCGGGATGCCGAGGCTGAAGCAGAGCGGCGGCACGATGATGCTCATGCTGGACGGCCGGATGAAGGCGCCGAAGACACCGACGGCGAACAGCGCGGCGCCCAGGCCGGCCAGCGCGGTCGCCAGCCGGCGGGCGAGCTCGCGCCGGTCCGGCCGCTCGTCCCAGGCCAGCAGCAGCGCATGCAGCCACAGCCACAGCACGCCCAGCAGCAGGGCGACGGCCAACGGCAGGTACAGGACCTCCACGCTGCGCACCAGGTAGTCCTGGGTGGACAGGCCGAAGGTGCTCTCGTCCACCCCCCAGAGGATCGCCTGCTCCCTGACGAGGGTGAACCCGAAGTAGTACAGCAGCGCCGTGATCAGGGTCGTGGGCGCCACGATCGAGGTGAGCACCTGCAGGGCGTTGCGCAGCGACGGCGCGGGGGTGGCGTCGGCGCGCTCGAATTGCTCCTGCTCCCCATCGCCAGGCGGCTCGACGGGCTCGGCGCGGCGCGCGACGGGCTCGGCGCGGTCGGGTTCCTCGTCGCCGCGCGCCTGGGCGACCGCCGGGCCCGCGTGGCCGTCGCGCAGGCCCGAGCCGGGCGAGGCGTCGCGCGCCGTCTGTCCGAGCTCGCTCATGCCGACGTCGAGGTCGTCGACTCCGTCGACCCCTCGGTCGATCCCGTCGACCCCTCGGTCGATCCCGTCGACCCCCCGGTCGATCCCGTCGACCCCCCGGTCGACTCCGTCGACCCTCCCGGAGACGTGGCACCGCAGGCCGTGCTCGGCCCCCTGCCGCCCACGTGGACGCCGCCTGCCTCGACGAACCGCACCGCCGCGCGCAGCAGCCGCTGGGGCTGGTCGTTGTCGAACTGGCCGAAGTCGTCTTGGCAGGTGGCGGCGGCCTCGAGGTCGATCGCCGCGGCGAGCAGCCGTCCGCGGCAGATGTTGGCCGCCCCGCGATACAGCAGCGCCAGGGCGTACAGCTGCGGATCGTCACGGGCGGCGATGAAGACGCTGGTCTCGGCGGCCAGCTGGCGGCACTGCCGGGAGCGCAGCTCGTCGAACCACCCGCCGATGTTCTGCTGGCGGTTGCCGACGGTGAACTCGGGGACGGGCGGCACCGGTGGCCCCGGCGGGTCGAAGGCCGGCACCGCCGGCTCGGCTTGGCCCGCCGGCTCGGCTTGGCCCCCGGGCGAGCTCGAGGCGGTGCGCGGCCCGGAGGCCTGCTGCCCCGCACCCTGCGAGCCCCCCTGCCCCTGGCAGGCGGTCAGCACGAGCGCCAGCACGGCGGCGACCGCGGCGACCGCACGCTCCCGGTTCATCGCAGCGTCCTTCGGACGGGTCGGGCGGACATCCGATCGCGACGATAGACCTGCTCGGCGTGGCGGTAAAGCAGCTGGCCGGCCCCGGTGGGGTGCCGTCAGGCGGGTGCCGTCAGGTGCGGCCGGCGCCCGTGGGCAGCTTCGCCGACGACCCGCTGCGGCCGCCGCGGCCCGCCGCCCGGCGCGCCGCGGTCAGGGCCAGCAGGCCGACGACCAGACCGGCCACGCCCAGCACCCCGAGCGCGACCCCGACGATCGCGATGGTGCGCGCCTGGTCGGCCTCGTGCCGTGCCTGCCGCTGCTGGGCGGCCAGCGCCGCGTTCAGGCGCGGCAGCTCCCGGTCCAGCCGGCCGGCGAGCTGCCCGGTGCTCGGCTCCTTGACCGGGAACTGCACCCCGGCCGGGTCCTGCACCTCGTCGAAGCCGGTCTTGGACGAGGTGAACGCCTGGTCGACCCGTTGGCCTTTGACCGTGCCGGTGAAGCGGAACGTGTACCTGCCCGGCGCGGTCGGGATGAACCAGGCCCGGTAGTCGCCCGGGATGCCGGACTCGCCCAGCTCGAAGTTGGGCTCCAGGGCCAGGTCCAGCTTCTGGGCGGGCTGGCTGGCGGTGGTCACCTGCACCTTCAGGGTGTCGCCCAGGTCGGTGACCGGCTTGTCGGCGTTGTCCTTCAGGATGAGCTGGACGTTGTTCTTCTCCCCGGCGTAGGGCGGCTCGTCGCCGAACCCGACCGCGAAGTGGTAGGCGCCAACCGTGCGCTCCTCGTGCGCCGAGGCCGGGACGGCCAGCAGTGGCACGAGCAGGCCGGCCAGGCCGGTCGCCGCGGCGAGCGCCGCGATCCGCTTGCGCATGCGATCTCCCTCCGGGAGCTCAGCCGGTGTCGGGCGCCTCCTGCTGGCGGGCGGCCAGGATCATGGGGCGCAGCTCGGCGAGGCCCGGGTCGTCGACGATCAGGTACAGCCGGTCGCCTTCCTGCAGGCGGGTGCTCGGGCTGGCGAGCCGGATCCGCTCGTCGTTGCGGGCCAGGCCGACCACCCGCCGGTGGCCGTCGGCCTCGACGTCCTCGACCCGCTGGCCCGCCCACCTGGCGGGCAGCGGGAGGGTGACCAGCGAGATGCCCTCGCTCGGGTCCTTCCAGTCCGACGCGACCTGGTCCGGGATGAGCACCCGCATCACCTGGTCCACCGTCCACCTGACGGTGGCGACGGTCGGGATGCCCAGGCGCTGGTAGATCTCGGCCCGGCGCGGGTCGTAGATGCGGGCGACCACGATCGGGACCTCGAACTTCTCGCGCACGACCCGGGCGGCGACGATGTTGGAGTTGTCGCCGTTGGACACGGCCGCGAAGGCGAGGGCCCGCTGGATGCCCGCCTGGACGAGCGTCTCCTCGTCGAACCCGTAGCCGTGCACCTGCTGGGCGTGGACGTCGTAGCGCAGCCGGCGGAAGGCGGCGCGGTTCTTGTCGATGATCGCGACCGTGTGCCCGCGGGCCTCGAGCCGGGCGGTGAGCTCGGAGCCGACCCGGCCACATCCCATGATCACCACGTGCACGCTGGCCCCTTCCGGTCGGGCGGCTGGTCGGGCAGAGGCGGGCGCCTTGCCCGATGGGCTATCATAGGCCTATGGCACGACGCACGCAGACGATGGTGCAGCTCACAGACGAGTTGCTCGAGCTGCTCGATCGCCGGGCAGCCATCGCACACGTATCCCGCTCGCAGCTCATCCGAGAAGCGATCGAGGCCTACCTCGCCGCCGACCGCGAAGCCGAGATCGATCGCCAGATCAGACAGGGGTACACCCGCCTCCCCCAGGGTGGCGAGTACGACGTCGACGAGTGGGGCGATCTCGGCAGGATGGTGACCGCCTTGACGGTGGAATCCCTGCGGCGGCTCCAAGACGAGGAGCGTGCCGCAGGGCTCGAGCCGTGGTAGAACGCGGCGGTGTCTACTTCGTCGAGCATCCCGAGTGGGGTCGACGGCCTGTCTTGGTGTTGACGCGGGATGCGGCGATACCGGTCTTGAAGCGTGTCACGGTGGCCTCGATCACCCGCCGCCTGCGCGACCTCCCGACCGAGGTGGTCCTGGACCGCGACGACGGCATGCCGACACGCTGCGCCGTGAGCCTCGACAACCTCGCAGAGGCGTGGAAGGCCATGCTCACCGAGCACGTCACGACGCTCAGCCCCGAACGCATGCGACAGGTCTGCCGCGCCTTGCGTATCGCTCTTGGCTGTTGAGCCTGGCCGCCGACACGCTCGAGCGGCCGCGCCTGCCGCTCCGCCCGGCCGCTTTGTTTCGGAGGGAACGGCCGGGGAGACCCACAGCGCACGAACCGGGCCAGGAGGCAGGTGGTCGTGGGTCAGCCGGACGATCCCGGGTGGCAGTCGTCGGCGGAGCTCCGGGCGGTGTTCGCCCGCATGCCCTCCGAGCTCCTCATGCAGCTGGTCATCACGACCCGGCAGTTCGTCGGGAGCGTGCGGTTGCTGCGTGACATCGGCGGGCGCGTGCCGCCCCGGTGCACCGACGAGTGGCTCGAGTACCTGACGCTGAAGGCCGACGTCGCCGAAGACGTGCTCCTCGAGCGGATGGACGGCGACCTGCGCTCCTGAACCAGACCCGGTCTCGTCCGGATCGTTCCTATCCATCGATACGAGGACAATTGGCGGATTTGCCTATCCGCGCCGTGGTTGACACGGGCATGCATGCCTGGTCGACTCTGAAGTCCCGTCATGATCTTCTCCAACCTCTACGTCGTCCTGCTGCTGACCGCCCTCTGGCCGTTCGGCCTGCTCGCGCTGCTCGCAGCCAGCGCCTGGCTGGAGCGTTTCACCCTGGTGCCGGACGTGGTCGTGCCTCGGCGCATCCGCCGCATGGAGCGCAGGGCGCCCGAAGCGGTCGAGGCGATGGTGCTCGAGGAGACGGCCCAGGTGGTCGCCGCCTACTGGTCGGCCACCGGCCGGCGGCCCGCCGTCGTCCCGCTCGACCCGGCGGCGCGTCCCAAAGGGCATGCGCTCGCGCCGAGGCCCGGCCCGGGCCGGACCGGCCAGCCGCAGGCCCAACTCCCCGCCGAGCCCGTGGCCGCACCGCCGCCCGGTGCCTCGCCGGCCGACCCCTGGCCGCTGGTCCCACCGCCGGCCGCGCCGCTCGCCGTCGAGCCGTGGGCCATCGAGCCGCGGCCGGCGTCGGGCTGGAGCCGGCCGGCACCCGGACCGGCCGTCGAACGGCCGCCGGGCGCCCGGCCCACCCGCTTTCGGCCGCAGGCCGGGCCCAAGACCCGGGACAGGTCGGCCGAGGCCTGGTGGGATCCGCGTACCGGCCGGTGACGGCGCCGCGGCGGCCGCGCGCTGATCGCCATCCCGGCCTATCGTTGAAGCATGCACCACAGGCTGCGGGACAGCGAGGCGTTCGTGGCCGGCGTGTCGGCGATGCTCGTGCCGACGGCGCTCCTGGCGGTCGGCCACCTCGTCCAGGCCGGCATGCCGTTCCCGCCCTTCGGGCTCGCCCAGCGCCTGCTCGCGGTCGTGCCCGGCCCGGTCGCCGTGTTCTTCGTCGAGCGGCTCGGCCACTGGGCGCTGCGCCTGTTCACGGCCGGGTTCACCGTCGGCAGCGTGCTTGCCGGCGGAGCGGGCGGCGTCCTGGTGGCCCGGCGCCCACACGGGCGCTGGTGGCCGTTCGCCTGGGGAGCCGGCGGCCTGCTCGCGCTCGCCGCCCTGTTCGGGTATGCGGCGCAGCCCGGGGCGCCCTCGTTCGCCACCTACCTGGCGCTCGTGGCGCTGGCCGGCGCGCTGTACGTGACCGGGCTGGTCCGGGGACTGCAGCGCCTGGACC
>JBIOYL010000085.1:0-3639 GCA_044870185.1 Actinomycetes bacterium | reverse complement strand
GGAGAGCGGCATGCCACCGAGACGCACCTGATCCCGATCGTGCTCCAGGTCGCCGAGGGCAGACGGGCCCACGTACAGGTCTACGGCACCGACTATCCAACCCCGGATGGCACCGCGATACGCGACTACATCCACGTCGAGGACCTGGCCAGGGCCCACCTGCTGGCCCTGGACGCCAGCATGCCGGGTCGCCACGCGATCTACAATCTCGGCAACGGGCTGGGCTCGTCGGTCCGGGAGGTCATCGGGGCGGCCAGGCGGGTCACCGACCGCCCAATCGCCACCGTGGACGCGCCGCGCCGGCCGGGGGATCCAGCCGTGCTGGTGGCCTCAAGCGCCCGCATCGGTGAACAACTCGGCTGGAGCCCGCACAAGCCGGCCCTGGACGACATGATCGGCGATGCGTGGGCCTACCTGCAGAGGCACGGGCGGGAACCGGTATGAATCCGAGCCGAGCTGGGCTGGATGACCGCCAGGGCTGGACCGATACGACATCGTCGCGACTGAATCGCGTTTTCTTGGCGGACGCGACGCCACGCAATGACCCGGGAGTTGGTATGTTCAGTGCCCCGCACCGCCGGCTGAATCAGCTGACCGGCGAATGGCTTCTAGTATCTCCGCACCGCACGGCGCGTCCCTGGCAGGGGCAGGTGGAGGAGGTGGTCGACGAGCGGCGCCCGGTCTACGACCCCACCTGCTACCTCTGCCCCGGCAACCAGCGAGCGGGTGATGCGCGCACGCCCAGGTACAGCTCCACCTTCGTCTTCGACAACGACTTCGCCGCGCTCAAGCCGGAGACGCCCAGCGAAGAGCACAACGGTGACGGGCTGCTGGTGGCCCAGAGCGAACGGGGCATCTGCCGGGTCGTCTGCTTCTCCCCACGCCACGACCTCACCCTCGGCGAGATGGAGGAGGACGCGATCCGCCAAGTGGTCCAGACCTGGACCGACCAGTACATCGAACTCGGAGCCATCGACTGGATCGGCCACGTCCTTATCTTCGAGAACCGCGGCGCCATGATGGGTGCCAGCAACCCACACCCGCACGGGCAGATCTGGGCCAACCAACGAGTGCCCAACGAGCCGGCACGGGAACTGCGCCAGCAGCGAGCGTATGCGGACGGCGGGTGCCTGCTCTGCGACTACCTGACCGTGGAGCTGAAGGAGGGCGAACGCATCGTCTGCCGCAATGAGCGCTTTGTAGCGCTGGTGCCGTTCTGGGCCGTATGGCCGTTCGAGACATTGGTGCTGCCAAGCGGACACCATGGCGCCCTACCCGACCTGGACCCCGACGCACGTGATGATCTGGCCGCCATCCTGCGCCAGCTGACCCGACGCTACGACAAGCTGTTCGGCGTGACCTTCCCCTACTCGATGGGCTGGCACCAGCGACCCACCGACGGGGCGCAATATCCGGAGTGGCACTTGCACGCGCACTTCTATCCGCCGCTGCTGCGGTCGGCCACCGTCCGCAAGTTCATGGTCGGCTACGAACTGCTGGCACAGCCACAGCGTGACATCACCCCCGAGAGCGCAGCCGAACGGCTGCGCACCATGCCGGACGACTGATGAACAGGCAAGTTTTCCTACCTCAACCTCGCGGTGATGTACGACTAGATCGGCCAACAATGGGTGGCCAACCGACCTGCACGGGGTTCAGGACGGCGCCCGGGAACTGGCCCGAGCAACTAGCAGTACTCCGTTAGGTTGGTACGGCTGAGGGCTGCAACCATGCCGTCGACCGTGGAAGGCTGCGCAGGCACAGGGGACACGCGCCGGCCCAACAGGCGACCAGGAATTGCAGCTCGCGCAATGCCTGGAAGGTGGTCAGGCCGACCCACGGACTTTTGGGTCCAGCCGCTGCAAGGTGACGAAGGCGTGGGCGACCGACACCAGGGTCACGTGGTGGTGCCAGCCCTGCCAGGAGCGGCCCTCGAAGTGGTCCAGTCCCAGCGCATCTTTCAGCTCACGGTAATCGTGCTCCACTCGCCAGCGCAGCTTGGCCAGACCCACCAGCTGCTCAAGGGGGGTGGTCTCGGGCAGGCTGGCCAGCCAGTACTTGATCGGCTCGGGCTCGCTGTCTGGCCATTCGGCGACCAGCCAGCGCACCGGCAGCTGGCCGCCGCGGGTGGCGCGGCGCAGCCGGATCCCGGCCGGGCGCACCCGCAGGGCGACAACCGGCGAGGTCAGCTGCTCGCCGTCGGCGCCTTCGCGCCAGGCGACCGTCGTGGCTGCCGGCTCGCCGGCGGCCAGCACCAGCTGCCGTAGCCACGAGCGGCGCTTGCGGTAGCGGGGCACCGGTGGACGCCCCCGTCCCGCGTACGCCGTCAGCTCGGGCACCACATCCTGGGGATAGGCGCTGAGCTTGCCCGGGACCTGCGCCACGTAGGCCAGCTCCCGCTGTTCCAGGCCGAGCCGGAAGCAGCCGACCTCGCCGTAGGCGGCGTCGGCCAGCACCACCGGCGGGGTAAGGTCCCATGCGGCCAGCTCGTCGAGCAATTCCAGCGCAAGCTGCCACTTGGGCCGGTGGCGCTCGCCGTCGGGCACGTGCGCCTTGCGGCGCCGCTCGACGTCGGCGTCCCACTCCTTGGGGAGGAACAGCCGCCAGTCCAGCGGGCAGCTGGCCTGGTCGGTGACCGCATGCACGCTCACGCCGACCTGGCAGTTGGCCACCTTGCCCAGCGCCCCGCAGTACTGCGGCGCGACCCCCACCGAGTGGCGGCCGAACTTCGGGAAGCCGGTGTCATCGATCACCCACGCGGCCGGCCCGATGGCGGCGGTCATGCGCTCGGCGAGCCGGCGGCGGACCGGTACCGGGTCCCAAGGGCTTTGGTTGACGAACTGCTGCAGCGCCTGCTCCAGCGCGTCGGCGTCGGCCTGGGGGGCACCGCGGGCCAGCCGGGCGGCCATGGGCTGGACCGACTTGCGCTTGCCGTCCAGCAGCAACCCGCGCAGGTAGCGCTGGCCCCAGCGGCGCTGATCTTTGCGGGGGATGGATTGGAACAGGTCCTCGGCGAACGCGATAAGGCGGGTGCGGATGCGGCGAAGTTGGGTCGGTGTCACGGTGTCCCACCAGCAGCGGTGGTGCGCTCCTTTCGGCTTGGTGATCTCGCTTGAGAGGCACACCCGACAGCCGCACACCGCAAGACCTAACGGAGTACTGCTAGAACGATCGGGCGCTGTCCCGCGCCTACCGCAGATCTCATCGGCTTCCCGGAGGCCCATCAGGTCCGAGTCGGCTCCGACAACGCCCGGCGAGCACGAGCGAACACACGAGCCGTCAGGAAGCTCGGGCCCGACCAACCGGTCTTCACTCGGCGCTATGCAGGAACGCCAGATCTCCAGCCTGGTTGACCTAACGGGCGAGGGAACTCTCCCCAGCTGGTACCGGATAAACAGTTCGTCTCTGCCGAGTCTGTCGGTAATGTCGGGCACGCTCGCATCTGGGGGTTTCCTCCCCTTGGTCCTAGGCGCATACTCCCGGTGCGGGCCCAAGGGAGACGGGCAGGGTTCGGTGGGGGGCGTGATGATGAACGCACCGGAGGCGGCGGCGCCGCGCGAGAGCATCACGAGGGTCGACCCAGGGCCGGATGGATCGCGCCAGACCGGCGAGGACGACGCCGACCGCCAGGACATCCGG
>JBIOYL010000084.1:0-3631 GCA_044870185.1 Actinomycetes bacterium | reverse complement strand
GCAGCCTCAACAACGTAGGGGCGGGCTGGCACCACCAGACGGCCCGTGCCCGCTAGCGAGGACGGAGCGGCGTAACGGGAGCGGCTCGCAAAGATCAACGCCCCGACGCTCGTGATCCTGCTGGCGGCCGCACGGTCCCGGGCAATCGAGCGGTCAGGCTGACGGGAGGCTGCTGTGCTCCTGAGCGGCTGGCTGCTGGCCGTTGCGGTGGGGCAGCGGGCGCGTTCCTCGCGCAGCAGCGCATAGGCGCGCGAGCGCGACAGCCCGGTGCGCGTGACAACCTCCTGCCAAGACACCAGGCCGTCCTGGCCGTCCTGGGCCAGCAGCGCCCGCACAACCGCCCGAGCCGGCCTACTGTCCTGACCGGTACTGGACAAGCCTGCCGGGGGCCTGGCAGGCTGCCCGGCGGCGGACGGGCTGGGCGCGATCAAGACAGTGGCGTCCTGCTCAGCTCCGGACGGACCGGCGCGGTCCTGGCCGGGGTGCTGAGGATGCTGGCGCCGATGAGCGATGCGCAGCAGGAACAGGCGCCAGGCAAACGGCGCGCACACCGGCGGGACGCCGTAGACGCAGGCCACCAGCAGCCGCGGCGGCGGATCCAGGGGGATGTAGGGGTGGCCGAAGTTGAGCGCGATCGAGCTGCCGGCGGCCAGGGCGGTCAGCACCCACGGATACCAGGGGGTCTTGTGGGGTCGGGTGCGCTGCTCGGCCAGCACCGCCACGGCGGCCACCGCCATGAAGGTCTCAAAGCCGAGCGGCCACAGCCACGCCAGGACAGGACTGAGGCCGGCGGCGTGGCGATGGTGTGCAGCACGTCGAAGCTGAGCGCGGCGCCGTAGGCGAACATCGCCAAGGCGCCCAGCCAGCTGGCGTGTTCGATGGCGCGGTCGATGCGGTCGCGGTCGGGGGCAGGACGGGCAGCACCCTCAGCGGGCATCGGCGCTCACCTCCCGCTCCTGCGGTGGCCGGCGATGGTGGCCGGGGTGGTCCCGCTCGGCGCGCTCGGCGTGGCGGCGCTGGGTGCGGGTGGCTCGCTGGCTGGCGAGGGTCTGGGCACGCTGGGCGCGGCGGGTGATCGCCCACACCCTGGCGGACGCTCGGGCTGAGCGGCTCTCGGCGTACAGCTCGGTGACCGCGGCGGCACCGAGGGTGGCGTACTGCTCGGCGCGACGGACCCGCCAGAACCGCTCCGCCTCCGAGCTGGCCCGGACGGGCAACACGTCCTGGTTGAGCATGACGAACGCCGGGTCCAGGCGGCCCGCCGGCTCGTGGCGGCCCGCCGGGCGCGCGCCCTGGCGGGTGACCGTGGGGTGGCTGGTGTCGGGCATGCCCAGCCCGAACCGCTGCCAGCCCGCCACCAGCGCCGGCCGGGAGCTGCCCAGCTCCCGCGCGGCGGCCTTGACGCTGCCCAGCTGCTCGGCGAGCGCGAACGCCTCCCTGGCTCGCTCGGGGTCGCGGGCGAACTGGGAGGCGCGGGGGCGGCCGGGATAGTCCAGCCCCCACCTGGCGAAGGCACGCGCCAGGGTGGAGGTGGCGGTGCCGAGCTGCTCGGCGGCGGCGACCGGGCCCACCTGGACCGCCAGCCGGTGGGCCTGCTCGGCCGCCGCCCGGTCCTGATACCAGCTGCTGGGCCCGGGGGCGGGATTGCCGCGCAGCCCGCTCCGCTCGTGCGGGGTCGTAGCACCGAAGATGCCGTGGTCCTCCTCCCGACTCCGGGCGGTACGGACGGCCAGGTCGCGGCATTGCGGCTGGACCTGGCAGGCGGCGCAGACCTGCTTGGCGGCCTGGCCCTTGGCCTGCTCGCCGCGTTCGGGGAAGAACAGCTCCGGGTCGCTGTCCTTGCAGGCGGCCAGGTCCAGCCACCCCCGGCCCTCCAGCCGCGCGGCTTCCGCTGCAGGAGCCGGCGAGGTGGTGGGGTGTTGGCGGTGGGTGGCGCGCAGGGGGCTGATGACCCGCTGCACGTACGCCTTGCTGGTGCCGAGTTCGCTGGCGAGGTCGGTGAGGTTGACCCACCGGCCACCCTCGACCTCCCGCTCCCGGTAGGCCTGCTCAATGCGCTGGCGCATGGTCGGCGCCCCGGCCTCCAGCGCAGTCAGGGTGCTGGTGACGTAGTGGCGGCTGGTCCCAAGCTCACGGGCCAGCGCGGCAGGGTCGATCGGTCGTCCGCTGGCCTGCTCGCGTCGCCAGGCCAGCTCGATCCGGTCGGTGAGCGCATCCGCCGGCACCGGCCGGGCAGGCTCCCGCTCGGGCAGGGGGCCGCCGGCGCGGAACCGCTCGGCCAGCTGCGCGAGCTGATCGGCGTGCAACAGGCGATGGTCCTCAGGGATGGCGCGCAGGCTGGCAAGGTGTGGGTCGCGCTCGCGGACGCCGCGGAGGGCATGCAGCCATTGGCGGGCCACCGTGGCCGTTGTCCCTAGCTCGGCCGCCACTGTGGCCGCCTCCAGGCGCTGGCCGCCGCGCAGCTCCCTCGTGACGTAGAGATCGGTGAGCTGGTCACGGACCAGCCGGCCGCGCAGCTGGACCAGGCCCGGGTCGCGCTGGTGTTGGGCGCGGAGCACCTGCAGCAGGTCGGCGGCGAAGCTGGGGGTGACGCTGGTCTGGGCGGCCAGCTGGGCGGCGGTGACCTGGTGGCCGCCGTCGACCTCGCGCTGCAGCCAGGTGTAGGCGATCCGCTCCCACGCTGGCCGCGGGTCGGCGGGCCAATCGGCCGCGGATGCTTCGGCCTGGGGGGATGCAGGGATGCGACCAGGAGGCGGGGTGGTGCTCATCGCTGGCCCTCCTTCCGCTGCGGCCACACGGTTCGCGCCGCGGCGGCCTGGTCCTGCTGGCGCAGCTGCTGGCGCTGCAGGCGGGTGAAGGCGCGCTCGGTGCGGCGGCCCATGCGCCGCTCGGCCGGGCCGTCCGCTGGGCTGCCCGCTGCTCGACGCGGTCGCGGCGGGCCTGCTCGCGCTGCTCGTACCAGGGCGGCAGGCGGATCGGGGTGGGCCGCAGGTGCCCGTAGAGGAGGACGCCTTCACCGGGCCGCAGTCTGCGCAGGTCCTCCACCGGCAGTAGCGGCCGATAGCTGGTCGACTCGTTGAGCGAGTGGCGGCCGTCGGAGCCCATCGACCGGTTGCGCTCGGTCAGCGCCCGCTCCCCGATCAGCTTGGCGCCAAGCTCCAAGGCTGACAGGTCAGCCAGGCCAGAGAGGAACAGCTTGGCGCGGTGGTTGTTCAGGATCGTGGCGGCCTTGGTGCCGTAGCGGGCCTCCAACTGCGACTTGTCATGCCAGACGGTCACCAGTTGGATGCCCTGGCCCCGCGCGGTGGTGGCCAGCACGTCCAGGTCCGACAGGGCCGCACAGTTGCCCGCCTCATCCAGAAACAACCCCAGCCTGGGTGACAGCATGCCGTCCGGTGCCAGGGCGGCCTTCTCCTGGGCGGCGGCGACGACCTGCTGGGTGATCGTCTCGAACAGGGGCCTGAGCAGCCGCTGCTGGTGGGCGGGGGCGTACAGGTAGATGGTGTGGTTCCCGGACAGGAAGTGGTCGAGGTCCAGGTCGTGGCCGTCGGTGGAGGCGGCCACCCGCTGGTCGCCGTAGACGTGCAAGACCTCCTCGGCGGTCGCATACAAGCTGTCGACGGCCCGGTCG
>JBIOYL010000083.1:0-19020 GCA_044870185.1 Actinomycetes bacterium | reverse complement strand
GGTAGCTGGGCTTGGCTCGGTCCAGGAAGGCCTCGGTCGCGGGGGTGTTGGCGTAGCGGCCGTCCTGGCGCTCGAGCATGCCGAGGGCGACCAGGGCGTCCAAGAAGTCTCGTGCCGACCGGGGGTGCAGGCCGAGCCGTGCTCGCAGCGTCTCCAGCTCGGCCGAGGTTCCCGCCAGCGCGGTGAACACGCCCAGCTCCACGGCGCTGAGCAGCACCTTGGACCCCCAGAATCCGAAGCCGAGCTGCAGGATGGCATCGGGCGAAACGGCCGGGGCTGCGCCTGCCGGCCTCGCCACGGTGGTCTCGGTCATGCTGTGGTCCTCCTCATGTGGATCTGGCATCGCGCAGCCGCCCCGCTGGGGCTGGCAGCCCGGTGCGCAGGGTTCAGGAACGGCGCAGGTGGGGGGGTGTGCGGCGGGGAGCTGGAGGGGGCAGATCGGCGGGCGCCGCGGCGAGCGCGGCGCGCACGGCGGCCAGGTGGTGGAGCAGGGCGTGCAGGGCCTGGTCGTCGAGGGTGCCCATGACCGCGGTGACGACCTGCTGGACCTCGGGAAGCACGCGGTCCAGGACGGCCTGGGCGGCGGGGGTGAGGTCGACCAGGACGCGGCGGCGGTCGGCCGGGTCGGCGTGGCGGCGGATGTAGCCGTTGCCCTGGAGGGTGTCGAGCACGCTGGTCATGGTCCCGCTGGTGATGTGCATCCGGGCGCTGAGCTCGCCGGCGGGCAGGGGCCCGCCGTTGCCCTCGAGGACGGCCAACGCGTTGAGGGCGGCGTGGGACAGCCGGTGGCGGCGGGCGACGGTGGCGACCAGCGCTTGGGCCATGCTGCCGACGTCCTCCAGCTCGCGAAGCACCCGGTTGGCCAGCCACGACGCCCCGGGGTACTCGCGCTCGTACGCGTCGGCCTCTGGCGGGCGCGCCGAGGTGGCGCCCGTGGGTGGGGCGCCACCTCGCCAGCGAGGCGTCGATGCGGCCAGCTCAGGCCTCGACGGCCAGCTCGATCCGGTAGGCGGACAGGTCGACGCCGGCGCGGGTCATGGCCTGGCGCAGCTCGTCGCTGGCGGCGAATGCCTGGGCCTGCTCGAGCGTGGGGAACCGGTGCAGGACGATTACGTCCTGCTGGTCGGCCGGGTCGACCAGCACCTCGGCGCCGAAGGCGCCGTGCCGCTGCCGGAGGTCCTCCACGCTGTCGTACCCCGCCCGCCAGGCGGGGTAGTCGGCGACTCGGTGCCGGATGAGCATGGTGGTTGTCGCCATGGTCCGTCCCTCCCTCGACCCATTTCCTTGGGTCCAAGTATCTTGAGAGCAAGATAATCTGCACCACCGAGGTTGTCAATGGGCAATCGCCCGGCGTCAGCGGGACGTATGCGCCTTGTGCTGGTCCTCACGCCGCCGGTACTGTCCTACTGATGGCGTGGCACCTGCGCCTCGGTCCTGAACCCGAGCCGATGTTCGGGCGCAGCAGTGGCCCGGCCGCCTCGTCCCAGCAGCGGCTTGGTCGGCAGGTTCTCTCTGGCCAGACCACCAGCCGGCAACCGGCAGGTCGCTCAGCAAGCCGTTCACCTCAACAGGCCACCGCCACCGCGAAAGTGCGAAACCCGAGGGATGATAGAGGCATGAGTACCCATGACGATGGCTCGCGGGCCGGCCGACCGGCGCTCTCCCGGCGGGACCTGCTGCGCCTGGCCGCGGCAGGGGCCGGCGCCGCCCTGCTCGCGGCCTGCTCGAGGAAGCCGGCCACCTCCGGTGCGGCCGCCGGCACGCTCGCCGACGTGCTCGGCAAGGGCACGCAGCTGTCGCTGCTGAACGGCCAAAGCGCCCTCCCGGTCGGCCGCAGCCTGTTCACCTTCGGCCTCAGCTCGCCCGACGGGAACCTCATCACCCAGGGCGCACCCCAGGTGTGGTTCGCAAAGGACGACCGCAGCAAGGCGATCGGCCCGTGGCGGGCGAGCTGGTATGCGCTGACCGCCTACGCCGAGGAGCACGACCACTCCCCCACGGCCGGCCTGCCCGGCTTCTACGGCGCGGTCGTGGACATCCCCTCGGCTGGGAACTGGATGGTGGGCGCGGCCGCCCAGATCACCTCCGGACGCGGGATCGGCTCCGGCGGGGTCCCGGTCTCCGAGACCGTCCTGCACGCGGTCGGCAGCAAGGCGAAGTCCGTGCCGACCCCGGTCGCGACCACGCCGGCAGCGCGCAAGCTTGTCTGCACCCGCCAGCCGCCCTGCCCGATGCATGCGATCTCGCTCGACCGTGCGCTGGCCAGCGGCAAGCCGACCGTCGTGTCGTTCGCGACGCCGCTTCTGTGCGAGAGCCGCATGTGCGGCCCGGTGGTCGACGAGCAGCTCGCCGCCTTCCATGAGCTGGGTGCGGCCAAGGCCAACTTCATCCACGTCGAGGAGCACCCAGGCGCCCACCCGGACCCGAACAAGGTCGCCCCGGCCTTCGCCGCCTGGGGCTTCCAGAGCGAGCCCTGGGTGTTCGTCATCGACAAGGCCGGCGTCATCCGGGCACGCTTCGAGGGGCCGGTGAACGCCGGCCAGATCGTCGCCGCCGTGCAGCCCCTGCTGTAGGCAGCCCCTGCTGAAGAGCGGGTCGCCTACTGTGCCGTTGACCCAACCGGTCAGGTGCGTCGGTGGACAGCAGCCGGCGTGTGACCGGGCTTGCGAGCAGCTCGCGTTGCGGAAGCCCTCGGTCGGGACGTAGCCGGGCTCCACCCAGGCGCTACGGGACGCGGTAGAAGTGCAAGCTGCTGTTGGCGTTCACCAGGCGCATGCCCGCCCGTTCCATCACCCGCTGGGAAGCGACGTTGGCATGGGTCGTGTCGCCTTCCACGGCCGTCACGCCGGGCTGGTCGAGCGCCCAGGCGATCAGCGCGCGCAGCCCCTCCGTGGCGTACCCGTGGCCGCGGGCGGCCGGGGCGAGACCGTATCCGACCGTCAAGGCGCCGCGCTCGTTGGGCGGCGCGTGGAAGCCGATGTCACCGACCACGACGGCGTCAGCCAGCCGAACGAGCTGGTAGACCCCGTATGGGCCGCTGTCCGGGCTGCTCGCAGCCCCTCGCACGTAGCTCTCGACGGCGACGAACGTGCCCTCCGTGGGGTAGCCATGCAGCCACCTGAGCCCGTCGGCCGGCTCGCCGACGAGCAGCGCCCGCGCCTCGGCCAAGTCGAGCTGGCGCAGGCGCAGGCGCTCGGTGTCGATGGTGTTGCCCATGCGCTGACGCTACGGCGACTGCATCGGACGGACAAGACCGATCGCCGCTCTCAAGCCGGTGGACGAGTCGGCTGGCACCGCCGGCGCTTGGCCCGGTATCCTTCCCGTCGGTTGGTACCTGGTGATCGTAGCTCAGCTGGTTAGAGCGTCGGGTTGTGGTCCCGAAGGTCGGGGGTTCGAGTCCCCTCGGTCACCCAACAGCATTCCCGCAGCTCACGGCCCATTCTGTACCTGCCGCTTGGCAGCTCGGTTGGCCCCTTCTCCCGGCTGGGTCCGCCCTGGGTCCGTCTCAGCGTGGAGGCAGGCCTGCATCGAGCCCGGTCGGCCGGGTAGCTTCAGGGCGTCCGGGACGAGTGCAGCGCGGCCTGCCACAGACCCTCACCTGAGCGCTAGTGAGTGAGCTCCTCTACTACATGCTCTGTGACGTGTGCCAGCTTGTTCCTCAGCTCTGTCACGATCGGCAAGAGAGCGCGGCGGATCGCTTCCGAGTCGAGGACGGATGGGGAACCCTCCAACTCGTCGAGGAACCACGACTCAAAGATGCCGGCCTCTTCATCGGCAAGTGCTACGGTGAAGGGCTTACCGGCTGTGACTTCGGTGAGGGCAAGTGTAAGGTCCTCGGCTTCGTCAAGGTGTGCGGCCTCTCGATCCGTGATCAAGGCGTACGCCCAGATGCTGTAGCGGTCATCCAGGAGATCAACACAGCGAAAGACATACGGAAGGCCGGCTTGCCGGATCAACCCGAGGGTCGGTTGGTCATAGTAGCCGTAGGTCTCGGCAAGCTCGGAGTCATGAGATGGCTTCCAAGGGTGCGAGCCGTATTGGATCGCGATCTGATCAGCCATGACCATCACCTCCCCCAAGGGCTGGTCGAAGCAGTCATCGAACCGCTTCGCTACAACGTCATCATCGGTCCGGTCACCATCGTACTCAACCGAGACGTGGTTCGGGATCATCCGGCTTGGGGTACTTCTGCACGACCCACCCCCCTCCTTCGGCAAAGGCCGGAGGCCGAGTCCCCTCGGTCACCCCACCCTTGACCAGGCGTTTCGTCCTTCACCTCCCTTCGCGTGCGGGCGAGTGCTGGCCGAGGCTGCCCGGCTGGATGTCCCGGGGAGGCGTTGACCGGGATCCGGTGTAGGGCCCGGCCAGGCACCACGACGGTCGAGGAGGCGACGATGGCAACCGGTATCCAGGTGGTCATGGACTGCGCCGACCCGGCCCGGCTGGCCCAGTTCTGGGCCACAGCACTTGGCTACCAGCTGGAGGCGCCACCGGACGGCTATGCGAGCTGGCCCGAGGCACTGGCCGCCTGAGGCGTCCCCGAGGAGCAGTGAGGCGACGCCCGCGCGGTGGTCGACCCGGACGGCAAGGCCAGCGCCTGTACTTCCAGCAGGTGCCAGAGCCAAGACGGTCAAGACCGGGTCCACCTGGACCTGGATGTCGGTGGGGGCCGGCGGACGCCGCTGGCCGAGCGGCGCCGACGGATCGACGCCGAAGCGGAGCGCCTGCTCGAGGTGGGTGCGAGCAGGCTGCGGGCGGCCGAGGAGTTCGGCGGGTACTTCGTCGCCATGCGCGACCCCGAGGACAACGAGTTCGACGTGCACCAACCGTATGGCGAAACGCTGTGCAAGGTGGACTGGCCTGGTCAGGTCGCGCGGCGGACCGGCGCCACGGTGGGCACGGGCTCGGTGGTCAGGAACTCGACGATGATCGTGTTGCACAACGCCGGCTTCTCCCGCAGCAGGAAGTGGGAGGTGCCGGGCACCACGGCCAGCTCAGAGTCCGCTATCCCCCGGTACAGCGCAACCGTATGCTCCAAGGTGATGATGTCGTCGTCGCCGGCCATCACCAGCGTCCGGCTGGTGACGCCACCAAGGTCGGCCGCTGCCATGGTCGGCTCCCGGAGCCCCAGCTGCGCGACCTTGTCGACCACCACCGGGAAGTGGTCCTGGCCGTCGGGTGACACCTCGCCGTAGGCCGCCCCGAAGGCCGCGACCACCTGGTCGACGTCGATCTGGTCCGCCCCGGGCACCTGGCCGTCGCGGTGAAAGCCGCCGCTGACCAGCACCAGGCGGCGGACCAGGTCGGGGCGGTGCAGCGCAGTCAGCAGCGCCGCCACCGCGCCGTCGCTGTGGCCGACCAGGTGCGCAGGCCCGGCCACCACCGCCTCCAGGAACGCGATGGTGTCGGTGGCCATCAGCTCGTAGGTGAGCGGCCCGTCGACGTCGGGGGTGTGGCCGTGGCCGCGCCGCTCCGGCGTGAAGACGTGGAACCGGTCGGCCAGCGGGCCGATGTTCTGGTCGAAGAAGCGCGCGTCGACCACGCCGCCGTGCAGCAGCACGAGCGGTTCGCCCTCGCCGCGCTCGTCGTACCAGGTGCGCACCTCGCCAAGCTGTACATATGCTGCCACTGCCGCTCACGTCCTTTCGCTACCAGGCTGACCACGGTGCCGCCGGTGGGGTTGGCGACTGTTACGGTCATCGCTCCGGTCGGCCGGAGCCGGCGTCCACCCTACCCGGCAGGCAGGACAGCGTCGCCCAGGCCGGCGGGTCGGGTGGTCAGACCTCGACAGCGCCGCCGCCTCCAGGGCCAGCCGCCAGCCGGCAAGCGACTCGGGGTCGCCGTGGACGATCCCGACCGCTCCCCAGCGATGCTGGCGGTGAGGTAGCGCGGCAGCCCGCCAAGGCGCGCCACCAGGTCGGGGGAACCGCCGGGCCGTCGCGCGGAGCGGGCCGATGGCGTTGGAGCCGCCGACGGTGGCGTCGTGGATGTAGTCGGGAGAGGCGCAGCCGCACCCGGCGTCCTGCTCGACGGCGAGCTCGGCTTCGACCGCGGCGCTCATGCATCCCCTCGTGGCTTCTCCAGCACTCGCGCCCTGCCCACACTGGATTGATGCGGCAGCACAAGCCGCGGTCTGGTCGGATGTTTACGGGCGTGGCTCAGGTCGAGGCCGGCACCAGCTCGGCCAAGAGCTGCTGGACGCGGGCGTCGATGTCATCGCGGATGCGCCGCACCACCTCGACGGGCTGGCCGGCCGGGTCCTGGAGCTCCCAGTCCTCGTAGTGCCTGCCCGGGTAGATCGGGCAGGCATCGCCGCAGCCCATCGTGATCACCACGTCGGCGGCCTTGACGAACTCGTCGGTCAGCGGCTTGGGGAACTCCCGGGACAGGTCGATGCCCCACTCGGCCATCGCGGCCACCACCGCCGGGTTGATCTGGTCGGTCGGATCCGAGCCGGCCGAGCGGACATGCACCCGGCCCTTGGCGTGGTGGTCCAGCAGGGCGGCGGCCATCTGGGAGCGGCCGGCATTGTGCACGCAGACGAACAGCACCTCGGGCACGTCCTTCACGATGGCTCCCTCCGATTGGGCCAGGGCGCGCAGCTGTTCGCGGGCGAAGCGGTGCACGAACAGCGGGATGAAGTCGACCACCCGCGCGCCAGACAGCCGGTCGATGGACTCGTTGACGTAGCGCTGGATGGTCTCCGGCGAGAAGATCCCGCGGAACTCCTGGGCCAGCTGCTCGGTCGAGCCGGCGAAGGTGTAGCAGCTGATCGGGTCCATCGGCTGGTCGCGCAACGGCATGGGCATGCCTCTTTCGGGCACGACGGGTCGGGCAGCAGCGGACGAGGCGGGGTCGGCGCCAGGGGCCAGCCGCCGGCAGGCGATCCCGCTCGGCGCCGAGCGGGCCAGCAGCCCCAGCGTGGCGGCCAGCCGGACGAGAGCGCCGGGCTGCAGCCGATAGTAGGTCCAGTAGCGGCAGCGGTCGGGCTCGATCAGGCCGGCCTCGCGCAGCACCTTGAGGTGGTGGCTGACCAGCGGCTGGGCGGTGTGCAGCTCGTCGGCCAGGTGGGCGACGCACAGCTGCTCGGTGGCCAGCAGCTCCACGATCCGCCAGCGCAGCGGATCGCCAAGCGCCCGGGCCAGCTCGACCGGCAGCACATCGGGGCTGGCGGTTCGGGTGGCGGGTGCTACGGTCGAGGTCATCTAGATCAACGTAAGTTGATCACAACGCGCCGGCAAGGGCCACTCGGTGCGCGCTCACACAGCGCATTGACAGTCGTCGATGCATGGCGCAGTATAGCATCGACAATCATCAATCTAGGAGCGACGCATGAGCGTTACCCCTGCCCTGGAGGTGGTCCCGCAGGCTCGCTGCCGCCCCGACGCCCTGCCCGAGCAGGCCGGGGCCAGCACCATGACCTTCCAGGCTGGCCGGCGATGAGCACCGCGACCACCACGGCCGCCACCGCGACGGTGCCGGCGGCCTGCTGCGCACCGCTCGGGGCGCCGTCGCTCTCGGACGACCAGGCCGAGGCCACCGCGCAGCTGTTCAAGGCCCTGGCCGACCCCCACCGGGTCAAGATCGTCAACCTGCTGGCCACCAGCGCCGAGCCGGTCTGCGTGTGCGACTTCACCGGCCCGCTCGGCCTAAGCCAGCCGACCGTCAGCCACCACCTCAAGAAGCTCGTCCAGGCCGGGCTGCTCTGGCGCGAGCAGCGCGGCACCTGGGCCTACTACTCCCTCAACCGCGACGCCCTCGGCCGCCTGGCCGCCGCCACCGACCTCCACGGAGCCACCCCATGAGCGACCAGCAGACCACCGCCACCACCGACCAGCTCCGCGAGCAGGTCCGCGCCCGCTACGCCGCCGCCGCCACCCACGTCACCAGCGGCCAAGCAGGCTGTGGCTGCGGCCAGCCCACCGACTGTGGCTGCGACAGCGGCTGCTGTGGCGCCGGGACCGTCGAGGAGCCCGGCATCGGCGCCGAGCTGTACACCGCCGCCGACCGCGACGCCCTGCCCGACGCCGCGGTGCTGGCCAGCCTGGGCTGCGGCAACCCGACCGCCGTGGCCGAGCTGCGCGAGGGTGAGACCGTCCTGGACCTCGGCTCCGGCGGCGGCATCGACGTGCTGCTCTCCGCCAGGCGGGTCGGCCCCACCGGCACGGCGTACGGGCTGGACATGACCGAGGAGATGCTGGCCCTGGCCCGCCGCAACGCGGCCGACGCCGGCGCCACCAACGTGGAGTTCCTCAAGGGCCAGATCGAGGCCATCCCGTTGCCGGCCGCCACGGTCGACGTGGTGATCTCCAACTGCGTGGTCAACCTGTCGGTGGACAAGCCGGCGGTGTTCGCCGAGACCTTCCGGGTCCTCAAGCCGGGCGGCCGCATCGGCATCAGCGACATCGTGGCCGAGGACCGCCTCACCGCTGAGGACCGGGCCGAGCGGGGCAGCTACGTGGGTTGCATCGCCGGGGCCCTCGCCAAGGGCGAGTACGAGGCCCAGCTGGCCGCGGCCGGGTTCGCCGAGGTGTCGGTCACCTTCACCCACCAGGTCGCCGACGGGCTGCATGGCGCCATCGTCAAGGCGACCAAGCCCACCGACGCCACCACGCAGCCCCTGGGCGCCACGGCCCGCTGGATCGATTAGATACTAGACGAGTCGCGACATCTCGTCTAGTATAGTCTCATGCCAGCAGCGGGGATCTCCAGACAGCAGGCCCTCGCAGCGCTTGCCGCCCGCGGACGCGGCAGCCAACACCAAGGTCGGGAGCGCTTGGCCGCCCTGTCCATGGACGAGCTTGCCACCGCCGCCGGCGTCTCCCGTGCCACCCTGTATCGGCTGTTCGGCAGCCAACAGGACCTGCTTCGTGAGCTCGGCCTGCGGCCGCCGCCAACGGTCCGCCGCCGCGTCCTGGACACGGCGCTGGAGCTGGTCGGCCGGCGTGGCCTGTCCGAGCTGTCCATGGACGAGCTGGCTGCCGGCGCCGGGGTCTCCCGCGCCACGTTGTACCGGCTGTTTCCCGGCAAACAGGCGCTGTTCGCCGAGCTGGTCCGGCGCTTCTCCCCCTTCGAGCCAATCGCGGCCGTGCTGGAGGCCAGCGGCGACCGACCCCCGGCCGAGGTCATCCCAGCGGTCGCCCAGGCGATGGCCGCCGCCATGGACGGCCACATCGGCCTGCTGCTGCAGCTGCTGTTCGAGTTGTCCCGCGGTGCGTCCGACCGCCACCCCGGCGCCCACGCCCAGGATGCGGCCCAGGCGATGCGCACCCTGCCGCTGGTGGCTGGCTACCTGGCCGAGCAGATGGCCGCCGGCCGCCTGCGCCGGATGGACCCGGTCCTGGCCCTCGAGGCCCTGGCCGGCCCGATCGTGATGCATCTGCTCATGCAGGCGCCGCCCGGTTCCCAGCCCAGCGTTGGCCGCGGAGCGGGCATGCCCCTGGAGCAGGTCGTCGACGAGCTGGTCGGGATCTGGCTGCGGGCCATGACCACCGGCGACGGCGAGCAGCACCAGCGCCAACAAGGCATCCCGAGGAGAGGAAGCGAGCACGATGGCCGACCAGACCCCCCAGGCGCAGCCCCGCCGGGTCGAGCCTGACATGCTCCCGCCCGTCGTCAGCCTCGCCGAGGCCGCCGGTCTCGACCCCGCCCAGGCGCGGGCGCTGCTGGGGGCCAAGGCGGCCAACCTGGCGCGCCTGGCCGGGGCCGGCTTCCCAGTGCCGGCCGGGATGGTGGTGACCCCGGCCGCCACCGCGGACTGGGAGCAGGCGTGCGCGCAGCTGCGCAGCGCCACCGCCGAGCTCGGCGGCGGCCAGAGCCAGCGGTTCGCGGTGCGCTCCTCAGCCACCGCCGAGGACCTTGCCGGTGCCTCGTTCGCCGGCCAGTACGAGACCATCCTGGACGTACGCCTCGACGAGCTGCCCGAGGCGGTGCGACAGGTGGTGGACTCGGCCGCCTCGGCGCGCGTGACGGCCTACCGGCAGGCCCACCCCGGGGCGGCCGCAGCACTTCACCGTTCCGGGTCGCAGATGGCGGTCCTGGTCCAGGTCATGGTGGCGGCCGACGCCGCCGGGGTCGCCTTCACCGCCAACCCGGTCAGCGGCGCCCGCGACGAGGTCGTCATCACCGCCGTGCGCGGCCTTGGGGAGCGGCTGGTGGCTGGCCAGGCCACCGGCGACCAGTGGGTCGTCCGCGACGACCAGGCCAGGTGCACGCGGGCGACCGAACAGGCGATCACCACCGACCAGGCCCGCCAGATCGCCACGCTGGCGCGCCGCGTCCACGACCACTTCGCCACCCCGCAGGACCTGGAGTGGGCGATCACCACCGACACCGACGGCAACGACGGCGGGCTGTGGCTGCTGCAGGCCCGGCCGATGACGGCGCTGCCCGACCCGGTCACCTGGACGCCGCCCGCCCCCGGCTACTGGATGCGCAACCTGCGCCTGGGCGAGTGGCTCCCCGAGCCGATGACCCCACTGTTTGCCGACTGGCTGCTGGAACGGCTCGACCATGGCGAGCTGCAGGCCACCCGCGACCACGTCGGTACGACGCTGCCGTTCCCGCACGCGGCGATCAACGGCTGGTACTACCTCGCCACCCCCCGGCTGTCGCCGCCCGCGATCCTTGCCGCGCTTGCGCAGGGCCGCGGCCGGCTACTGCGGTTCATGCGCTACGCGGTGCTCGGCCCGGCCCGCGACCCGGCCGCCGCCGACCGGCGCCTGCTGGCCCGCCTGGCCGAGCAGTGGCGCCAAGACCTGCTGCCCCGCTACCAGCAGCTGGTCCAGGCGGGCGAGCAGCAGCTCCAGGCCGCCTCACCCGAGCAGCTGGCCGCCATCGTCGACCAGGTCGGCGCCGCCGCCGGCGAGCAGCTGTGGTCGCTGGCGGTGGTGGGCGGCTCGGCCTGGAAGATGGAGGGTGCCCTGGCCAGCTTCTACCGCCAGCACCTGGCCGCCACCCTCGACGCCAGCGTCCAGCAGCTGCTGGTCGGGCTGCCCGGCAGCCCACCCGACCTGCCCGCCCACGCGGTCCAAAGCCTCGACTGGGCCCACCCGACCGCCGGGGAGCTGGGCTGGCCGCCGTCCCGGCCATCCGACGACCGTCGTCGCGACCTGGCCGCCCGGCGCGAGGCCCTGACCGCCCGGTGTGTGGCGGTGCTCGCCGACCGGCCCCAGCTGCAGGCGCGGTTCCGGGCGTTGCTGGAGGTCGCCCAGCGCTACGCCACCATCCGCGAGCAGCAGGCCCGCCAGCTCACCCTCGGCTGGCCGCTGCTGCGCCGCTGCGCGCTGCGCCTGGGCGAGACCCTCCACGCCGACGGCATCATCGACCGGGCCGAGGACGTGTTCTTCCTGACCCGCGCCGAGCTGGATGCCCGCGCGCCCCTGCAGGATGTGGCCAGCCGGCGCCGGGCGACCTGGGAGCGGCAGCGGCGCCTGCTCGCCCCCTTGACCATCGGCCGGCCACCCCGGCTGCTCGCCAAGGAGCTCCTGGCCGCCGTGGACGCCGTGCGCACCGCCAGCCCGGCGCCTGAGGGAGCGATCGTCGGGCAGCCGGCCAGCCCCGGCCGCGCCACCGGCCCGGTCCGCATCGTCCACGGGCCTGGTGACTTCGACCGCTTCCAACCCGGCGAGGTGCTGGTCGCCCGGGCCACCGCACCGGCGTGGACGCCGCTGTTCGCCCGCGCGGCCGCGGTCGTCACCGACGGCGGCACCCTGGCCGCCCACGCCTCTCTGGTCGCCCGCGAGTACGGCATCCCCGCGGTGGTCGCCACCGGCAACGCCACCGCCCGCCTGGACGACGGCCAGGTGGTGACCGTCGACGGCAGCGCCGGCACCATCCAGCCACCCAGGTGAACAACGTCCGCACGACAGCGACTGCAGCACCCAGGGGCTGCCAAACCGAGGTAAGGTGCAGGCCATCAGGGATCCCTGCCGTGGACGCGGAGGAGGTCATGGCCGCCGGAAGACAGTGGAGCGACCTCAGCGAGCGCACCCGCAGGCTGCTCACCATCGCGGCAGTTGCCGAAGGCATCCTCAAGGTTGCGGCGCTCATCGACATCACGCGTCGGCCAGCAGGCCAGATCCGGGGCCGGAAGTGGCTGTGGGCCGCGGTGGTGGCAGTGGTCAGCTCCGCCGGGGTCGTGCCAATCTCCTACTTCGCCTTCGGGCGGCGGCCGCCGCGATCGCAGCCCGACTGATCTGCGTGCCAGCCCGTGCGCACGGTCAGGAGCGGAGGCTGACACCGGCAGCTCGAACTGCGTCGGCAACTCGCCGGCCGCGCAGGTCGGCGATTCGGAGGGCGCACTCGAACCAAGTGACCGGCGTCAAGAGGTGGTGGCGATGCCCGACGACCACGGCGGCCGGCTTCAGCTCGTCCGGGCCGGCCACCTCGACCCCGACACCGCCCAGACCGGCGGGATGCGCCGGGCCGCGGCCATCTCGGGGACCACGACCGGCTCGACCGCGATCTGGATGGGCGAGACCCGGGTCGCCCCGGCCACCGTCTCGGCTCCACACCACCACGGCCACAGCGAGACCGCCATCTACGTGGCCAGCGGCACGCCGGCGTTCGTGTTCGCCGACGGCGACCGGGAGGTGCGCCTGCAGACCGGCCCTGGCGACGCGGTGGCCCGGGCCATGCGTTCGCCGCCGCACTCGGGATCGCCATCGGCTCGCTGTGCTGGCGGCTGCCAGCGCCAGCTGGGCCACCTGCGGTAGCCGTCCTCGGCTGGGCAGCCCGGAGGCACCTGGAGCCGGCCTCGAGGCCGCACTACGATGCCACCCGTACACCGCATGGCGCGCGCGGTCGGCACGCAGCCTGCCGTCACGCTCGGAGGTGCGTGATCGTCAACCGGACCCAGGCGCTGGTCCTCGGCTTCTTCCTCATGGTCGTGGGCAGCCTGGTCGTGATCCGCATCGCAGCGCCCGAGGTCTACCGGCAAGCGCTCAGGCTCCCGCCCAGCTGGCCGCGGTGGGCGGGGATCGCCTTCCTGCTCGCGCTCTGTGCCTTCATCGCGCTGCTGGCAATCGGCGTGCTGCGGCGCTGGCGCTGGATCTTCTGGCTGATCCTGGTCGCCTTCCTGGCCGGGGTGCTGCGCGTGCCGGTTGCCATCCTGCAGCTCATCGGCGTCCTGCCCGCGAACACCCCCACCTGGTATGTCCTGTTCCAGGGACTCATCGGCCTGGCCCAGCTCGCCATCGGGCTGGCCATGCTGGCCGGCTACCGACGCTCCGGCGTCTGGGGGACCATTTGACCACCGAACCGAGCACGACAGCGTTTGCGGCACCACCGTCGCCGATCATGCGAGCTCAGGGAAGCTCATGGATGCTTGACACGGCGGTCGATCCGGCCGATCGTCAAGGGCGAGCCTCGCTGCAGCGTGGATCACGGCTGAGGATCGGGCCCGCGACCGTGGGCTGCCGGCGGCTCCCGCCACCTGGTTGCGCCCGACCAGCAGATCCAGCAAAGGACAGCACCATGGGTGTGGTCTTCGCCGTCCTCATCGTCATCGTGGCCGTCGCACTGATCGTCGCGTTCAGCAGCATCATCTTCAAGCGGTTCTTCGACCAGTTGACCACCGCCGAGGGGGACACGGTCACCGACCGGCTGCGCGGCCGCCGCACCCCACCGAGCGACCAGACAGTCCAGGACCAAGCCGCCGGTGCCGACGCGCCGCCGCTCGCCAAGGGGCCACGCTGGTTGGAGATCGCCGGATGTGCAGGGTTGGCGGTCGCCCTGGTCCTGCCCTGGATCGATGCCGGCGGCCCGTACGCGCCCAGCGTCATCCAGACCGGGGCGGGCCGGCTGTTCGGCCTCGGCATCCTGGTCGCGTCGCTGCTGGTGTACCGGCAGGTGACCCGTGGTGCGCGGCGGCCCGGCAGGATCGCCCTGCTCACCCTGGCTGTCGGGCTCACCGCCAGCGCAGGCTGGTTCCTGGCCAACCCGCCCATCAGGACTGGCCTGCCGGAGATCGGACCTGGGATCGGCGCATGGCTCGGCCTACCTGCCGGGCTCGCCCTGCTCAGTGGCGCGCTGCTGGCTGTTCGCCTGAAGCCGTAGCGCAAGGAAGCGCTTGCGCTCGGCTCGCCGTGCGGCGGGGCGGCGCGCCGACCGGAAGGCAACCGTCACCATGCGCCTCGGCTTCGTCCACGCTTGCGAGCAGAACCACGTGCACCTGTCCACCGTGGGTGGTGGCGGCGTGACCCAGCTCGCCAGCGGCAAGGTGGTGACGAGCGCCACGGATCCGTTCTCACACTACAACTGGGCGTTCGGGATCCGCCGGGCATTCGACCTGGCCGGCGCGACCGCCGCCTTCGAGCTGGCCGGCCGGGACTACGTGCACGTGCGCTGCTCACCCTCGTCGCGGCCCGATCTGGGCGCCCAGCTGGCCGGGTTGGGGTTCACGCTCGGGTGGGTGGAGGCCTACCGGCGGTCGACCGGGACGGGCACGGGTGGGTCCGGCCTGGTGGCCCTGGAGCACGCCGACTTCGGCCGCTTCCTCGAGGTATGGCGATCGGCCTGGGGGCAACGGCACGACCCGGCCGGGCGCGAGGAGACGTTCCGCCGGCGCTTCAGCGACGCCCGCAGCCGCCCATACCGGAGCGCAGACGGCAACGGCGTGCTGGTGCTGTTCGACGCCGGCCCCACCACCCAGCTTTTCCACCTCGCCGTGGCGGCCGGCGCCCAGGGCCGCGGGCTTGGCCGGCGCATGCTCGAGCTGGCCAGCGGCTTGGTCCCGGCCGGGCGTCCGGTGTGGCTGTCGACCGACCCGGAGGGGCCGGCCGGCCGGGCCGCGGCGGCTGCCGGCTGGGAGCTCAGCCACACCACGTCGTCGTGGATCCTGCACCTGGACGAGCCGGCCGGTGGGCCTGACGAGCCTCGCGTGGCGGGCTGAGCCGGGATCCCGAACGGCGCTCAGCCGGGGCCCGCTTGGGGTCCGTTCGGTTCGATCCGGATCGGCGCCTCGATCAGGTGGGCCTCGAGCGGCCGGTCGACGGGCTCGAAGGCCGGTTCGTGCGGCTTGCGATCATGCACCAGCCGCCACTTCCTGGGCACGGTGCGCACGCCGATCGGGTAGATCGTCAGCGCCCCGTCCCGCTCGACCTTGATCCGAAGGAAGCTGCGGTGGTCCTCGATCCGCTGGCACGAGAACGCGTGCGTCGGATGGTGGCCACGGGTGATGTGCATGACGAACAGGTACAGGGCGAACAGCTGGCTGCCCAGGTACCCGCCGGCGACGGTGACGATGGCGACGTAGACCAGCGCGAACCCGGTGAGGCGGAACCGGAAGAAGACGAATTCGACCGCCAGGGTGAGGTCCAGGCCGGCCAGCAGCCGGGCGGTCCCCCACAGCACGGCGACCATGAGCAGCAGGTGGGCCAGCCAGTGCGCCAGGCCGACGGTCACCCGTCCCCGCAGCGTGGCGGTGTCGGCGAACGCGATCAGCGCCGCGGCCAGCACCATGGCGAGCAGGAAGCTGGCGGGGTTGTTGAAGATGGCTTCGGCCACATCGGCGGGGCTGACCTCCCGCATGGCCTGCCGGAACCCGGCGGTCCTATCCGGTCCCTGGGCCAGGGCGAACCGCAGGGTCTGGGCGAACAGCAGGTACAGCAGCCCCATGAACACGACGAAGCTCGGGTTCTTGAACGGGGCCAGCAGCGTGCCCCAGCGCAGCCGCTTGGACGTGCCCACGTCGGGGTAGACCGCCCGCTGCTCATAGGTGGCCGGCCCGTCGGCCTCGGGCCAGCGGACCTTCCTGGCCAGGCGGTGGGTCGGGTACAGGAACGTCCCGCCCGAGCCGGAGGTCAGGCGCTGCTGGGAGCCGTCTGGCCGCAACGACTGGCGGCCGCTGCGGCGCGACAGCGAGCTGTGCGAGGCGATCATGCGGCTGGACGTGGTGGTTCGCCCGCGAGCAGCCGGGGCGATGGCGGACCCGTCCGGTGACGGAGGCTGACGCCCGACTTCGACGTCACCGCCTTGCCGGCTCGCGGCTCGGGTCAGGGCGGCGTCGAGCCGCGTTGGAACCGGAACCGGCGCCGTCCCGGCCGGGACGGCTTCGGCGTGGCGGCGAGCGCCTCGTCCTCCACCACCTCGTAGCGGTGGATGTAGCTGGACAGGAATGCCTGGATGCTGGCGGCCGCGGGGAGCGCCAGCAGCGCGCCGATCCCGCCGAGCAGGGCGGCACCCGCGATCACCGATCCGAACGCGACCGCGGGGTTCATCGACATGGTGTGGGCGGTGATGCGCGGGGCGAGCACGTAGTTCTCGAACTGCTGATAGGCGATGACGAACGCGAGCGTCCAGACCGCGTCCAGGGGGTCGTTGAGCAGCGCGACGAGCACCGCCAGCCCCCCGGCCAGGTAGGTACCCACGGTGGGCACGAACTGGGAGACGAGCCCCATCCACAGGCCGAGCGCGAGCGCGTAGGGCACCCCGATGATCGTCAGGAAGATCCAGGTCACGAGCGCCGACGCGGCGGCCAGCAGGGCTCGCGAGTAGACGTAGCCGCCGGTCTTGTCCACGGCCACGTTCCATGCCCGCAGGACGTCGCGCTGGCGCTCGGGCCGCAGCAGCGAGCAGATCGCCCGCCGCAGCCGCGGCCCGTCGGCGACCATGTAGAAGGTGAACAGCAGCACGGTGAAGCCTTCGAAGATCAGCCCGATGAGCGAGGTGCTCAGGCTCAGCGCCCTGCCGGCCAGCCCGGTGGCCGCCTGGCGCGCGCCCGAGTCGGCGCGGCTGAGCTGGTTGGCGAGCTGCTGCCCGGAGAAGTCGGTGTGGAAATGCCGGTTGACGAAGCCGATGAGCTGCTGGGCATAGTGCGGCACGGTCTGGATGAGGCTGGCGACCTGGCCGGCCAGCAGCGTCCCGATCGCGTACAGGAACACCACCGCGAACACGAAGATGGCCGCAAAGACCAGGCCGGTGGCCGCGCCGCGGCGCCAGCCCCGTCGGGCGAGCACGTTGACCGCCGGCTCGACCGCCAGGCTCAGAAACAGCGACACCAGCAGGATGATGAGCAGGTTGCGCAGACGGCCAAGCAGCCAGGAGGCCGTGGCCAGCGCGGCGATGCCAAGCATGAACAAGGCGATGGCCCGTGGCAGCCAGGCCGGCATCCGCTCCTTGCCCGCTCGCCCGTCGGCGGCCGCAGGCGTTGCGGGCCCGGCGGGCGTTGCGGGCCCGCTCGCGCCCGCCCTGGGCCCGCTCGTGCCGGCCGGCATTCCGGGCTCGCTTGCGCTCGCCTTGGGCCCGCTCGTGCCCGTCCCGGGGTCGCTCGCGTCCCCGCCCGGCGGCGCCATGGCGGCCGCTCGGATGGAGCCAGGTCGGGCATCGGTCATGCGATCCCTATGGTCATGCGGTACCCACGGTCACAGTGGTGCTGGGCAGGTCGTTGCCCTCAGGCCAGGTATCGGGCTCAAGAAGCGGGCCCAGGAATCGGGCGCAGGAAAATGTCGGTAGCACAAACACGCTGGCGGCGTCAATAGGCAGCAGGCCGCCGGCCGCGGGCCCAGCGCCGCAGCCGCCAGCCCGCGTAGGTCGCCGCGCCGATCGGGATGGGCAGCAGCCAGGTCAGCACCCGGAATACCAGCACGGCCGCCACTACCCGCGAGCGGTCGCCGCCCGCCGCGATCAGGGCACCGGTGAGACCGAGCTCGACGAAGCCGAGACCTCCCGGCGTGATCGGCAGGGCCGACGCCAGCCGGACCAGGCTGAACGCGCCGAGCACCGCCGTCCAGCCCACCGCCGCCTGGGGGACGCCCAGGGTGCGCAGGGTCAGCAGCAGCAGCAGATACAGCGAGAGGTGACTGACCAGGGTGGCCGCCGTGAGCGGGAACCAGCGGCGGCGGAGCAACCCGATCGTGGTCGTACGGAAGCGCACCGCCCCCGCCCCCCAGGTCGTCACGGGCGGCCTGCGGAGCAGCCGCCGGAACCAGGAGACGGCCACGCCGAGCCGGGTGCCCACCTTGAAGGCGAGCTGGTCGCTGCGTAGCATCAGCACGAACACGAGCAGCGCGGCGGCCAGGAGCACCAGGCCGATGACGGCGGCCGTGGCCAGGCCGGGGTTGGCGTCCCCGCCGACGGCGAGCAGGGCGAGCGCGACCACCGGCATCCCCAGCTTGGTGAAGTTGTTCCACACCCCCTGGACCAGCAGCGAGCGGGTCGTCTCCGCGCGCGTGAACCCCCAGGAGGTGTAGAGCTGGAACGTCACCGCCGGCCCGATGGCGGCGCCGGCCGGCAGCAGGTTGCCGACTGCCGTGGAGGCGTGGCTCTCGACCGCGGCCTGGCGGAGCTTCAGGCCAGGAAGGGCGACGACCTGCGGGAACAGGTAGCTGACCAGATTCCAGACGGCACCGGCGAGCAGGATGGCGACCGCCGGCCCCCGCAGCGAGGCGATCGTCGCCCACACGCTGGAGACGTCGGCCACCTGGTGCAGGATCACGAGGTAGATGGCGCCGACGATGGCCAGGGCGAGCAGCAAACGCGCGAGCAGGCGCCACCGACCGCCGCGACCGGCGGCTGCCGCCCGTCCGGCCCGCCCGCCGCCCCACCGCAGCCAGGCCGCTGCCAGTGGGTCGGCGACCCGGGCCAGGAGCGGACCGAGCCCCGCAAGGAGGAGCACGTAGGTCGCCGCCAGCGGCCCGAGCCGGCCCTCGACCCCGGTGGTCGCGGCGAGCCCGGCGATCACGATGGAGAACTCCCCCCGGGCGACGAGCGCGGTGCCGGCTCGGACGCGCCCGCGGGTCCCGATGCCGGCCCGTCGGGCCGCCCACCAGCCGGTCATGACCTTGGTCGCGGCCGTGACGACGGCCAGGGCGAGCGCCGTGAGCGCCACCGGCGGGATCGACGCCGGGGCGGTCTGCAGCCCGAAGAACACGAAGAACACGGCCGCGAACAGGTCACGCAGCGGGGTCAGCAGCGCCCGCGCCCCGTCCGCCGCCGGTCCCGACAGCGCGATGCCCACCAGGAAGGCGCCGACCGCGGCCGACACCTGCAGCCGCTGCGCCAGCCCGGCCACGACCAGGG
>JBIOYL010000082.1:0-19045 GCA_044870185.1 Actinomycetes bacterium | reverse complement strand
CACCGCAAGGTCGGTCGGCAGCGCCGCGACCACGCCCACAAGACCGCCCTCGAGCTGGTGCGCGGCGACGACCTGCTCGTCCATGAGGCGCTGCAGATCGGCAGCCTGACTCGGTCGGCGGTGGGCTCGGTCGCCCGGCCTGGCACCGGGGTGGCGCAGCAGGTGGGGTTGAACCGGTCGATCCTGGATGCGGGCTGGGGGGGTGTTGCTGGCGGTCCTTGCGGACAAGGCTGCACGCGCTGGTCGCACGCTGGTCGCGGTGGACCCCCGCACCACCTCCCGGACCTGCCCGGCGTGTGGGCAGGTGGCGGCCGAGAGCCGTGTCAGCCAGGCCGAGTTCCGCTGTGTGGCGTGTGGGTATGCCGCCCACGCCGATGTGGTGGGCGCGGTGAATGTGTTGCGGGCAGGGCTTGCCCGTCAGGCCGCTCGCGCGGCCTGAGAAGCTGACGCCTTCAGGCGACAGAGGAGTCACTGAAGCACGCGACGTGCC
This sequence comes from Actinomycetes bacterium, assembly GCA_044870185.1. Lineage (GTDB taxonomy): Bacteria > Actinomycetota > CALGFH01 > CALGFH01 > CALGFH01 > JBIOYL01. Next base: position 18,555 of record JBIOYL010000082.1, on the reverse strand, counting down.
TCTGGGTGCTGGGTGCGGCCCTGCGTCCCGGTCGGCCGCGGTCGCCATCCGTCGCCGATTGACCCTTGGGGCCGCCCAGCCGAGGATGTTCAGGCGCTCGAGCATACACAGGAGGCAGGCATGCAGACGTGGGATGCGATCAGGTCCCGGCGCAACGTCCGGGCCTACGCCGACCGGCCGATCAGCGGCGAGGACCTGGACCGGATCCTCGAAGCGGCGCGGCGCTCGCCCTCGTCGGCGAACGAGCAGCGGTGGGACTTCGTGGTCTGCACCGACCGGCAGCAGCTGCAGGACCTCTCCAAGGTCCGGCGCAGCGCCGCGCACGTGGCGACCTCGGCGGCGACGATCGCCCTGGTGGCACCGACGGCCGCTGCCGGCTACCCGCGCGACTCGACCCAGTACGACCTCGGCCAGGCGACCATGAGCATCATGCTGGCGGCGGCCGATCTGGGCATCGGCAGCGCCCATGCGGCCGTGAGCGACCAGCAGCTCGCCCAGCGCGTCCTCGGCTTCCCCGACGACCGGTTCTGCGCCTGGCTGGTCGCGCTCGGCTATCCGGCCGACCGTCCGCTCACGCCGGTCGAGCGGCCCAACCGGCGCCCATTCGAGGCCGTGGTCCACCGCGGCCGCTGGTAGCCCGCGCCGGCCTGTGCCGCAGGGCAGGGTCACGCGCCATGCCAGCGCCGCATGTGCTCGGCGTGGGTGCGAAGGTAGGCTCCAGGCCGGAAGAACCGGTCGTAGAAGTCCAGGTCCAGATGATGGGCCTGGATGTAGTTGAGGATCATGACGGTCGGCACGGTGCCCGGGAACTTGCCGAACGTGTCGTAGACGTACTGGGCCTGCAGGCTGACGCAGGCCTTGAACTCCGGCGAGTGGACCTGCGCGCTGCCGCGGACGCCGGGCTGTCCGTCCAGGCCCCTGGGGTGTCGCGGTGATAGGGGCCCCCGGGGCCAGGCCGCGGCACTGCTCGATGCCGGGGATCCGGCGGTCGTTGACGTCGTCGAAGATGCAGTAGCCGTTCTGGAGCAGGAAGCAGAGCCCCGCGATCGCGTGCTGGGCGACGTCGGCGATCGGGATCACCAGCAGCGAACCGGGCACGTTCACGCACCAGGTGTTGTGGCCCTCCATGTACGGCTCTGCCGGGGGCAGGTAGAGGCGCTGGTCGGACAGCTTGCGCAGGCGCATCCGGTGACGCTCGACCATGAGCTCGAGCGTCACCTCCTCCTCGGCCGGGTCCACCAGCGCTCCCGCGTCACGGGTGAGGAAGAAGTAGCACCCGGAGTCGTCGGTGAAGAAGCTCCACGGTGTGGAAGCCGGCCGCCGAGGGGAACGTTCGTCCAGCGGCTGCCCCAGCGTAGTTGGCAAGGTGTGGGGCATAGCGCGCGTCGCGCGTGATGGCGTAGTGCCAGCCGGTGGTCCCACCCATCGCGCCGAGCACGACGAGGCGTTCGAGCTCGCTCAGTGCCATCGGGTCCCGCTCGGACCTGTAGGCCAGGGGGCCGTCGGGAAGGGTGTTGCGGCCATGGGTCCTCCAAGGCGGGCCGGCTACCGCGGGCGCTGCCCCGGGCTGCCCGCCTGCCGGACGGGCGCGAGGCGTCGGTGTTGACGACGAGCTGGATGGCGGCGACCTTGGTCCGCATGGTCCTCTCCTGGGCTGTCTGTCAGCGGGAGCTACCACGAACGGCGCGACGATCGGTCAAGCCGGTGGGTCACGAACCCGGCCCTTCGATGACCATCGTGCGCACGGTGCCGCGGGCCAGCTGCTCGTCCGCCAGCTCCGGGTGTTGGGTGAACACCGACACCGAGATGGAACGCGCTCGCTCGATGCCAACTTCGTCGACGAAGGCCTGCTCGACCGCTCCCAGCACCTCGTCGATCGCCCCAGACGCGGTCTGCCCCCTTCCGATGAGCACCTCCCAGCTGCCGCCGCTGCGCAGGATGGCGGCAGCAACAGCACCGCCCGGCTCGGCGATCGCCGTGGCGCGCGGCGTCCGACCTGGTTCGAGCCGGACCTCGCCCACCTCTGGAAGCAACAGGAACGCCGCGCCGTCGGGCCGTTTGCGCACCCTCACGCCGTTGTAGAGCGCCAGCCGCCGCTGGTTGACGTACCAATGCACCGCCACCGGCCAAAGACGGGTCCTGGCTCGGCTGCCGGCGCCGCTCCGTTTGGGTGCGGCCCCGCCTTGCGGCCCATGCGGCCGCTTCGCTCGGCTCATGGCCGCGTCGTTGGCCTGTTCTGCGTTGGGCGTGCCGCCACCGTTGGCCCTCCTCGTCACGCGCCGTACGGCGCAGGGCTTTCCGCGTACGGGTCCAGGCCGACTGCCGCCCACCAGGTGAGCCGGGCGATCTGCCGGTCGAGGCCGGCCCGCTCGGTCGTGGGCGGCCACCCGAGCATACAGCCCCAGGCCGCCGCCAGCGCCCGGGGTGGCGTCGGGTTGGACCCCACGGCGGCATCCGGCGGCCGGGATCGGCGGCGAACCCTGCGCGGCGGCCGGGGATCGGCGGCGGACCCTGCGCGGCGGCCGGCTCAGCGGCCGACCATGAGCAAGGGTACGAGCTGCTCGGCCGGGGTCATCGAGCCGTGCTGGCCGGTGAGGCGGGCCTGGGCCGGGTCCAGGGCGCGCTGGGTGACGCCGATCGGGCCGCGGGCGGCCGCGACCACGTCGCCGATCCGGGGGCGGACCCGGTCGGGCACCGTCGGGCCGAACCAGCCGGCGGCGACCGCCTCCTCGCCGGACACCACCCACATGGCGTGGCCGACCAGGGCCCGCCAGGCGGCGAGCACGTCGCCGGCCGCGCCCTCGCGGGCGTGGACGTGGCGGGCGCGCGCCTCGCCGGCCAGCATGCGCACGCCGGCCGCCAGGTCCGGCTCGTCGGCCAGGTCGACCCGCTCGCCGGGACCCAGGTCGACCATGCCGTGGTCGCCGGTCACCACCAGGGCGCCGCCGCCGGGCAGGCGCCCGGCGATGTCGGCGGCGAGCCGGTCGACGTGGGCGAGCTCCAGCCGCCAGGCGTCACTGGCCGTGCCGCGGACATGACCGGTCACGTCCAGGCCGGCGTGGTAGGCGTAGACGAACGTGCGCCGGCCGGCGTGGAGCTGCCGTGCCGCCTCGGCGGCCAGGTCGCCGAGCGACAGGACGCCGTGGTAGGTGCCGCCGCGCAGGACCGCCCGGGTGAAGCCGGACCTGGCGTGCGCGCCGGGGCCGACCAGGTGCACCGCCACGCCGTCGGCGGCGGCCCGCTCGAAGGCGGTCGGCTCGGGCTGCAGGTGCTCGGGCACGAAGCGCTCGCGCAGGTCGTCGGCGCCGCCGATGCCGTAGCCGGCCCAGCGCAGGCAGTTGAACGGGTGGTCCAGGCCCGGCAGGGCGATCGTGTAGCCGACCAGGCCATGCTGGCCGGGCGGGCGGCCGGTGCCGATCGAGCCGAGCCCGGCCGCGGTGGTCGACGGGAAGCAGGCGGTGAGCGGCCTGCCCGAGCCGGCCAGCCCGCCCAGGAACGGCGCCGCGGCCCGGTTGGCCTCGAGCAGCTCCCAGCCGAGCCCGTCGGCCACGAGCAGGCAGACGTGGCGCAGCGGCTCGACCCCCAACGGGTTGGCCATCCCGGGCACGTCGAGCGCGGCCAGCAGCGACGGGACGAGGTCGGCCAGCGAGGCGGTGCCGTAGCGGGGGAGCGGGGGGTCGGGCGGCGGGCTCGTCATCGGCCCAGCCTACCCGCGTTAGGATGCGCGCCGACCTGCAAGCGACAGGAGGCGCGGTGGCCGAGGAAGGGCGCGAGCCGCCCACCTACAACGTGCTCAAGACCTGGGCGTCCGACGACTGGGGCTTGTACGGGCGTGGCGACGAGCTGCTGAGCCGGGCCCTCGCGCGGCATCCCCGCGTCGACCGCGTCTTCCACGTCCAGCCGCCGATCGACCCGGCCGAGCTGCGCGTCCGCTTCCGCGATCCACGCTGGGAGCAGGACATGGCCGGCCAGCTGCGCCGGCTCGACGGGGTCGTCGACGACGGGGTGTTGCTGTTCGCCCCGACCGCCGGGGACCGGGTCGAGCTGGCCCTGGACCGGACCGTGGAGATGCTCGAGCGGGAGGGTGCCTTCGACCGGCCGCTGGTGATGCTGCACGCGCTGGCCCACCCGTTCGGCAGCGATCTTGCCGCGCGGCTCGGCGGCCGGGGCGTGACCCGGGTGGCGCTGCTGCGGCGCGACGCCCGCGCCGCCTATCCGGCCGACGCGGACGAGCGCCTGGCCCTCGACGAGGTCTACCAGGCCCAGATCCCCGGCGCCGACCTGGTCTGGGCGGGCACGCCGCAGCTCGTCGAGGAGCTGAAGGTGCTCAACCCGCGCACGGTGCTGCACCCGGTCGGGGCCGACCAGGACCTGGCCAAGGGCAAGCCGGCACCCGACCTGGCCGACCTGCCCCGTCCGCTGGTCATCTACGCCGGCTCGATGCGTGCCTACCTGGACGTGGCGCTGATCCGGGGGACGGCCGAGCGGCTCGCCGACCACAGCTTCGTGTTCGTCGGGCCGGCCGCCGGGTGGCTGGCGCCGCTGCTGTCGGGGCTGCGCAACGTCCACGTGATCGGGCCTCGCCCCTACGGCCTGCTGGCCAACTATCTGGCCGCCGCCGACGTCGCCATCGCGCCCCACCGGGTCGAGCCGGTGACCCGGGCGGTCGTGCCCGAGAAGCTCTACGGCTACCTGGCCGCCGGGCTGCCGGTGGTGACCACCGCGGTCGCCGGGGCCGAGGAGCTGCGCCGCCTGGTCTGGATCGAGCGCGAGCCGTCCGCGTTCGCCCGCGCGATCCAGGGCGCGCGCAAGCGCGACCGTGAGCGGCGCCGCTCGCTGCGGCAGGCGGCCGTCGCGCCGCTGTCCTGGGAGGCCATCGCCGACCACGCCGTCGCCAGCATCGACGCGGTCCGGTCAGGCGCCGAGCTGCCGCCCGCACCCGAGGTCAGGATCCCGGTGATCCCCGGGTTCCTCGCCCGCTGACCGGTCTCCTTGCCCCGCTGACGAGTTCCTTGCCCCGCTGACCGGTCCCGTCGTGGCCGTGGCATGCTGGCAGCCTGACCGAGGAGCCGCGCGTGTCCGACGAGCAACCGCCGGCCGGGGCTGGCCCACCAGCCGGGGCCGGTCCGCCAGCCGGGTCCGGGCCGCCGGCCGGGCGACCGGCGGGGTCCGGCCCACCGGCCGGGCGGCGTACCGGCGTCCCCGCCCGCCACCGGCCGGTCGTCACCTGGGCCATCCTGGCCGTCAACGCGATCATGGTGGTGGTCGAGGCCATCCTGTCCGGGTCCACGGGTGGGCTGATCGACCCCTCGCCGCTGGCGCTGTGCCGGCTCGGCGCCCTGAATGCCCCCGCCATCGCCCAGTCGGGCCAGCTCTGGCGCCTGTTCACGGTCATGGTGCTGCACGCCGGGATCATCCACTTCGCGTTCAACAGCTACGCGCTGTGGATTTACGGCCCGGTGCTCGAGACCGTGCTCGGCCATGCCGGCTATCTCGCCCTGTACCTCGGCTCCGGCTTCGTTGGGGCGGCGGCCAGCTTCGCCTTCGGCCACACCGAGCTCGGCATCGGGGCGTCCGGGGCGATCTTCGGGCTGCTCGGCGCCCTGCTCGTGTTCTTCTTCGAGCGCCGCTCGATCGGGGGCGGGGCGCCGTTGCAGCAGCTCATCTTCATCGTGGCGCTCAACCTGTTCTTCGCGAGCCGGGTCGCCAACATCGACAACCGGGCCCACATCGGCGGCTTCCTGGGTGGGATGCTCGGCATGGCGCTCGTCGAGGCCGGCGCCCGCCGCGGGCGGGGGCTGGCCCGCCTGGCCCTGGCCGCCCCCTTCCTGCTGGGCGCCGCGCTGACCCTGTACGGGATCGCCCACTACCCGGCGACCGGCGCGCCGACCTGCGCCGGCGTCTGACCGCGTTCGGCTCGGGTGGCGGTCCGGGCGCCCCGGCAGGACGGCTATCCTACGGGAGGGCACCACCCGCCCGGGCACGCCCAGAGGGGCATGCCCAGAGGGGCACGCCCAGAGGGGCACGCCCAGGGGCCCGTCCGAGGCGTCGTCCGTCCATTGGGAGCGCCATGTCCACCACCTCCGACGCCGTCCGCCTGACCAGCCTGTCGCACGGCGCCGGCTGCGCCTGCAAGCTTCCCATGGCCGCGCTCGAGGCGCTGCTCGGCACGGTCGGCCCGCTCGCGGGCGGGACGGCCGGGGACCTGCTGGTCGGCGCGGCCGAGGGCGACGACGCGGCCGTGTACCGGCTGGACGAGCGGCGCGCGCTCGTCGTCACCACCGACTTCTTCACCCCGATCGTCGACGACCCAGGCGACTGGGGCCGGATCGCGGCCGCCAACGCGCTGTCCGACGTGTACGCCATGGGCGGCCGGCCGCTGGTGGCCCTCAACCTGACCGCCTGGCCGGCGGCCACCTTACCGCTCGACCTGCTGGCCGAGGTGCTGCGCGGCGGCGCGGCGGTCGCCGCCGCGGCCGGCTGCCCGGTCGTCGGCGGGCACTCGGTGGACGACCCGGAGCCGAAGTACGGCATGGCCGTGGTCGGCCTGGCCGACCCGGCCCGGCTGCTCCGGATCGACCGGGCCCGGCCGGGGGACCACCTGGTGCTGACCAAGCCGCTCGGCACTGGCGTGGTCGCCACCGCCATCAAGCGCGGAGCGCCTGACCCGGCGCACGTGGCCGCCGCGGTCGCCGCCATGACCACGCTGAACGCGGCCGCCTCCGAGGCGGCCCTGGCCGCGGGGCTGCAGGCGGCCACCGACGTCACCGGGTTCGGGCTGCTCGGCCACCTGCACCGGATGCTCCGGGCCAGCGGGGTGGCCGGCGAGGTCGACGCCGCCCGGGTGCCGTTCCTGCCCGGCGCGGCCGAGCTGGCCGCCGCCGGCTTCGTCTCCGGCGGCACGCGCAACAACGCCGCCTATCTGGCCGACAAGGTCGAGCTGGCCCCGGGCGTGCCGCCCGTTGTGGCCACCCTGCTGCACGACGCCCAGACCTCTGGCGGGCTGCTCCTGGCCGTCCCGGCCGAGGCACTGGGCGCCCTGGTCGACGACCTGCACGGCCGCAGGCTGCGACCGGCGCTGGTCGGCCGGGTGGTGCACGGTCCGGCCGGGCGGATCCGGGTCCGCCGCATGCCGCCCGCCTGAGCCGATGCTACGCTCGCCTTCCAGCGCACCCGTCGGAGGGAACAGGCCGGCCGGCGGCCGCGTTGCAGCAGGCATGCAGGAGGCGGGCAGACCGGCATGGACGGCGAGCACAGCGGGATCGGCGGTGACACGTTCGTGATCGCCCAAGGCGACTACGACGCCCTGGTGCGGCACGCCCGGGCCAGCTACCCGAACGAGGCGTGCGCGCTGCTGGGCGGCGACGGGCGGGTCGAGAAGGTCTACGCGCTGCCCAACGCGGAGGCCAGCCCGACCTTCTACGTCGTCGAGCCCAAGGCCCAGCTCGCCGCCATGACCGAGATGGACGACCGCGGCTGGGAGCTGGTCGGGATCTTCCACTCGCACACCTTCACCGAGGCGTACCCCTCCCGCACCGACGTCGAGCTGGCCGCCTACCCGGACGCCGTCTACCTCATCCTGTCCCTCGCCGACCCCGGCGCGCCGCGGCTGCGGGCGTTCCGGATCCGCGACCGCCAGGTGCGGGAGGTGGGCGTCGAGGTGTCGGCCCGCCCACAGGTGAGCGGATGACCTCGGCGCGCCGCCTGCAGGCGGGCCCGACCGCCGGGCTCGCGTCGCCGGTCTGGCACCAGCAGGGTCCCGCCGCCCGCTACGGGCGATGTCGGCACCTGGCCGGCCGCGCGTAGGCGCGCCCGGCCCCATCCAGCTCACCGACGACGAGGAGGAGTCGAGGCGCCCATGGCCGCCGTTGAAGTCCGCATCCCGACGATCCTGCGCAAGTACTCGGACGGGGAGAAGTCCGTGCCCGCCGCCGGCGACACCGTCCGCGAGCTCCTGCGCGACCTGGACGCCCGCCATCCCGGCATCCTGGGGCAGCTGCTCGGCGAGGACGGCTCGCTGCACCGCTTCGTCAACGTCTACGTCAACGACGAGGACGTCCGCTTCCTGGGCGCCCTGGACGCCAAGCTCGCCGACGGCGACGTGGTCGCCATCCTGCCCGCCGTCGCCGGCGGCGCCCGGCCCGGCGAGAGCCCCGGGGGAACGTGATCCGCGTGCGCTACGAGGACCTGGCCGACGCGATCGGCAACACCCCGCTCGTCGGGCTGCCGCGCCTGGCGCCCAAGCCGGGCGTGCGCCTGTGGGCCAAGCTGGAGGGCCACAACCCGACCGGCAGCGTCAAGGACCGCATCGCCCGGGCGATGGTCGACGACGCCGAGAAGGCCGGGCTGCTCGCGCCGGGCGCCACCCTGCTGGAGCCGTCCAGCGGCAACACCGGCATCGCGCTGGCGCTGATCGCCCGGCTGCGCGGCTACCGGCTGGTGGTGGTCATGCCCGCCAACACCTCGTTCGAGCGCCGGCAGCTGCTGGAGCTGTACGGCGCCGAGGTGGTGCCGTCCCCCGCCGAACGCGGCTCCAACGGCGCCATCGAGCTGGCCGGCCGGCTGGCCGCCGAGCATCCCGACTGGGTCATGCTGTACCAGTACGGCAACCCGGCCAACGCGCTGGCCCACTACGAGACGACCGGCCCGGAGATCTGGCGCGACCTGCCCGAGGTGACCCACTTCGTGGCCGGGCTGGGCACGAGCGGCACGCTCATGGGCGTCGGCCGCTACCTGAAGGAGCGAAACCCGGCCGTGCAGCTGGTGGCCGCCGAGCCCGAGTACGGCGACCTCGTGTACGGCCTGCGCAACCTCGACGAAGGCTTCATCCCGCCCATCTTCGACCCCGACCTGCTCGACCGGCGCATCAAGGTCGGCTCGCACGACGCGCTGCGCCGCACCCGCGAGCTGGCCGCCGTCGAGGGCATCTTCGCCGGCATCTCCAGCGGCGCCGTCCTGCACGTCGCCCTGCGCCTGGCCGAACGGGCCGAGCAGGCCGACATCGTCGTGCTGGCCGCCGACGGCGGCTGGAAGTACCTGTCGACCGGCGCGTACGGCGCGGACGAGACGGCCGCGGAACGGGGGCTGGCCGGGCAGCTGTGGGCCTGATGCGCGCCCCGTCCCGCGGCTGCGGTATCGTCGCGGTATGGACGAGCGACCGATCGGCATCTTCGACTCCGGCGTGGGTGGGCTGACCGTCGCCCGCGCCATCATCGACCTGCTCCCGCACGAGTCGGTGCTGTACTTCGGCGACACCGCCCGCGGCCCCTACGGCCCGCGCTCGCAGGCCGACGTGCGCCGCTTCGCCGAGGAGATCATGGACCTGCTGCTCGCCGAGGACGTGAAGCTCGCCGTGGTGGCCTGCAACACGGCCTCGGCCGCCGCCCTGGACGAGCTGCGCGCCGCCTACCCGATCCCGGTCGTCGACGTCATCGAGCCGGCCGTGCGCGCCGCGGTGCGGCTGTCCCGCAACCGCCGCATCGGCGTCATCGGCACGACCGGCACGATCGGCTCCGGCCGCTACCTGGAGGCGGTCGCCGAGACCCGCGAGAACGTGCGGGTCACCGCCAGGGCATGCCCGCGCTTCGTCGAGTTCGTCGAGCGCGGCGAGACCACCGGGCAGGGCGTGCTCGCGGTCGCCCACGCCTACCTCGACCCCCTGATCGAGGCGGACGTGGACACCCTGATCCTCGGCTGCACCCACTATCCGCTGCTCACCGGCGTGATCGGCTACCTCATGGGCCCGGACGTGTTCCTGGTCAACTCGGCCGAGTGGACCGCCCGGGACGTGTTCGCCGAGCTCACCCGGGCCGACCTGCACGCACCGTTCGGCGCCGAGGCCTGCCGCCGCTTCGTCGCCTCCGGCGACCCGGCCGAGTTCCGCACCCTCGGCGCCCGCTTCCTCGGCCCCGAGGTCGCGCGGGTCGAGCAGCGCCACGCCGGCCTGGACCCCGCCGAGGCCGCCGCTGCCGAGGCGGCGGCATCATGATCCGGCTCACCGTGCTCGGCTCGTGCGGCACCTACCCGGCGCCCGGGCGGGCCTGCTCCGGCTACCTGCTGGAGGCGACTGGCGGCCCCGACCGGGCCGGCCGGCCGATCAGGGTGTGGGTCGACGCGGGCTCGGGGACGCTGGCCAACCTCCTGCGCTACACGTCCCTGCCCGAGCTGGACGCCATCTGGGTGAGCCACCTGCACGTCGACCACTGCAGCGACCTGCCGGCGGCCAACTACGCCCTCAAGTACGGCTTCGACCAACCGCCGCCACCCGTGCCGGTGTTCGGGCCGTCCGGCTGGATCAACCACATGGAGGCGTTCTGGTCGGCGGGGATGCCGCCGTCGAGCCGGCACGCCTTCGAGGTGCACGAGCTCACCGACGGCGAGTGCGTCAAGCTCGGCGGCCTGGCCCTGACCGCCGTGGCGACCGTCCACGGCATCGAGACCTACGGCATCCGCGCCACCGCCGACGGCCGGACGCTGGCCTACTCGGCCGACTCGGGCCCCTGCGAGGCGCTCGGCGAGCTCGCCGACGCCGCCGACCTGTTCGTCTGCGAGGCGGCCTGGATGCAGTGGCCCTACGGCGCCCACCCCATCCACATGACCCCCCACCTGGCCGGCAAGTGGGCGGCCGACGCCGACGCCCGCCGCCTCGTGCTCACCCACCTGCGTCCGGACTGCGACCCGGAGGTCGCCCTCGACCGCGCCCGCCAGAGCTACGGCGGCGACATCGAGGTCGCCGTCGAGCAGGACGTCTTCCAGCTCGGAGTCGCCTTGTGAGCCGCCGCGACGGCGACGGCCGCCTCGAGCCGGCAGGCGCCTGGTGACCCGCCGCGACGGCCGCGCCGCGGACGCCCTGCGCCCGGTGACCATCGCCCTCGGCTACCAGCAGACCGCCTACGCCTCGGCGCTGGTCGAGATGGGCCGCACCAAGGTGCTGTGCGCGGTCAGCCCGGAGGAGCGCACCCCGCTCTTCCTGCGAGGCAGCGGCAAGGGCTGGGTGACCGCCGAGTACGCGATGCTGCCCGGGTCGACCCCCGAGCGCGCCCCCCGCGAGGTGGCCAAGGGCCGCCCCGGCGGCCGCACCCACGAGATCCAGCGGCTGATCGGGCGCTCGCTGCGGGCGGTCACCGATCTGGCCGCGGTCGGCGAGCTGACCCTGTGGGTCGACTGCGACGTGCTCCAAGCCGACGGCGGCACGCGCTGCGCCGCCATCACCGGCGCCTGGGTGGCGCTGTTCGCCGCCTGCCATCGTCTGGCCCGGGACGGCAGGGCCAGGAGCTTCCCGCTGCACGACCACGTGGCCGCGGTCAGCGTCGGGATCGTCGACGGCATACCCAGCCTCGACCTCGCCTACGACGAGGACGTGCGCGCCGGCGTGGACATGAACGTGGTGGCCACCGGGCTCGGCAACCTGGTCGAGGTGCAGGGCACGGCCGAGAATGCCACCTTCTCGCGCACCGAGCTGGACGAGCTGCTCGACCTGGCCATGGGCGGCATCGGCCAGCTCGTCCGGGCGCAGAAGCTCGCCCTGGGCCCGCTGCTCGAGGAGGCCGCCATCCCGCCGCTGCGCCGGCTCGCGCTCGGCCCGGTCGCCCTGGACCTGCCGGCCCGGCCGCGGGCGGCCGGCGACCCCAAGGCGTGACGGCGCCCCGGATCCTGCTCGCCACCGGCAACCCGGGCAAGCTGCGGGAGCTGCGCGCCATCCTGGCCGGGCTGCCGGTCGAGCTGGTCGGGCCGCGCGAGGCCGGCCTCGGCGAGCCGCCCGAGGTCGAGGAGACCGGCGCGACCTTCCTCGACAACGCCCGTGCCAAGGCGCGCGCCTACGCGGCCTGGTCGGGCCTGCCCGCCCTGGCCGACGACTCGGGGCTCGAGGTCGACGCGCTCGGCGGCGCGCCGGGCGTGCACTCGGCCCGCTACGCCGGCCCGGGCGCCAGCGACCAGGCCAACCTCGCCAAGCTGCTCGCCGAGCTGCGCGGCGTGCCGCCCGAGCGGCGCACCGCCCGGTTCCGCTGTGCCGCCGTGCTGGTCGACGGCGCACGCGAGTGGCATGCCGAGGCGGCCTGGCCGGGCCACATCCTCGACGCGCCCCGCGGCACGGGCGGCTTCGGCTACGACCCCGTCTTCCTGCCCGACGGCTGGACCCGGACCAGCGCCGAGGTCGACGCGGCCACCAAGGACGCCGCCTCCCACCGCGGCCGCGCGTTCCGGGCGCTGCGCCCGGCGGTGGCCGCCTGGCTGGCGAGTCAGGACCCGGCCGGGTCCGGCGGCGCCTCCCCCCGGTAGATGCGGCGCACGCGATCCCTTCCCTGGCGCGGTCTGGCCGGGTAGAACTGGCGCCGGGTTGCTCGACAAGGACAAAGGGGGCCGACCGTGCCGCACGACTTCGATCCTGGCTACGGCGCCGAGCCGTTCGGCGCGCTGGTCGCGGACTTCCCGGGCCCGGAGGTCTACCCGGCGGAGGACTTCCGGGTGGAGTGGGGCCCGATCTTCCACCGGGGCCGGCTCGACGGCAGCGCCCGGGTGCTCGTGCTCGGCCAGGACCCGAGCGTCCACGAGAACGTGGTCAGGCGCATCCTGGTCGGCGAGGCCGGCCAGCGGGTGCAGGGGTTCCTGGCCAAGCTCGGCATCGAGCGCAGCTACGTGATGCTCAACGCCCTGCTGTACGGCGTGTACGGCCAGAGCGGCGGGGAGCGGCACCACGACGACCCGGCCGTCGTCGCCTACCGCAACCGCTGGCTGGACGCCCTGCTCGCCGGCGGGCGGATCGAGGCGGTGGTCGCCTTCGGCCACCTGGCCGACGCCGCCTGGCACGCCTGGACGGCGACGCCGGCGGGCAAGGGCGCGGACCTGGCCTACCGGCACCTGCCGCATCCCACCCAGCCGGAGAGCGCCGCCAAGGGCGACCGGGACAAGCTCGCCAAGCTGACCGCGGAGCTGCTCGAGCACTGGAACGCCGGCCTGGACGTGCTGCGGCCGGCCGTTCGCCACCCGGACGTGGCCCAGCCCACCGACCACTACGGCAGCGCGTTCACCGACGCCGACCTGCGCCCGATCCCCGAGGGCGACCTGCCGCCCGGGCTGCCCGCCTGGATGCGGGCGCTGCAGCCGTGGGCCGAGCGCCGCGGCGCGACCCCCGACGCAAAGCGGCGCACCATCGTGATCACCGCGCCGCCGCTCTCCTAGCCCGGGCGGGTCAGCCGCAGGCGCGCTTGGCGTAGGGGTAGGGGTTGACGACCGTCCGGCCGGCGCCGACGTGCACCTCGAAGTGCAGGTGGGGGGCGGTGTAGCGGGCGTCGCCGGAGTTGCCCACGTAGGCGACGAGCTGGCCGGCCCTGACCCGGGTGCCCTGGCCCACCGCGTAGCGCGACAGGTGCGCGTAGTAGTACTCGTTGCCGTCGTCGCCCGTCAGGTACAAGGTGATGCCGCCGAGGGTGTTGCTGTGCTCCCGGCTGATGACCCCGGACGTGTAGGCGAACTCCCTGGCGCCGTAGGGGGCCATGATGTCGACGCCGTGGTGGCTACGCCCACCGCCGCGTGGGGCGCCGTAGGTGTCGGTGAAGCTGTAGGGCGGCTCGACCGGGCAGGCGATGACCGCGCCGCCGACGGTGACCGGCCCGCTCTGGTAGCTGCCCTGGCCGCCGGGGAAGCCGGCCAGCCGGTCGACCAGCGCCTTGGCCTGCTTGAAGCGGGCGTTGAGGGCGTCCAGGCTCGCCTTCGCCTTGCGCTGGGCCGCGGCGGCCGCCGTGCGGTCGGCGGCGACCTCCCGCAGGGCCGCGTCGTAGGCCGCGCCGGCCGCCTTCGCCTCGTCGACCGCGTCGGTCTGCTCGCGCAGCAGGACCGTGAGGGTCTCCATGCGTTCGGGCATGACCTCCGGATGCGCCGACAGGATCGAGTTCAGCAGCGCCCCGCCGCCGTTGCGGTAGGCGGAGGTGGCCTGCGCGGCCAGTGCCCGCTGCGCGCCGGTGAGCCTGGCCTGCGCAGCGGCGAGCTGGCGCGCATGGGCCCTGGAGCGCACGTCCAGGTCCTCGAGGGCGGCGTTGGCCGCGTCGAGCCGCGCCGTGAGCACCTGGGTCTCGCCTCGGAGCTTGGCCATCCGGGCGCGGGCCTGCGCCAGGTTGTCGGCCCGGACCGGGCCGGCCGCCACCAGGAGGGGGCCGGCCGCCACCAGCACCGCGCCGAGCAGCACCGCGCCGAGCAGGGCCCGGCGGATCGGCGGGTGGTGCTGTGGTCGTGCAGCAGGGGAGAACGCCACGAGTCGACGCCTGGGGGAGAGGGTCGCCATCGGCCTTGGGGGAGGCCGGGCGGAAGGCTAGCACGACGAGCCAGGAAGGGGAAACTACGCCTCGACCTTCTCGTACCACCCGAGCGGGTCGGCTCCAGGGCGCCCGGGCGTCCGGGCAGCGGGGCGGACGGCGGCGCCCGCCAGGGCGGCCGCCGGGCAGCGGCGTCAGCGCCGCGCCGACCGCATGAACAGGAACACCACCATGCCGACCACCAAGCTCACCATCCACGCGATGCTGTCCGCGTTCACTGCCGCCACCTTCCGGAGCCACGTGCACGACCGGCAGGTGTCTACCCCGTCTGGCGGCACGCCACTCTCGGCGGCGAGGACCGGGCGGCACGGATTCCTGGGGTCGCCGAGCTGGGTTGGCGTGCTGCTGGTGCTGGGCTACGCCTTCGCCTTGGCCCGCGCCCTGACGATCGCCCGTACCGTGAGCAGGGCGGCGACCATGACCACCTGGCCCCCGAGCACGATCCGGTTGACGTCGACCGCCGGCTGCCAGCGCAGCTCACCCTGGCGCAGGACGAACGCCCCGACCGGGCGGGCGGTCATGCCGAAGCCGCTGCCGGTACCCTTGCCCTGCCCCTTGGCGTCCTCGCCCCGTCCGCCGCCGGCGCCGCCCTGAACCCGGGCGGCGGGGATGATCGTCACGCCGTCCTTCTCGTACGGCTCGCCGAACACCCGCTTGACGGTGAGCGTGTCCCGCGCCTGCGCGATGACCTCCTGAGGCTCCATCGTCGTCCCCTTCCGTCGCACCACACCCTGTTCGGTGCCACCAAGCCGGCGCCGGACCCCGCGCGCACGCCGTTCGGGTCTTCGGTCCGCCGACCGCGGACGATTGTAGAAGACGCCCGGCGCTTCGAGCGGGAGCAGCCGGCCGAGTCGGACCCGGCCAGGCGGAGATGCTCAGGCTGGTGACCGACCTCCAGCATGTCGACCTGCGGGAGCCGTGGCTGGACAGCCCCGAGTAGCATCCTGATCAGGTGCTGTGGTGCGGGTGGCACGGTCGCCCGCCACCGGACACGGCACACGAACACCGTCAGCCTGCACCGCAGGCACTGCGCGCGAAAGGCGGCGCCATGGCCCAGACGCGAAAGCTGTACCGCAGCCGGACCGACCGCCAGCTCGCCGGCGTGTGCGGCGGCCTGGCCCGGTACTTCAACACCGACGCGACGCTGATCCGGGTGCTGTTCGTGGTGCTCGCCCTGCTCGGGGGTCCCGGTCTCGTGATCTATCTGGTGCTGTGGATCGTCGTTCCCGAGGAGCCGCAGGGCGCGGTGTGACGCCGCCCAAGCGGCTGGCCCTCCAAGGCTGTGGTCGGCGTCTCGCAGCAACCGAAGGAGGTCGGCCATGAAGGTCCGCCGGGTCGGTCAGGCGGCGCTGGCGCTGGCCGCCGGCTCCCTCACCGTGCTGCTCGGCACCCGCCGCTGGCACCAGCATTGGGGCGCGACCGATGAGGAGATCACCCGTCCGCTGCCGGGCGATGACCGCATCCCCGCCTCCAAGCTGGACTCCACCCACGCCATCACCATCCGCGCCCCAGTCGAGCACGTCTGGCCGTGGCTGGCCCAGATGGGGTATGAGGGCCGCGCCGGCTTCTACAGCTACGACGTGCTGGAGCGGCGCTTCGGCGCCCGCAACACCGATCGGCTCAACCCGGACATGCCTGCCCCCTCGGTCGGCGATCAGCTACCGTTCGCCCCCGGCATGCCGATGACGGTGGCCATCGTCGATCCGCCGCGCGCCCTGGTGCTGTGGCAGGTCACCGCCGCCGGCAAGACGGTCGACCCGACCGGGCCATGGGGCGACGACCACCTGGCCTGGAGCTGGGCGTTCGTGCTCGAACCCGTCGATGCCGAGGCCACTCGGCTGCTGACCCGGATGCGCGTGGACTACCGGCCCGCAGGGAAATGGGCGCCGTTCGTGCATCTGCTGCTGGCGGCGGCCCACTTCGTCATGGGCCGCCGCCAGCTCCTCGGCATCCGACAGCGAGCCGAAGCCGCCGGCCGCACTCCGGGGAGGCAGGAGTAGGCCAAGGCCATGAGCGCACGCGATGCTGCCCGCGCCGCGCCGCTGACAGGACGGCGAACACGGCGACCCCGCCCGCCTTGATTGCCGGGCCGAAGATCGCGCCAACGCTCGCCGTCAGGGCCGGGGGCTCAGGCCCGCAGGTTGGTTGGCCGCGCACGCTCGGCGGGCAGCTCGTCGGCGGTCAGGAACTCGAGGATCTCGCAGACGGCGGGCCGGTGGGTCAACGTGCTGATGCTGGCATGCCCCTTGCCGCGGTACAGCCGCAGACGCCCGCTCGGGATGCGCTCGGCGGTCTCCCGGAACAGCTCGGGCGAGCCAGCCGCGAGCTGCCGCGGCAGCGGATGAGCAGTCGGGTCGAGTCCTGGCCGACTGGCTGGAGGATGAACGCCCAGGTGCTGCCGGGGCGCCCGGCGGCAAGGTCGGCGTCGGAGTCGTTGACGCCACCCAGGACCAGCGCGCGGCCCGGCTCGACCAGCGCACCGGGTTGGACGGCGCGTACCGAGCCATCCTGATCACCCGGCGGGCGCATGGATGGTGACCGCGTTCGTCCAGACGTAGCCGGGCCGGGGGACGAGCTGGTCGCCGGGCCAGGTGGCCTGGTGTTCCTCGCCCCGTTCCTGCCACCAGAGGTCGCCGAGCTGGTCCACGCCTCACCGTCGGCGCTGTCGCTGCAGGGCGAGCTGGAGGCGACCATCCTGTTCTCCGACATCCGCGGGTTCTCCACCCTCGCCGAGCGGCTGGCGCCCCGCCAGGTCGCCGAGGTCGTCGGCCGGCACCCGGCTGCTCAAGGGCCGCCAGCAGCCGGTCGAGGTGTACCGCCTACCGCCTACCGGGACCCGAGCCCACCACCCAGGTCACCGCGGCCGGCCAAGAGGAACACGCTAGACGCAATCCTGTTCGGTGACGAACTCCCCTTCCTGCGGAGCACGTCACGTGAGCAGGGTAGATCCGCTTGGAGCCGAACGCCTCGAGGCTGCTCAACCTACGGATCTGGCGTCAAAGGGCTTCCTCCGATGCAGCTCGGGAGCCTTCCGACGACGGCCCGGCGCGCTGCTGCGGCCTCGCTGGCGAACCAAGCACGCGGTAGGCTAATGGCAGGGTCGACCAGCAAGCCGGCCAGGCACCGAGCAGCCGGCGGCCGGCCGCACTGTGTGTCGGCGCCCACGTAACCGGCTCGCCGCCAGCAGGCGAGGGCGTCGGGCATGAGCCAAGGGGACGGCCATGGCGGGGAAGTTCGGCCTCGATCCGCGTCAGTTGGACGATGCGGCGCTGGAGCGCGAGCTCCGCTCCCTGTACGCGACCCGCGCGGAGACGTTCTTCCACGGCTCGCGCCAGGCGCTGCTCAACCACACCGAGCGGATGCTGCAGTTGGAGCGGGAGTACGCCAACCGGTTCCCGGAGCGAACCAAGGCCGACACGTTGCGGACCCGCAAGGGCTCCCGGACCGAGGCGGGGCAGCCGACCGGCCGGTGACCGGCCACGCCTCCAGGTCCAGGCCCGGGGCTGCCCCGCCGCCGAGGCGTTACGGCCCATTCTGGTTTCGCGGGAGGGCGTCTAGGCTGGACCGTGATCGGCATCGCACGGTCGTGATGGCAGATCGTTTGGGCGATGGGTGCGACGCCGTCGCGCGGCTGGTCGCCTTGGGTTGGGAGGGGTCATGGACGTGCCCGCGGACCAGTCGGCACGGGTGGTTGCCCAGCGGATCCCGCCCGGAACAGTCCGGCGGGCGCGCCGCCGGCGGCCCACCGGCGAGGCGCCACCGCTGCCGCACCACCTGCAGACCAGCGGGATCGGCTGGCTGCTCGCCGCGCTCGCGCTGGTCGCATTGACGATCGCGGTGTTCGCCCGCGGGCTGCGCGGCCTGGCCGTCGACGTCACGGTAGCCGATGACGCGGTGGTCCGGTGGCTGGCCGGGCTCCACGCGCCAGGGCTGGTGGGGCTCTTTCGTGCGCTGGCGGCCATCAGCTCGTGGTGGGTCCTCAACGGGCTGCTGGCGGGGCTGCTGCTGGCGCTGCTGGTGCTGCGGCGCTTCCGGCACCTGATCGTCCTGGTGATCCTCGCGCAGCTGCTGAGCCTGATCGTCGAGGCCTGGGTGGGCCCGCTCGCCCAGCGTCCACGGCCGTTCGGGGTGGCCATCCGAGCCGGCTGGGGCGGCTGGGCGCTGCCGCCGGTGCAGATCAGCTTCTTCGCGGCGTCGCTGGTCATGGTCTTGTACACGCTGGTGCCGGAGGGCCGCTGGCGCAACA
>JBIOYL010000081.1:0-6700 GCA_044870185.1 Actinomycetes bacterium | reverse complement strand
GGCAGGCCGGCGAGCAGGCCGTGGCCGACCAGGCGGCGGCACAGCTCGGCCGGGTCGGCGGGCAGCCGGACCACGAACTCCTTGTAGAAGGGCTTGTCCGGGAAGGCCAGCCGGACGCCGGGCAGGGCGGTCAGCCGGTCGGCCGCATAGCGGGCCGTCCGCAGGCACAGCCGCCCGAGCTCCTCCAGCCCCTGCGGGCCGAGCCAGGACAGGTACACCGCGGCGGCGATCGCGTTGAGCGTCTGGTTGGTGCAGATGTTGCTGGTCGCCTTCTCGCGGCGGATGTGCTGCTCGCGGGCCTGGAGGGTGAGCACGAAGCCGCGCCGCCCGGCACGGTCGAGCGTCTGGCCGACCAGCCGGCCGGGCAGCCGGCGCACGTCGGCCGCGGCGCAGGCGAGGAAGCCGAAGGCGGGGCCGCCGAAGCTCGGATGGTTGCCGAGCGCCTGCCCCTCCCCCACCACGATGTCGGCGCCCTGCCGGCCGGGCGGCTCGACCAGCCCCACCACCAGCGGGTCCAGGGTCACGACCAGGCGGGCGCCGGCCGCGTGGGCGACCGCGGCCGCGCCGGCCACGTCCTCGATCACGCCGAGGAAGTTCGGCTGGGCCAGGACGACGGCGGCGGTCTGGCCGCCGGCCCGGCTGCGCGCCTCCTCCAGGTCGGTGGTGCCGGCCAGCGCGCCGACCTCGACCAGCTTGAGGTCCAGGCCCCGGCTGTAGGTGTCGAGCAGCTCGCGGACGCGCGGGGCGACGGCCGCGCTGACCAGGAGCTCGTGGCGGCGGGTGGCGGCCACCGCCATCATCGCCGCCTCGGCGACCGCCGACGCCCCGTCGTACAGCGAGGCGTTGGAGACCTCCAGGCCGGTCAGCTCGCTGATCAGCGTCTGGTACTCGAACAGCGCCTGGAGCACGCCCTGGCTCGCCTCGGGCTGGTAGGGGGTGTAGGCGGTGGCCAGCTCGCCCCGGCCGGCCAGATACCAGACCACGGCGGGCACGTAGTGGTCGTAGACGCCGGCGCCGAGAAAGCAGGTCAGCTCGTCGAGGTGGCGGTTGCGGGCCGCCAGCCGGGCCAGCTCGGCGGCCACCTCCTGCTCGGCGTGGGGTCGGGGCAGGTCGAGCCCGGCCGGGGCGCGCAGGTGCGCCGGGATCGGCTCGAAGAGCTCGTCGAGGTCGCTGATGCCGAGCCGTTCGAGCATGCGCTGCACGTCGGCGTCGGTGTGGGGCGTGTACGCCAAGGAGGTTCCCTTCCTGTCGCTGCCCCGGTCGTGGCACCGGCGGGCGGCGCCGCCCTCGGCCGCCGGGGCTGTCGCTGCGGGCGGTGCGTCGTGCCGGCGTCCCCGGTCGTCCCGGGGACCTCCGGCTGGCCAGGGGCGCCCCGATTACATCACCGGCCTGTGCCCCCCGCAACGACGCCCCGGCGGCGGGTCGGGCCGGCCGCCCGCTGGCGGCGCGATGGTGTGGCGATGGCGGCTCGAGCGCCCCGCGGCGGACCGTGGCCGGATCAGCGGGCGCGGCGGGGCTTGGGGAGGTCGACGGTGGCCAGGCGGTGGACCTCCGGGTCGACGGCCAGCAGCGCCTCGGCCTCCCCGGCCGGTGGTCGGGGAGGCCGGCTCGGAGCGGGCGGCAGCCCCTCACCTGCCCGGACGGGCGGCGCGGCGGCATGGGGGAGCTGGCTTGGTGGCTCGAGGCCGTACTTGACGAGCAGCCACAGGTAGTCGCGCTGGTACAGCACCTTGATGCGCACGTCCGGGTAGAGCTCGCGCAGCCGCCGCACCTTGCGGTTCTTCTTGGTCACCAGCTTCTGGCTCAGCGTCGTGATCTCGATGTACAGGTCGTAGGCGGGCAGGTAGAAGTCGGGCCGGAACTGCGCGGTCGGGTTGCCGTCGTCGTCCCACTCGATGGGGAACGCGGTCGGCTCGTACTGCCACTGGATCTGGTAGAAGTCGAGCAGGCGGGCGAACTGGCGCTCGGAGTTGTGTGCGAAGGCGGACCGAGGGGCGGCAGGCGCCCGGTCGGCCTGCGCGGCGCTCACGGGCGGGTGGCCCTCCGGCGCCCCGAGCCACCGGCCTTCGCGGCGGCCAGGGCGGCGGGCGCTGCCGTCCCGGCGGCCTCGGGCAGCGCGGCGGCGGCGGGCGTCGCCTGGGCGCCGGCCGAGCGCTCGTCGGCCGGCAGGTGGGCGACGTCGCCCTCGGTGTCCTGCCACACCCGGCCGACCGCGATGCCGAAGAACACCCCCTGACCGTGGGAGAGGACGTCGACGACCTCCTCGCCGGACTGGCAGGCGTAGATGCGCTGGCCGTCGGAGACGAGGGTGACGTCGGACAGCGGTCGTCCCGCGCCGCCGGCCCGCAGGTAGCCGATCGCCTCGCGGATGCGCTGCAACGACACGCCGGCGTCGAGCAGGCGCTTGATGATGCGCAGCTCGACCAGGTCCCCGAAGCTGTACAGGCGCTGGCTGCCCGAGCCGTCGGCCGCCCGGATGGACGGGGTGACCAGGCCGGTGCGCGCCCAATAGTCGAGCTGCCGATAGGTGATGCCGACCAGCCGGCACACGGTCGGCCCACGGTAGCCCGACTCCGATGGCGCCGGAGACGAGCGCACGGCCATTGCGTCCCCTTCCAGGCCGGGAATTACAGCAATGTGAGCTTACAGGCTCGACGCCGGTGCATCAACCGTCAACGACAAGTCGGCTGTGAACCGACCGGCGACGGTCGGCGGCTCGACCTGAGCTGGAACCTGAAGGCCCGTTACTCGAAGTCCTCCGGGCTCACCTGGTCCAGGAACTGGCGGAACTTCTCGACCTCCTGTTCCTCGTCGTCGCTCTTGATCAGGATCGACGCCTCCCGCAGGACGCCCTCCTCGGCGAAGATCGGGGTGTTCGCCCGCACGGCAAGCGCGATCGCATCGCTTGGGCGGCTGGAGACCGAGTAGTGCGAGCCGTTCTGGCTCAGCTCGATGGTGGCGTAGAAGGTGCCTTCCTTGAGCTCGGTGATCACCACCCGCTCGATCGAGACGGTGAGCTCGTCGAGCAGGTTCTTCATGAGGTCATGGGTGAGCGGCCGGGCGGTGGCGACGCCCTGGAGGGCGAACGCGATCGCGGTCGCCTCCACGTTGCCGATCCAGATCGGCAGGAAGCGCTCGCCGTCGCGCTCTTTCAGCAGCACGATCGGCGTCTGCGTGGGCAGCTCGATCCGTACGCCGACCAGCGTCAGCTCGACCAAGGCGCAACTCCTTCGAGCGTCAGATGGTGGGCCGGGCGCCCGGTTTGGGCGCCCGCTCCGAGGCTATCAGACGCCTCCATCGCGCGCGACAGCGTGGGCCGGCTCCGGTCGATTTCGCGGCCGACGCCGCCGCGGCGGCGTCGGCCGCGAAATCGACCGGAGCCGGCCCACGCTGTCGCGCGCGATGGAGGCGTCTGATAGCCTCGGAGCGGGCGCCCAAACCGGGCGCCCGGCCCACCATCTGACGCTCGAAGGAGTTGCGCCTTGGTCGAGCTGACGCTGGTCGGCGTACGGATCGAGCTGCCCACGCAGACGCCGATCGTGCTGCTGAAAGAGCGCGACGGCGAGCGCTTCCTGCCGATCTGGATCGGCAACGTGGAGGCGACCGCGATCGCGTTCGCCCTCCAGGGCGTCGCCACCGCCCGGCCGCTCACCCATGACCTCATGAAGAACCTGCTCGACGAGCTCACCGTCTCGATCGAGCGGGTGGTGATCACCGAGCTCAAGGAAGGCACCTTCTACGCCACCATCGAGCTGAGCCAGAACGGCTCGCACTACTCGGTCTCCAGCCGCCCAAGCGATGCGATCGCGCTTGCCGTGCGGGCGAACACCCCGATCTTCGCCGAGGAGGGCGTCCTGCGGGAGGCGTCGATCCTGATCAAGAGCGACGACGAGGAACAGGAGGTCGAGAAGTTCCGCCAGTTCCTGGACCAGGTGAGCCCGGAGGACTTCGAGTAACGGGCCTTCAGGTTCCAGCTCAGGTCGAGCCGCCGACCGTCGCCGGTCGGTTCACAGCCGACTTGTCGTTGACGGTTGATGCACCGGCGTCGAGCCTGTAAGCTCACATTGCTGTAATTCCCGGCCTGGAAGGGGACGCAATGGCCGTGCGCTCGTCTCCGGCGCCATCGGAGTCGGGCTACCGTGGGCCGACCGTGTGCCGGCTGGTCGGCATCACCTATCGGCAGCTCGACTATTGGGCGCGCACCGGCCTGGTCACCCCGTCCATCCGGGCGGCCGACGGCTCGGGCAGCCAGCGCCTGTACAGCTTCGGGGACCTGGTCGAGCTGCGCATCATCAAGCGCCTGCTCGACGCCGGCGTGTCGTTGCAGCGCATCCGCGAGGCGATCGGCTACCTGCGGGCCGGCGGCGCGGGACGACCGCTGTCCGACGTCACCCTCGTCTCCGACGGCCAGCGCATCTACGCCTGCCAGTCCGGCGAGGAGGTCGTCGACGTCCTCTCCCACGGTCAGGGGGTGTTCTTCGGCATCGCGGTCGGCCGGGTGTGGCAGGACACCGAGGGCGACGTCGCCCACCTGCCGGCCGACGAGCGCTCGGCCGGCGCCCAGGCGACGCCCGCCGCCGCCGCGCTGCCCGAGGCCGCCGGGACGGCAGCGCCCGCCGCCCTGGCCGCCGCGAAGGCCGGTGGCTCGGGGCGCCGGAGGGCCACCCGCCCGTGAGCGCCGCGCAGGCCGACCGGGCGCCTGCCGCCCCTCGGTCCGCCTTCGCACACAACTCCGAGCGCCAGTTCGCCCGCCTGCTCGACTTCTACCAGATCCAGTGGCAGTACGAGCCGACCGCGTTCCCCATCGAGTGGGACGACGACGGCAACCCGACCGCGCAGTTCCGGCCCGACTTCTACCTGCCCGCCTACGACCTGTACATCGAGATCACGACGCTGAGCCAGAAGCTGGTGACCAAGAAGAACCGCAAGGTGCGGCGGCTGCGCGAGCTCTACCCGGACGTGCGCATCAAGGTGCTGTACCAGCGCGACTACCTGTGGCTGCTCGTCAAGTACGGCCTCGAGCCACCAAGCCAGCTCCCCCATGCCGCCGCGCCGCCCGTCCGGGCAGGTGAGGGGCTGCCGCCCGCTCCGAGCCGGCCTCCCCGACCACCGGCCGGGGAGGCCGAGGCGCTGCTGGCCGTCGACCCGGAGGTCCACCGCCTGGCCACCGTCGACCTCCCCAAGCCCCGCCGCGCCCGCTGATCCGGCCACGGTCCGCCGCGGGGCGCTCGAGCCGCCATCGCCACACCATCGCGCCGCCAGCGGGCGGCCGGCCCGACCCGCCGCCGGGGCGTCGTTGCGGGGGGCACAGGCCGGTGATGTAATCGGGGCGCCCCTGGCCAGCCGGAGGTCCCCGGGACGACCGGGGACGCCGGCACGACGCACCGCCCGCAGCGACAGCCCCGGCGGCCGAGGGCGGCGCCGCCCGCCGGTGCCACGACCGGGGCAGCGACAGGAAGGGAACCTCCTTGGCGTACACGCCCCACACCGACGCCGACGTGCAGCGCATGCTCGAACGGCTCGGCATCAGCGACCTCGACGAGCTCTTCGAGCCGATCCCGGCGCACCTGCGCGCCCCGGCCGGGCTCGACCTGCCCCGACCCCACGCCGAGCAGGAGGTGGCCGCCGAGCTGGCCCGGCTGGCGGCCCGCAACCGCCACCTCGACGAGCTGACCTGCTTTCTCGGCGCCGGCGTCTACGACCACTACGTGCCCGCCGTGGTCTGGTATCTGGCCGGCCGGGGCGAGCTGGCCACCGCCTACACCCCCTACCAGCCCGAGGCGAGCCAGGGCGTGCTCCAGGCGCTGTTCGAGTACCAGACGCTGATCAGCGAGCTGACCGGCCTGGAGGTCTCCAACGCCTCGCTGTACGACGGGGCGTCGGCGGTCGCCGAGGCGGCGATGATGGCGGTGGCCGCCACCCGCCGCCACGAGCTCCTGGTCAGCGCGGCCGTCGCCCCGCGCGTCCGCGAGCTGCTCGACACCTACAGCCGGGGCCTGGACCTCAAGCTGGTCGAGGTCGGCGCGCTGGCCGGCACCACCGACCTGGAGGAGGCGCGCAGCCGGGCCGGCGGCCAGACCGCCGCCGTCGTCCTGGCCCAGCCGAACTTCCTCGGCGTGATCGAGGACGTGGCCGGCGCGGCCGCGGTCGCCCACGCGGCCGGCGCCCGCCTGGTCGTGACCCTGGACCCGCTGGTGGTGGGGCTGGTCGAGCCGCCCGGCCGGCAGGGCGCCGACATCGTGGTGGGGGAGGGGCAGGCGCTCGGCAACCATCCGAGCTTCGGCGGCCCCGCCTTCGGCTTCCTCGCCTGCGCCGCGGCCGACGTGCGCCGGCTGCCCGGCCGGCTGGTCGGCCAGACGCTCGACCGTGCCGGGCGGCGCGGCTTCGTGCTCACCCTCCAGGCCCGCGAGCAGCACATCCGCCGCGAGAAGGCGACCAGCAACATCTGCACCAACCAGACGCTCAACGCGATCGCCGCCGCGGTGTACCTGTCCTGGCTCGGCCCGCAGGGGCTGGAGGAGCTCGGGCGGCTGTGCCTGCGGACGGCCCGCTATGCGGCCGACCGGCTGACCGCCCTGCCCGGCGTCCGGCTGGCCTTCCCGGACAAGCCCTTCTACAAGGAGTTCGTGGTCCGGCTGCCCGCCGACCCGGCCGAGCTGTGCCGCCGCCTGGTCGGCCACGGCCTGCTCGCCGGCCTGCC
>JBIOYL010000080.1:0-4385 GCA_044870185.1 Actinomycetes bacterium | reverse complement strand
GAGGTCCGATTCACCGCCGACGGAGCCGGGCAGACCACCCAGAGACGGCCAGGTCGTTACGGAGCGTGATGCAATGAGCCGACGGCTCGCGCGTCCAGCGCACGCATACCCGCCGATCTGCATCCATTCGCCCAGCACGAGGACCGGCGTGAGGCACCCAGATCAATCGTTCGATCGTGCCTGACGGTTCTCGTACTCGGGCAGTGCCCGATTCGGCGCTCGGAGCGCCAGGATGCTCGAAGCGCGGAGCGGTCGATATGGCGCGGCGTGAGGCCCTACAACTGGCCAGGGCAGACGCATACAGTAGGAGCCATTCCGCGAGAGGAGGCCCGTTGTGTCGCTACTCCCGTCCACCCGCGATCAGTCGGCCAAACGACCCGACGTGACTCAGCTCGCCACGCCAATCGACCAGGCGATCGCGTATGGTTGCAACGCTCCGAACCCACACAACACCCAGGCGTGGAAGTTGCGCAACACCTCCGACCTGCAGACGGTTCTCTATGTGGACAAGGCGCGCCTGCTGCCAGTGACCGACCCGCCGGCGCGGCAGATCCACATCGGTTGCGGCTGCTTCATCGAGACCTTGTCGGTCGGCGCGTCGACCATGGGCTTTGAGACCGCCGTCGAGAGCTTCCCAGAGGGAACCTACGGCCTGAGTGAGGTCGGCATGAAGCCGGTCGCCCGCATCACGCTCACGCCAGCTGCTGAAACCCAACCCGATGAACTGTCTGCCTACGTCTACGCCAGGCAGACGAACCGCCGGCCGTCCCACGGAGGGGCGCCCGTGTCCGATCAGCAGTTCGCTGCCATAGCGAAGTGCGTGCGAGAGGGCGACGTGCAGGTCATCGGCATCAACGACCGAGCACGGATGGAGCCGCTCCTGGCGATCTTCGATCGCGCCATGACCATCGAGTGCCAGACCCGCCACCTGTGGGAGGAGAGCCGCGTGTGGTCTCGGTTCAGCGAGCGTGAGCGTGCCGAGAAGCGGGACGGGATGAGTTTGCCGCAGGCGGGCGTTGTCGGTCGACTGTTGCCTCTGCAGGAGTGGTATCTGAAGCACGGTGACATCCGTCGCTGGCACAGCAAGCTGTCCATCAACGCCTACCTCAAGGGGTTTCGGGCTGGGCTCGCCAGCGCGGAGGGACTGCTCTTGCTGAAGACGGCGACCAACACACAACAAGACTGGATCAAGGCAGGTCGGGCCTATGTCCGAGCCAGCTTGGCCGCCGCAAGGCTCGGGCTGCAGATGCATCCCTACAGCCAGGTCCTGCAGGAGTTCCCCGAGATGACCGATCTGCAACGCCAATTCAACGACCTAATGGGCATCGTAGGCGAGGAGAAGATCCAGATGGCTGTTCGCCTCGGAAAGGGACCGACGCCCTACTACAGCTATCGTCGAAACGAGGAGTCACTCATCACGGCCGACAAATGAGAGGTGCGTTGCTGCGCGGTTACCTCATTAAAGAAGTTCGCCAGTTCCGGTGATGTTGGTCGTTGCTCACCATAGGGACAGGCCGTAGTAGCGCAGAAACGAAAAGGCCAGATGCGGCGTGCCCCGGATCCGCTGGACGCCACGCTCGGCCGCGGCGGTGACCTCCTGGAGGGTGTCGCCGGCTAGCGCCCGGTCCTCACCATGGGTCGCGAGGTGCCAAGCATCGGCATATGCCAAGGGATGACCCGCGTACTCGTGAAGTGAAGCTGCATGCTATCCGGAACGTGGGCTACACCCAGAACCTGTGCAGCATCGACGGAGCCTTGATCCGGACTTCCCCTGTGCCGCTTGTAACCCGCCGCATGGAGGGACGCGAGATGCCTTGGCTGCTCCTGGTCCACGGGGAGGCGGCGGTGATGGTCAGCTGACGTTGAGCTCGGCGCGCATCCCGGCCGCGTAGTGGCCGGGTAGGTTGCACACCAGCTCGTAGCGGCCAGGCTCCAGCGTCAGCGTCAGCCAGCCTGCCGCGCCGGCCGCGATGCCATCCCCCGCTCCCGCGCCGCAGCTGCGTGATGCCTCACCGAGACTGCCGGCCTCACCGACCTGGCCGTCGCCGCCGACCGCACGCGTCCCGACGGCCTGACCCGCCGGCAAGGGCAGCACGACCAGCTCGTGGGTCCGTGCGCCCTGGTTCACCACCCGCAGCGACACCGTCCCGGCCGAGACTACGCCAGGGCGTGCGAACACCCGCGCCATGCCTTCGCCCCACCGCTGGCCGTTCATCATAGGGCCGCCCATAGGGCCGCCCATCATGCCGCCCATGTCGGCCAGGGTGACGTCAACCACCGTCCCGGCCAGCGTCGGGGCGGTGCAGCGTGCGCCGGTGCGGGCTGGGCCGCCGAAGGCACCGCTGGCGGCGGCGAGCCCGACCGTCGAGCCGGCGCCCAGCACGAGCGCAGCCAGCGTCGCGGCCACCAGCAGCCGCGCGTTGGGCCGGCGCACCGGGCTCACCGGCCCGCCCGCAGCAGCTGGCGGCGCCTGGTGTACTCGTCCTCGTCGATCTCGCCGCGGGCGAACCGCTCGGCCAGGATCTCCTCGGCGCTGCTCCGCCCGCTGTCAGCGGCCCCGCCGCCCTGACGGCTGCCGGTCAGGTAGCGGACCAGCACGACGATCCCGGCGATGACCAGGCCCCAGAACCCCACCATCATCACGCTCATCACCAGCCAGGCCCCCCAGCCCCAGTTGTAGCCCCACATCGCCATCACCTGTTTCGTGTCGTGGCCACCGGCCGATCGTGCACGAGCCCGTCCAGCCCACCTCCTTCCAGTATGGGTCTGGCCTGCCGCGTGGCCAGGGGCCCTTGGCCCGGGCCGGACAGGGCTGACAGCCCCGCGGTTGCCGCGACGCGGTCAGCGCCGCCTCCAGACCACCCCGGCCAGCATCCCCACGAGTCCGGGCGACTGGACACGCACCGCGCTGACAGGTGGTTGGCGATTGGCTACCACGAGTCGGTGGCCGCTCCGGTATCGCCGTCGCGAGAGGCTCGAGGCGACAGCAAGCCAGCCCTGCAACGGTCAACCTCTGAACCTCTGTTGGCGGGTGTCTCGTGGGCTGGCCAGGGTCCCTGGTTCGCCATCCTGGTCCGGCGTCAGAGGCCTGATGGTTAGCCGGGCGTGAAGGCCCGTCGGCCCTTGAGGGCCTGGTCGCCGGAGGGCACAGTGGCCACGAGATCGGTTTCGAGGAGTGATCGAGATGGCCACCTACCCGCGGCATCGCGAGGCCGACGTCGTCCTGCGCGACGGTTCCACCGTGCACGTGCGGCCCGTCCGGCCACAGGACGCGGCCGCTGTCCGCGCGTTCTTCGCGTCGCTGTCGCCGGAGTCCACCGCGCTGCGGTTCTTTTCCGCCTTCCCCAACCTCGACCAGGCCGTCTCGTGGGCCACCAACGTGGACTACCAGGACCGCTACGGCCTGGTCGCCACCGGCCGCGACGGTCAGGTGGTCGCGCACGCCGGCTGGGAGCGCGACGCGGCAGGGTCGGAGCGGGCCGAGGTGGCCATGGCCATCGCCGACCGCCTGCACGGCATGGGCCTTGGCACCATCCTGCTCGGCCAGCTCGCCGAGGCGGCCACCCAGGCCGGCGTCGCCACCTTCGTCGCCTCGGTGCTAGGGTGTGTTTCAAAAGTTGGCGGGTTCCATGGGATACTTCCTGCATGGGACGAGGAGACCTAACCAACGAGCAGTGGGCCAGGCTGGCGCCGCTGCTGCCCAAAGGCACCAAGCCCGGCCGGCCACCCAAGTGGACCAAACGCCAGCTCATCAACGGGATCCGCTGGCGGACCCGCACCGGCGCGCCCTGGCGCGACCTGCCCGCCCGCTACGGCCCCTGGCAGACCGTGTACGGGCTGTTCCGCCGCTGGCAGCGCAACGGCACCTGGCAGCAGCTGCAGGCCCAGGCCGACGCTCAGGGGCTGATCGGCTGGCAGGTCAGCGTGGACGCCACCATCGCCCGCGCCCACCAGCACGCCGCCGGCGCCCGCAACAAGGGGCCCTCCAGCGCGAGCCGCCCGGCGGGGTCGACCCCGAGCCAGCCGACCACGCGCTGGGGCGCTCCCGCGGCGGGCTGACCAGCAAGCTGCACCTGGCGGTCGAGCAGGGCCAGCGGCCGCTGGCGATCGTGCTGACCGCCGGGCAGCGCGGCGACTCCCCGCAGTTTGCCGCGGTGCTGGATGGCATCCGGGTCCCACGCCTTGGGGCGGGGCGGCCACGCACGCGACCCGACCGGGTGCTGGCCGACAAGGCCTACAGCGCCCGCGCCAACCGCGCGCTGCTGCGCCGCCGTGGTATCCGCGCGGTGATCCCGGAGAAGGACGATCAGGCTGCCCACCGGCTGGCCAGGGGCCGCCGGGGCGGCCGCCCGCCAGCGTTTGACCGGGCGGCCTACCGGCTGCGG
>JBIOYL010000079.1:0-30762 GCA_044870185.1 Actinomycetes bacterium | reverse complement strand
CAACCACGAGCTGGGGCGGCTGCCGGCCGCCCAGCGCGACCTCGACCGCGCGGCCGCCTTCCTGCCGGATGGTCGTTCGGCCGAACTGGACTTGCAGCAGGCCGCCCTGCTGCAGAACATCGGCCGGCTGTCCGAAGCCGCCGCCGTCTACCGGCGCACGCTGGTGCGCCCAGACGCCCCAGCCGCCGTGCGGGCCATCATGGCCAACAACATGGCGCTCATCGAGGCCCAGTACGGGCACCACGGCGCCGCGCTCGACCGTCTGACGCAGGCGGCCGAACTGGCCGCCAGGGTCGGCCCGGCGGTGGTGGCCCTGGTTACCCAGAGCCGCGGCTGGGTAACGGTTCAGGCGGGCAGGCTGACCGAGAGCCTGCGCCTGTTCGGTGAGGCGGCACGGCTGTACGAGACGGCCGGGCTGTCGCTCGGCGAGCACTACCTGGAGCATGCCGACGCGTTGATGGATCTCCGGCTCCTCGCCGAGGCGTCGGAGCTGGCCGAACTCGCCGCCGGCGAGTTCGAGGACCATGGTGTGCTGCTGATGGGGGCCGAAGCGCGGCTGCGGACCGCTCAGCTCGCCCTGGTAGCCGGCGACCAGCCGCGCGCCGTTGCCGCTGCGGAGTCGGTCGCCGAGAGCTTCCGCCGGCAGCGCCGCACGGCATGGGCGGCGCGGGCGACCGTTCTGGCGGTCGAGGCCCGTGTCCGCACCGGCGAGGTGTCTCCGGCCGACCTCACCGCGGCCAGGCGGGCCGCGGCCACACTGGAGCGGCTCGGCATCGCTTCAAGGCGGTCGAGGCTCATCTGGCTGCCGGACGCGTCGCGTTGGTGCTTGGCCGGACCCCGACCGCCCGTGACAGCCTGCGCCGGGCGCGCGAGCTGGCCCGGCGTGCGCCTGTCCTGGTCCGCCTCAAGGGCAGGTCGCGGCTGCTCTGGCCGCCCGGATCGACCGCCGCGGCGGCAGCATCCTCCGCTACTGCCGTGCTGGCCTCACCGACCTGCGGCGGCACCGCGCCGCGTTGCCCTCGATGGAGCTGCGGGCTCTGGCGTCCGGGCATGGCGCCGAGCTCGGCCGGCTGGGTCTGGAGGTGCTGCTCCGTACCGGCTCGGCCGCCCGCGTGCTGGACTGGATGGAGCGGACCCGGGCCGCGGCCATGTTCGCTGTGGAGCCGTCCAGCACCGAGGGGATCGAGGAGGAGCTGGCCGCCCTGCGAGCCGTCCACGCCGACCTCGCGCAGGCCCGGTCCGGGCTGGACAGTGAGGTGCCGGAGCTGCGCGTCAGGCAGGCCGCGATCGAGCGCCGGATACGCCGGGCCAGTTGGGAGCGACGGCCGGCGGCCGCGGTCGACGGCGCCACCATGTCCCCCGCCGAGCTGCGGCGGCTCCTCGACGGTCAAGTGCTCGTCGAGTACGGTGCCCTCGATGGCCGGCTGTTCGCGGCGGTCCTGGAGCCACGGCGGACCAGGCTGGTGCACCTCGGCCCGGTCGAGTCGGTGCAGTACGAGGCCGAGGCGGTGCTGTTCTCGCTTCGCCGGCTGACCCGGCCCGGCTCGCCGGCGGCTCTGGCCGCGGCACGTCGCAGCGCCGAGTTTGGGCTGCGCCAGCTGACCGAGCTGCTGCTGCGACCGCTTGAGCTGCCGGATGATGCCCGGCTGGTGGTCGTCCCCTCCCAGAATCTGCAGCGCATCCCGTGGACGGCGCTCCACCCGGCGCCGCTCTCGGTGGCGCCGTCGGCCTCGTTCTGGGCCCGCGCCGGACAGCGCAGGGCCGAGGCCAGCGGGCGGGTCGTGCTCGTGGCCGGGCCCGACCTGCCGGGGGCTGCGGCCGAAGTGGACGCCCTGCGCGGGTTGCACGCGCAGCCGACCGTCCTGACGCCGTCGGCGAGCACCGTCGACGCGGTCGTGGCCGCGCTCCACGGCGCTACGCTCACCCATCTCGCCTGCCATGGCCGGCTCCGGTCGGACAACCCAACGTTCTCGTCGCTCTTGCTCTGCGACGGCTCGCTCACGGTCCAGGAGCTGGACCTGCGAGGCATCTCAGCGCACCGAATCATCCTGGCCGCCTGCGAGTCGGGGGCAGAGGTCCCCTACGAGGGGGATGAGACGCTCGGGTTTGTGAGCGCGCTGATCGCCCGTGGCACGGCCGGCCTGATCGCCAGCACCATCGCCGTGCCCGACCTCGAGGCGGTCTCCCTGATGCGCTCGCTGCACGAGCTCGTGAGCGGCGGCGCCACCCTGGCCGAGGCGCTGCACGGGGCACGGGCGGCGTGGAACTGCGACCAGCCGGGAGCCTTCGTGAGCTGGTGCGCGTTCACTGCCTTCGGCGCCGCCTAGGCGACTCGAGGAACGCGATGGCCGAGCGGGCCGCCTTCTCGGTTCGGGGTCGCTCGAGCTCCGGCTTTGACGGACGACGCTCCGGGGTAGGGTTGCCGGCGGCCGCGGGATGGGCCACAATCCCGGCCGACAACTGCACAGTACCCGAGGTGGCGACCGGTGGGGGCGGCATCCTCTGCCGGGGCTGAAAAGGGAAGCCGGTGCGAGTCCGGCACGGTCGCGCCACTGTGACCGGGGAGCGAACCCGTGAGATGCCACTGGGACCAGCGGTCCTGGGAAGGCTCGGGCTAGCGAGGATCCGGAAGTCAGGAGACCTGCCTCGAGGGAGCGAGGGAGCCGCCTCTCGCGCAAGGTGGCGGGCCTGGAACACGGGTCGCCTCCGGTCCTGGGACCGGAGGCATCGCCGCATCGCCTTTCCGTGAGAGCCGGCCCGAGTGGCCGCGCGTTCGGCCAGGAGGAGGACGGCGATGCCCCGAGGTTGCAGCGACGCCCCGCAAGCAAGTCGCGGCAAGGCCCCGCAAGCAGGTCGCGGCAAGGCCCCGCCAGCGGCCGCCGGCTGGATTCGTGTGGTCGTGGTGGTCGTGGTCGCCGCCCTGGCCGCCGCGTGCGGCTCGCAGACCGGGTCGTCGCGGCCCACGGCCACACCGAGCGCGGCCTCCCGGGAGGGCACCTTCCCCGTGACGGTCAAGGCCGCCAACGGGGCGGTCACGATCCGCCAGCGGCCCCAACGGATCGTCTCGCTGTCGTCTACCGCCACGGAGATGCTGTTCGCCATCGGGGCCGGCGGCCAGGTGGCCGCCGTCGACGACCAGTCCAACTACCCGCCACAGGCGCCGAGGACGAAGCTGTCGGGCTTCCGGCCAAACGTCGAGGCCATCGCCAAGCTCACCCCGGACCTGGTGGTCATCTCCTACAACCCGCACGACCTGGAGCGGTCGCTCCAAACGCTGCACATCCCGGTGCTGCTCACCCCGGCCGCCAAGACCCTGGACGACACCTACGCGCAGCTCCGCCAGCTCGGGGTGGCCAGCGGCCACCTGGCCGAGGCCGCCCGACAGGTGGCCTCGATGCGGTCGCGGATCGGGCAGCTGGTGGCATCCGCCCCGAAGTTCGACCGCCGGCTCACCTACTACCACGAGCTCGACCAGACCTACTACACCGTGACCTCGGCCACCTTCATCGGCCAGCTCTACGGCATGCTGGGGCTCGCCAACATCGCCGACAAGGCCAAGGGCGCGGCAGCGGGCTACCCGCAGCTGTCCGCCGAGTTCATCGTCAAGGCCGACCCGGACATCGTCTTCCTGGCCGACACCAGATGCTGCGGCCAGTCGGCCGCGACGGTGGCCAGACGCCCCGGCTGGGCCCAGCTCACCGCGGTGCGGACGGGCGCGGTGGTCGCGTTGGACGACGACATCGCCTCCCGCTGGGGGCCGCGGGTGGTGGACTACCTGCAGGCCGTGGTGCAGGCGCTGGCCAGACTGCACCAGCGGGTCGGCGGCTGATGCAGGCGGTCGGCGGCGTCGGCGCGGCCGGGCTGCGCGTGCGTCCGACCAGGCTCCGGCCCTGGCTGCTGGCGGTGGCGCTGGCCTGCCTGGCCGGCGCGGCGCTGGTCGGCGTGCTGGTCGGCCCGGCGGCGCTGGCGCCCGGCGCGGTGGTGGGCGAGCTCGCCGACCGGCTGCCGCTGGTCGCCGTCCACTCGGGGCTGTCACCGCAGGCCAGCGCGATCCTGTGGGAGCTGCGCCTGCCCCGGGTGGTGCTCGGCGGCCTGGTGGGCGCGATGCTGGCGACGGCCGGGGCGGCCTACCAGGGGGTGTTCCGCAACCCGCTGGCCGACCCCTACCTGTTGGGCGTGGCGGCCGGGGCCGGCCTGGGCGCCACCCTGGCGGTCGCCTACCTGCCGGGAGCCGCCGGATGGCCGGTGAGCCCACTGCCGGTGGCCGCCTTCGTGGGCGGGCTGGTGGCGGTGGCGGCCACCTACGTGCTCGGACGGTCGGCGGGACCGAACCGGGCCACGGCGACGGTGATCCTCGCCGGCGTGGCCATCGCCTCGCTGCTGACCGCGGCACAGACCTATGTGCAGCAGCGCAAGGCGCAGATCATCCAGGAGGTGTACGCCTGGATCCTGGGGACGCTGGCCACGACCGGCTGGCGACAGGTGGCCCTGATCCTTCCCTACGTCGCGGTGAGCGGAACCGTGCTCGTCGCCCACCACCGCCTGCTCGACGTCATGAGCCTCGGGGACGAGGAGGCCGACAGCCTCGGCATCCGCGCGGCCAGGGTGCGGCTGGCGGTGGTGGTGGCCGCCACCCTCGGCACCGCCGCCGCGGTGGCGGTCAGCGGGCTGATCGGGTTCGTGGGCATCATCGTGCCCCACACGGTGCGACTGCTGGCCGGCCCGAGCTACCGGCTGGTCCTGCCGCTGTCGGTCGTCTTCGGGGCGGCGTTCGTCATCCTGGCAGACGTCGTGGCCAGGACCGCCCTGGCCCCGGCCGAGCTGCCCATCGGGGTGGTCACGGCCTTCTTCGGCGCGCCGTTCTTCCTGCTGGTGCTGCGCACCACGAAGGGGACGGGATGACCGGCCTGGAGCTGGTGGAGGTGGCGGTCGGCTACGACGGCGTGTCGGCGCTGGCCGGCGTGCGCAGCCGGGTGCCGGCCGGGGGCTGGCTCGGCCTGATCGGGCCGAACGGTGCCGGCAAGACCACGCTGCTGCGCGCGGTCGCCGGCCTGGTGCCATACACGGGGGAGATCCGGCTGCGGGGGACGCCGCTGTCGGCCATCGGCAGGCGGCGGCTGGCCCGGCTGGTGGCCTACGTGCCGCAGCGGCCAGCCATCCCGGCGTCGATGCCCGTCACCGACTACCTGCTGCTCGGCCGGACCCCGTACATCCCCTACCTCGGCACCGAGGGTCACACCGATCTCGAGGTCGTGGCCGGGGTGATCGAGCGGCTGGACCTCGCCCCGCTGGCCCGCAGGCCGCTGGGATCGCTGTCGGGCGGGGAGGCCCAGCGGGCGATCCTCGGCCGGGCCCTGGCCCAGCAGGCACCGGTGCTGCTGCTGGACGAGCCCACGGCCGCCCTCGACGTGGGCCACCAGCAGCGCATCCTGGAGCTGATCGACGAGCTGCGCGCCGAGCACCGCCTCACCGTGGTCGCCGCCATGCACGACCTCACCCTGGCCGGCCAGTTCGCCGACGAGCTGCTGCTGCTGGACCGGGGGCGGCCGGTGGCGCTCGGCCCCGCCCGAGCGGTGCTCACCGAAGCCACGATCCGCCGGCACTACGGGGCGCAGGTCCGCGTCGTCGACGACCCGGACGCAGGAATCCTGGTGCTGCCAACCCGGCCCGGGCGCCGCCCGGCGGCCGCGGCGACGGAGCCGCCCGCGTGACCCGCCGCAGGACCGGCCGCTGATGCCGCTGGTGCTGCTGCTCGGCGGCGCCCGCAGCGGCAAGTCCGAGCTGGCCGTCCGCCTGGCCGCCGCCCGGGGCGGGCCGGTGGTGGTCGTCGCCACCGCCCAGGCGCGCGACCAGGAGATGGCCGAGCGCATCCGCCGCCACCGGGCACGGCGGCCACCAGCGTGGGGCACGGTCGAGGAACCGCTCGAGCTGGAGCGCGTGCTGGCGGACCTGCCCTCCGACGCGCTCGCACTGGTGGACTGCCTGACGCTGTGGGTGGCGAACCTGCTGGAGCACGGCGGCGCCGATCCCGAGATCGAGCAGCAGGCGCGCCGCGCCGCCGCGCTGGCCGCGGCGAGGAGGGCCGGCACGGTCGTGGTGTCCAACGAGGTCGGCTTCGGTGTCGTGCCGG
The DNA here is from genome assembly GCA_044870185.1 of Actinomycetes bacterium. Lineage (GTDB taxonomy): Bacteria > Actinomycetota > CALGFH01 > CALGFH01 > CALGFH01 > JBIOYL01. Next base: position 24,632 of record JBIOYL010000079.1, on the reverse strand, counting down.
CGAGCCCGCTGGCCCGCCGCTACCGGGACCTGCTCGGCCGGGTCAACGCGATCTGGGCGGACGCCGCCGACCAGACGATGCTGGTCGTGGCAGGACGGGTGCTGCCACTGTCCGCCCCCGACGGCCTGCTGGAAGGGATGTCGGGTGGGTGACGAGGTCGGGCGGCTGCTCACGACCGCCCCCGCCGCCGACGAGCCGGCCAGAGCGGCCGTGCGCGCCCGGGCAAGCCAGGTCCTGCGGCCGCGCGGAGCCCTGGCGCGGCTGGACGAGCTCGCCGTGTGGCTGGCGGGCTGGCAGCGAACCGCGCGGCCCCAGGTGATCGCGCCAGCCGCCGTGATCTTCGTCGCCGACCACGGGGTCGCGGCCGAGCAGGTGAGCGCCTACCCGGCCGAGGTCACCGGGGCGATGCTCGGGGCGCTCCGGTCCGGGGTGGCCACCGTGAACGTCATGACGCGAGCGCTCGGGGTGCGGCTGTCGGTGGTGGACGTGGGGGTGGGCCGGCCGTCCGCCAACCTCCGGCACGAGCCGGCGCTCTCGGCCGCACGGTTCCGCGCCTGTGTGGAGGCCGGCCGGCGGGCCGTGGCCGGGCTGGCGGCGGACCTGCTGGTGCTGGGCGAGCTGGGCATCGCCAACACCACCGCGGCGGCCGCGGTGTGCACGGCCCTGTTCGGGGGTCCCGCCGAGGTGTGGACGGGGCGGGGCACAGGGGTCGACGAGGCGGGCCTCGCCCGCAAGCTGGCCGTGGTGGAGGCCGCCCGCCGGCGGATCGGCGGCCTGTCGGAGCCGCTGGAGATCCTCCGGCAGGTCGGCGGTCCGGAGCTGGTGGCCATCGCCGGGGCGGCCGTCGAGGCCCGCCTGCGGTCGCTGCCGGTGCTGCTCGACGGGTTCGTGGTGGGCGCCGCGGTCGCGCCCCTCGAGCTGGCATGGCCGGGCGCACTGGACCACTGCGTGGCCGGGCACTGCTCGGGCGAGCCCGGCCACCGGCGCCTGCTCGACAAGCTCGGCAAGGCCCCGCTGCTCGACCTCGGCCTGCGCCTGGGGGAGGGCAGCGGGGCGCTGGCAGCCGTGCCGCTGGTCAGGCTGGCCGCGGCCTGCGTGACCGAGGTGGCCACCTTCGCCGAGTGGGGGCTTGGCAGGTGAGCGGCCTGCGCACCGCCCTGGCCGTCCTGACCCGCGTGCCGGTGGGCGCCGGCCCGGCCCGGCCCGGCGAGCTCGCCCGGGCGGTCCCGTGGTTCCCCCTCGTCGGCGGGCTGCTCGGCCTGGCCGTGGCCGGCATCTACGCCGGCGTCGCCCTGGCCCTGCCGCCGCTGCCGGCCGCCACCGTGGCGGTCGGCGCCGGGGTCGTGCTCACCGGCGCCTTCCACGAGGACGGGCTGGCCGATGCCGCCGACGCGCTGGGCGGCTGGCGCCGCGGCGAGGCGCTGCGCATCATGCGTGACCCCACCCACGGCACCTACGGGGTCCTGGCCGTCGTCTTGAGCGTGGCCGTCCGGGCCGCGGCGCTGGCGAGCCTGGACGGCTGGGCGGCCCTGGCGGTCCTGCCGGCGGGCCACGCCCTGAGCCGAGCCGGCTGCATCGGCCTGCTCGTCGTGGCACGGCCGGCCACCGGCGAGGGGCTCGGAGCGTCCTACGCGGGCGCGGTCGGGCGCGGCCAAGTGCTCGCCGCCCTCGGCACCGGGCTGCTGGTCGGTACGGTGTCGCTTGGACCTTGGGTGGCGCCCGCCGCGCTGCTGGCCGGGCTCGGCGCCTGGGCCGTCGGCCGGGTCGCGGCCCGCAGGGTCGGCGGCATCACCGGGGATGTGCTCGGCGCCGCGCAACAGGTCGGCGAAGTGCTGGTGCTGCTGCTCGGGGCGACCATGGCGGCCCACGGCCTCCCCGCCGCGCCGTGGTGGCGATGACCGCGCGCCGTTTGACCGGTCCGCAACGGCACCGCCGAGGGAGCTCAGGCGACCGCGCGTTGCCTGGCCACCTGGGCGCGGACCGCCGGAACGACCTCCTCGGCGAACCGCGCCAGCTGGCCGGGCCCCTCGGCCCACAGGATGAAGGTGTCGAAGCCGTGCTCGGTCACCAGCGCGGTCAGCTCGTCGGTCCACTGCGCCACCGGGCCCCGCAGGGGACCCTCGGAGGCACCGTCGGTGATGGCACCGGCGACGTTGAGCACCCGGCGCAGCTCGCCCGGGTCGCGCCCTGCCTCGGCCGCGCCCGCATCCAGCCGGGCCGCCCCCTCGACCAGGGGGCGCAGCTCGCCCCGGAACGACGGCAGCCAGCCGTCGGCTGTCCGCCCGGCCAGCTCGAGCGCCCGGGGCCCGTACACGCCCAGCCAGATGCCGATCGGGTGGGCCGGGGTCGGGCCGGACTGGGCGCCGGCCAGCCGGTAGTGGGCGCCGTCGAAGCGCAGGTTGCGCTCGCCGCTCCAGACCTTGCGGATCACCGTGATGGCCTCGGCCAGGGCCGCATACGCCTGGCCGGGGCTGCGCCGGGGACCGCCGAACGCCCAGATCGCGTCCCAGAAGGCGCCGGCGCCAAGCCCCAGCTCCACCCGGCCGCCGCTGAGCACGTCCAGGCTGGCGGCCGCCTTGGCCAGCACCGCGGGTGGCCGCAGCGGCAGGCTGGCCACGTCGGGGAACACACCGACCCGTCGGGTGGTCGCGGCGATCATGGCCAGCAGCGTCCAGGCGTCGACGAAGCGGCGCTGGTAGGGGTGGTCCTGGACGCCGATGTAGTCCAAGCCCAGCCGCTCGACCTCCTGCGCGGTGGCCAGCAGCGGATCGGCGGCGTTGGGGATGAGGAAGTAGCCGAACTTCGGCTCACGGCCGTGGTCGGGCATGGGGGCTCCTCGCTGTCCGGTGGGTCCGGCGCCGACCCCACGATAGCCGAGGCGGCGGCGTCTCCCGAGGAGCCCCCAAGCAGGCGTCGCCGCGGCTAGCCTGCCGCCTCGATGGCGCCGAACAGGCCGTGGGCCTCGTCGTCGATGCCGGCGGTGAACAGCAGCGTGGTGGAGTTGCCGGTGACGCCGTTGCCGAAGCGCAGCGCCCACAGGCCGTCGATCTGGATCGGGCTGCCGTCGGAGTGCCGCAGGCGGCCGAGGAACTCGCCAGTGGCTGGACTGTAGGCGTTGATGCGACCGTTGCCGAAGTTGCCCACCAGCAGGGCGCCGCTGAAGCGGCCAAAGCCCGCCGGGGCCAGCACCAGACCCCATGGGGCGTTCAGTTGGCCGTGCTCGATCAGGTGGCGCAGCAGCCGGCCGCTGGTGCTGTAGACGTCCACGAAGCCCAGGGCCGGGCCGGCGACCTCATCCTCGCGGGCGGCGTCCTGCTTGGCGTAGGCAACGTACAGCCGGCCGCCGAGCTGCTGGACGTTGAAGGGCGCAAAGCCCGCCGGGATCTCGGGGTCGGAGAAACTGCCGGACAGGTGCACCAGGTTGAAGTTGGAGTCGAAGACGTCGATCCGTGCTTGGTGGAAGTTGGCCCCGTACAGGAAGGTGCCGGCCGAGGTGCTGGCGATCGCCAGGCCCTTGTAGATGGCGTCGGGCATGCTGGCGCCGACCTGCGCCTGGGTGGAGGGCGGCGGCGGGGGCACGCCGGGGTTCCAGCCGGTGACCAGCCCGGCCTCGGAGTCGAACAGGAACAGCGCCGGGCCGCTGGCGTCGCCGGAGCGGACCACGAACCCGGTGGTGGGGTTGAAGACCAGCCCGGTCGGGGCGCCGCCGGGGATGCTGACGACCAGCGGGGCCTTGGTGATGGGGCTGCCGCCCACGAAGCCGCGGTAGATGGTGGCCTTGTCGGTGCCGTTGTCGGCCACCCACGCCGGGGTGGTCGGGCCGGCCGCCAGACCCCAGGGGTTGACCAGGTCGGGGTCGGTGAGCTGGGCCAGGCCGGGCAGGTCGGAGACGAGGTTGGTCTGCCGGTAGGCGTTACCGGGCTGCGACGCGGCGGCCGGCGCCGCCTGGGCCAGGGCGACCAGCGCGGTCACCAGGCCGAGGGCGAGCAGACACCGTCGCCAGCCGAACCGCTGCGGGCCAGGACGAGACGGCGCTGCTGTTGCGGTTGCCATGCTGCCTCCTTGCAGGGTCGAGGCGCCTTGCCTTCATAACCACGAACCGGCAGGCTTGATTCACCGCGGCGGCGGTCGAGCCCCCGGCGGGCTGGTGCGCCCGCGACCGATCACAGGGCCAGCGGGTCCCAGCCGCGCAGGTGCTTGACGGACTGGCGGTACTCCCACTCGATGGCGTCCTTGAGCAGGTGGGCCAGCCGCCCGCCGGTGGTGATGCCGGCCACCTCCGCCACCCCGCGACGCACCCCGACCGAGACGACGAAGCCCTTGTCGTGGAAGGTGAACGTCTCCAGCGGCTTGCCCTGGAGCTCCGCGTCGAGGTTGCGCGCGACCGTCTCGCCCTCCTCCAGCGCGACCTGGGCGAGTGGCGGCAGCACGTGCCCCGACCGCGGGTCGGTCACCGAGGCCAGGTCGCCGGCGACAGAGATCTCCGGGTGGCCCAGCACGCGCAGGTGCTGGTCGACCTTGACCCGGCCGTTGTGGCCGACCGGCAGCCCGGAGCCCACCACCAGCTCCGGCGCCTTCACCCCGCCGGCCCACACGAACACGCCGCCCTCCACCAGCCGGCCGTCGGCGAGCCGGAAGCCCTCCTCGGTGGCCTCGGCGATCATCGCGTTGGTGCACACCTGCACGCCGAGCTCGTCGAGGATCCTGCTGGCCCGGTCGATCAGCGCCGGCGAGGAGCCGGCCAGGATGGTGTTGCCCGCCTCGACCAGGACCACCCTGGGACGGTCGGGCGCCAGCCCGCGGCCGCGCGCCACCTCGGGCAGCATCTCGGCCAGCTCACCGGCCAGCTCCACGCCGGTCGCACCGCCGCCGCCGACCACCACGGTCGCCAGACGACGCTGCTGGTCGGGGTCGGCGGCGCCGGCGGCCGCGGCGATCGTCTGGCTGACCGCCGCCCACACCCGCTCGGCGTCGGCGACCGAGTACAGGCTCAGGGCGCGCTCGGCCAGGCCGGGGATGGCGAAGTCGTTGGGCCGGCTGCCCAGCGCCAGCACCAGCCGGTTGTAGCCGATCGGCCCGGCCCGGGTCAGCAGCCGCCGGCCGGCCAGATCGAAGCCGGTGACCTCGGTCTGGACGAACCGGACCCGCTCGGCCAGGACACGGTCGAGCGGGATGCGCACCGCCTCGGCCGCCCGGGTGCCTCCGGCCACCCGGGGCAGCTCGGTGAGCGCCTGGTGGTAGTCGTGCCGGTCGACCAGGGTCAGCGTCACCTCGGGGTTGTCCCGCAGCTTGGTCGCCAGGCGCAGGGCGACGTGCAACCCGGCGTAGCCGGCCCCGGCGACCACGATCGCATGGTCGGCCACGGGCCGTCACCGGCTTTGGAGCGTCTCGAACGCGGCGACCGCAGCCCCCCGGGCGCCCGCCATGTCCAGATCGGGCACCAGGGCGAAAGTCGCGACCCGCGCCTGCTCCTCCCGCAGCGTGGTGTGCTCCCGCACCTTGGCCAAGAACCACCCACGAAACTCCGGTACGGTCTCCACCACCCCGCCGCCGACAAAGTACGCGTCCGGGTCGGTGAAGTTGGCGGCGATCGTGAACAGCCGCCCGAGCGCCATCGCCTGCTGCTCGAAGATCTTCCGCGCCAGCAGGTCGCCGCGCTCGGCGTGGGCGCGCAGCAGCTTGGCGGCCGCGGCGAGCGACCCTACCCTGGCGAGCTCGTGGTCGCCGAACCGGCCCAGCCAGTACGGCAGCAGGTTCTTCTCGATCCCGGTCAACGACGCCACGCTCTCGGCGTCGCCGACGAAGCCGCAGTTGCATTGGGGCAGCGGCTGTCCCTCGTCGAGCAGCCCCTGCATCGGGATGTGGACGTGGCCCAGCTCGCCGGCCATCCCGGCGGCGCCCCGCACGACCCGCCCGCCCTCGATCACGCCGCCGCCCAGGCCGGTGCCCACGATCGCCGCCACCGAGGAGCGGGTGGCCGCCTCGGCGCCGAAGTGCACGTGGTGGGCGTACAACGCGGCCGCGTTGGCGTCGTTGTTGTAGACGACCGGCAGGCCCAGCCGCGCCTCGAGCGCGCCGCGGACGTCGAACCCGAACCAGGCCGGGTGCGCGAAGTTGGTGGAGCCCTTCGACGAGATGACCCCGTCCGCGCTGGCAGGGCCCGGGGTGTCCAGCCCCACCGCCCGGACCGCCGCCCGCGGCGTGCCGGTGAGCTCGAGCACCTGCGCGAACGCCTGGACCAGCGCCTCGACCGCCACCTCCGGGCCGTCCCGTACCAGGCTGGGGGTCTCGATCAGCCGGTCCACCAGGAAGTGCTCCGCGGCGTCCAGCACCGTGGCGTTGTTCTTGGTCCCGCCATTGTCGAGGCCGACCACGACCCATGAATCCGACGTCTGCATGTTCTGCCTCCTTCGCTCGAGGCGGCGTCTTCACCGTGCCGGCCGTCCCCGGCTGGACCCTGACCGGTCGCACCGATGCGGGCGTCGCGGCTGTCCTGCGGCTACCCGTGGGCTCCGGAGGAGCGGAGCTTGAAGGCGGCCTTGCGGGCGGCCTTGGCGACCTTGGCGCTGGGATGGGCCTTGCCGATCGTCTCGAGGACGGTGGCGGCGCGCGGGGTCTGGGCTCGCCACAGGTTGGCGAGGACGCTCGCCTGCTCGTCGGGGGGGCCGAGCTGCTGCACGTGCTCGACCAGCCCGGCCGGGCCGTCCGCGTCGAGGATCGTCGCCAGCGTCTCGGCCATGAGCAGGGTCGCCGACGCGGGATCGAGGCTGCCCTCGTCCTCCACGCCGCGTTGGACCAGCCACATCTGCGCGTGGGGCCGCAGCGCCGGATCCGCGAGCATGGCCCGAACCTCGGCCTCGGCGGCGGGTCCGGCCTCCTCCAGGCCGACGAAGGCGAGCATGCGCTGCTCGAAGCCTGGCGCGGCGCGCGCGTAGGCGGCCAGTTCCCGCGCGGCGGCCGCACCACGCTGCTCGCACCAGGCCCGCAGCTCCGCCCGGCAGGTCGGCTCGTCGTAGTCGGCCACGCTCTCGATCAGCGCGGCGGCGTCCTTGCCGGCGAGCTCCCCGACCACCGGGGCGACCGCGCCGAGCGCGTTCAGCAGCACGTTGGCCTGCCAGATGCCCAGCGGGGTGAGCCGCAGCGGCAGCTTGGCGAGTGCGGCCAGGAACGCGTCCACGCTGCGCAAGGACTCGTCGACGTCACCGAGCACGACCTCGACGACGTCCGGCCCGCCGTCGCCCGGCGGCTCGGTGGCGAACTCGGCCATTCCCAGGCCCTGCAGCTGGCTGACGAGCCGCACGGTCTCGACGGCCGTGGCCATGCGCCACAGGTCGAGGTGACTGGGGGCCGGCCCGGCCAGGATGCCGGCCTCCACGTGCTCCTCCCAGAAGTGGACCGCCAGGTCCCCGAGGCTTACCGGCTCCTCGGGCGCGTACAGCTGCGACAGCAGGTCGAGCAGGGCTTCGGCCAGCCCGCCTGGGAACGCCGACGCCAGCAGGCTTGTCACCGGCGCCGCCCAATCGAACGACGGCAGCACGTCCACGGCCTGGCTGACCAGCTCCAACGGGTCGTCGAGCAGGCGGCGGTGCTGCTTGACCACCACCAGGCGCCCCTGGTAGACGCGGACCAGGCGGAGGCCCTTGGCCCAGCCGAGCAGCGGCTCGAGGCCGGCGATGTCCTGCGAGCTGCGCACGCGCAGGCTGGCGGGCTGGTCGCGACCGACCAGGCCGAGCAGCCCGGCCAGTTCCTTGCCGTCGGCGACGGTGAGGTTGCCGCTCGGGGTGAGCTTGCGTCCCGCACCGACCCATTCGACCAGCGTCCGCAGCCGCCGGACGGTCGGCGCCGCGGCGGCGGCCGCCCGAAGCTCCTCCCGCGGGCGCAGCTCGACCGGGGGGAATTCGGGCGGCTCCGGCTCGGAAAGCCCCACGCCGAGCGGAAGCCGAAGGTCGTCCTGGTCCCAGTCGTCTTGGTCCCAGTCGTCTTCGTCCTGGTCGTCGTCCCAGTCGTCCTCGTCCTCGAGCTGCGGGTACTGCGGCGGCGCCTCGCCCCGGCTGGCCACCACCCGCGGGTAGCGGGCGCCCCGCTCGACCTCGCCGGTGCGGACGAGCTTGACGCCGAAGTGCCATTCGTCGCCGTAGTCGAACAGGAACAGGAACTCCTTGTCGGCGGGCGCGTCACGGACCCGCAGCCGGTTCGCGCCGCGCGCACGCGCCCCGGTGAGCGGGTCGGACTCGGCCGTGCGCGCGTACTCGCTTGCCTGGTCCCACGGCTTGCCGCTGAGGAAGAACGACCACAGGTGGTCGTCGTCGAAGCCGAACGCCGCTGGGATCAGCTCGCCGAGGTCGGCGAGGGTCTGGTCGGCACGCAGCTCGATCTCACGCCAGATCTTCCGCGCGCCGGGCGGGGCATAGGCGCCGCCCAGGATGCGGACGCGGAAGACGCAGGTGGGCGGGGCGGACGTGGCCGCGCGGAGCTGAGGCATGGCAGCACTCCAGGTCGCCGTGAACGACTCCACCTTATCGGACTCCGGGAGCCGATGCCCCGCCCCCGCTACGCGCGGCCCGGGCGCAGGTCGAGGTGGCGCAGCAGCTGGGCGTTGAGGGCGACCACGATCGTGGACAGGCTCATCAGGATCGCACCGACGGCCCGCGGGTCGTCGCTTGCCAGCACCACACCGGCCGACTCGATGGCCACGTCGGTGCCCGCCCCGATCGCGACACCCACATCGGCCCGGGCCAGCGCCGGGGCGTCGTTGACGCCGTCGCCCACCATCGCGACCTGCAGCCCGCGGTGTTGCAGGGCGGCCACGGCCGCGTCCTTGTCCTCGGGCGCCACCTCGGCGAAGACCTCGTCGATGCCGAGCTCCGCGGCCACGGCGTCGGCGACCTGGCGGGCGTCCCCGGTGAGCATGACGACCCGCTTGCCGAGCCGGTGCAGCCCGTTCACGGCCTCGTGCGACTCCGATCGCACGGCATCCTCGAGGGCGAGCGCGCCGACGACCTTGCCGACGACCTTGCCGTCGACCTTGCCGTCGACCTTGCCGTCGCGCACGACGTACAGGACGGCGGCCCCCCGCCGCTTCCAACCGGCGATCCGCTCCCGGAGCGTCTCGGGCTCGGGCCGGCCCAGCGCGCGCAGCAGCGCCGGCCCGCCCACGGCGACCGTGGCCCCGTCGACCTGGGCCTGGACGCCGCGGCCGGTCATGGAGCGGAACCCGCTTGCAGGCGCGAGGCTGCCACGGGCGCGGGCCGCGGCCACGATCGCCCGGGCGAGCGGATGCTCGCTGTCGGCCTCCACCCCACCGGCGAGCGCGAGCAGGCCGTCTTCGTCGCCGTCGACCGCGGCGAGCTCCCTGACCGCCGGCTCGCCCCTGGTGAGCGTGCCGGTCTTGTCGAACAGGACGGCGTCGACGGTGCGCATCCGCTCCAGGGCGAGCCGGTCCTTGATGAGGATCCCGGCGCGGGCGCTGAGCGCGGTCGAGATCGCGATGACCAGGGGGATGGCCAGGCCGAGGGCGTGGGGGCAGGCGATCACCAGCACGGTCACGGTCCGCTCGACGGCCTGGTAGGGGTGGCCGAGGGCGAGCCAGACCACGAAGGTGACCAGCCCGACGGCGGTGGCGAAGTAGAACAGCAGCGCGGCGGCCCGGTCGGCCAGGGCCTGGGCACGCGACCGGGAGGCCTGGGCCTGCTCGACCAGCCGGCGGATGCCGGCCAGGGCGGTCTGCTCGCCGACCGCCTCGACCCGCACCCGGATGGCCGAGTCGGTGGCGACCGTGCCGGCCACCACCTGGTCCCCGACCCGTTTGCCGACCGGGCGGGACTCGCCGGTCAGCATCGACTCGTCCAGCTCGGCCTGTCCGTCCACGATCCGGCCGTCGGCGGGGACACGGCCCCCGGAGCGCACCAGCACCACGTCCCCCACCTGCAGCCGGCCGACCGGGACCGTCTCGGTCAGGTTCCCGACCACCCGCTCGGCGTCGTCGGGCAGCAGGGCGGCGAGGGCGTCCAGGGCGCTGGAGGCCTGCCCGAGGGCGCGCATCTCCAGCCAGTGGCCGAGCAGCATGATCACGATGAGCAGGGCCAGCTCCCACCAGAAGTCCAGCTGGAACAGGCCGGCGGCGGTGGCGACGCTGGCGGCGAACGCGACCGTGATGGCCAGCGAGATGAGCAGCATCATGCCCGGCTGACGGCTGCGTGCCTCGGCGAGGCCGCCTTGCAGGAACGGCCAGCTGTCGTAGAAGAAGACGCTCGTGCCGAGCACCGGGGCGACCCAGCCGGCCCCGGGGAACTGCGGCGGGGTGAACCCCAGCCACGCTTGCACCATGTCGGAGTACGCGACCACCGGCAGGGTGAGCAGCAGGCTCAGCCAGAACCGGTCGCGGAACTGCGCGGCGTGGTCACCATCTCCCCCATGCGCGCCGTGCCCGTGGTGCGCGCCTGGGTGGCCATGCCCGCCATGGGTTGGCGCCGACCCGTGGGCGGCGATCGCGTGCTGGCCATGCTGCTCAGGCACGAGCTGCACCCTCCCTGGAGGCTTGGCGGCCGCCGGCCGCCGGCCGATCCCGGTGGCCGCCGCGGTGCTTCACGGCTCGGCAAGGATCTCGACGCACAAGGCAACGCACTCGTCGCAGATCCGCACACCGGGCCCGGCGATCAGCTTGCGCACCTGGTCCCGGCGCTTGCCGCAAAACGAGCAGGAACCAACCACGTCGAACTTCCTCGGCTGGGCCGCCCGCCGGCGTCGGAACCGCATCCCCGACCTCCCCTCTTCCGGCTCAGGCGCTCCGTGATCACGACCAGGTCGTGGACCTCCAGCCTGCTCACGCCGCCCCGCCCCGGTGGGCGCCCTCACCGGCCTCGACGTCGTCGCGGAGCAGCCGGATGGCCTGCTCGTGGCGGGCCAGGCTCTCCTCGAGCAGCCGGCGGAACCGCTGGTCGCGGCGGCGGCGCTCGACCAGCGTGCCGATCGCCTCGCGGGCCACGTCCGATACCGAGCGGCCCTCGACCTCTGCCACCACCCGCAGCCGTTCGGCGAGCTCGGGGTCGAGCCGCAGCACCATGTCCTTGGTAGGTCGTGTCCCACCGCTCCGCCGTCGCGCCATAGCGATATCAGGATATCACAGCTCGTCGGCCTGCGCCGGTTCTGTCGACGGTTGTTTCGGTGCTGGTGGTGGCCGTTTCCCCGCGCACGTGGCTGCTTCGCTGCCCGACCTTTGGGCAAGGCTGGCCGCCGAGCAGCGATCGGTGGCGGCGCGAGCATGGCCGAGCTGGTGGACGCAGCTGGTCGAGGACCGCCGCCGTCAGGTCGGCGGCGACGTGGCCTCAACGATCCCACCGTTGCTTCCGGGGTTCATTGATCCGGAGGGGTTCGGGGCTCTGGCCGACCGCCCTGCCCTGCGGGCCGCATGCCGGCTGGCATGGCGGCCGTTCCAGGAGTGGTGGTCGGGTCCCCGGCTGGGACGAGCGCCGCCGGTGCCGACGGGCGCGAAAGCGCGCCTGGTTGCCGACGTGATGGCGGCCTCCAAGGACACCGGCAAGATCGTGCGCGCGGTCGAGTGGGAACGCCGCCGCCGGGCTCGTCCCTTCGCGTTCGAGCTGGTTGAGGTCGAGGGGCGGGGAGCGTGGCACCACGGCCAGGGGTATGCCGTGGTGGCCGCGAATCTGCTGGGCGACCGGGATGCGTACCTCGCCTGGCTCCGCCGGGTGGTGAGCGACCTCAGCTGAGGGCGTGTCCGCAAGGGGTGAGCGCCAGATCCGGCGGCCAGCCGGGCTGCGCGCTCACCACACCACGAAGCTGTCGCTGCCGCCGCTCCGCTTTGGCAGCTTGACCCTGCGGACCGCGATCCGCGGCTGGCCAGGGCGCCACACCGCGACCACGTCGCCGAGGTCGGCGGTCTGCGCCAGGAACACCAGCCTGCCATCGCTGGTCCAGGTCATGCTGGTGAACTTCAGGGTGACGTCGGCGGGCATGTCGGGCAGGTGTCGCCAGCGGCGGGTGGCGGTGTCCAGCAGCCACTCGTCGAGGCTCTGGCCGCCGGTGGGCAGGGCGGGATCCGCGAACCCGACGACGACGAGCCGGCCGTCGGGGTGCACCCTGGCCTCGTCAAGGCCGAAGCCCGGCTGGCTCGGCCAAGCGAGCTGGTAGCTGGCGCCGCTGCGCAGGTCGGCGAGGGTGAGCGGGTGGCGCTGGTCGGCGCCGCCCAGCACCAGGTGGCCGTGGTCGGCGACTGCCCGGGCCAGTGGGAAGCGGAGGCGGGTGGTGCCGCCGGCGGGGTCGACCAGCGCGCTGTGCCAGCCGCTGCCGTCGGCCGACGAGCCGGTGGTGACCAGCAGCCCGGCCGAGGTCTCCGCGACGAGCTCGGTGGTGCAGGGGATCGGCCGGGCGGGCCGTCGCGGCCGGCCGTCCAGCCCGACCTCGCGGAGCGTGCAGTGGGTCGGGCCCTGGTCGCTCAGCATCCACACGGCGCGGCCGTCGCCGGCCGCCACGACGTCACTGGCGGTGCCGAGCCGGGTCGCGACGGTGGTGCCGTGGCGGACCCGGTACACCCCGGCATCCCGGCAGCCATTGCAGATCCGGTCGGAGACCACGATCGCGTCCGCGCCCACCGGCAGCACCCAGACCACCCGGTCGCCGCCGGCGGGCAGGCCGGTGACCGGCCGGGTGGTGCCGCGGTCCACGTCGAACAGGAACGGCGTCGGATCGTTGGCGACCAGCAACCGCAGGCCGGTGGCGGTGCTGAGCGGCACGCCACGCAGCGGCGGCACGCCACGTTGGTCCGGCGCCAAGGACGAGGGGGGCGGTGCGGTCGCCGGGGACGCGGCCGGGCGGGCTGGTTGGCGCCGGGCGGTTGCGGTGCCCAGGATGGCCGCGCCGATCAGGACCGCCACCCCGATCCCGGCGACCACCCAGCGGGTCCTGGCCTGGTGGCGTCCCAGCCGAGGCTGCGGCGGTGGAGGGGTTGCGTCGGTCATGCCCTGAGTATGCCGTCCGCCACGATCAGGTTCCCCTGCTCCGGGGAGGTACACTTCCGCGGGCAGCGCCACGAGGTCACCCAGCGTCGTGCTGTGGCTACGACCCCTACATGGCGGGCTGACGGCACGCCGTTGACCGAGCCGGCCCGGTGCGGCGCCCTTCGGCGCGCAGGATCGCCACGGCCCAGACGATCACCACGGTGGTCACCGCCGCGGCGACGAACCCCTCGGTGCCCGTGGTCGCGCTGGCCATGTTCAGGAACGCGTGGAAGAGCGCGACGATCAGCACGCTGGAGCGTGCCCGCTCGTACAGCCAGCCGAGCACCACGGCCCCGGCCACCATGCCGATGAAGAATCCGGGCAGCATGAGCAGGGGAAACCCGCGCATCCCGGTATCCAGCCAGAAGGTCGGGATGTGCCAGACGGCCCACGGGACCGCGAGCAGCACGGCGGCGCCGCCCAGGCCGTGCCGCTCGCGCAGCCGCGGCCAGGCGAAGCCCCGCCAGCCGGTCTCCTCGCCGTAGCCGTTGATCACGAACGCCAGGGCCAGCACGCCGACCCACCCGGCCGTGGGAAGCCCCGGCATGGTGCTCAGGCGGGCGAGCGACGGCAGCTCGCGTCCGACCAGCAAGAGCCCGCCGAGGCACAGCAGTTCGGTCATGGCGGGCACGGCGGCCGCCGCATACCAGCGCAGCGGCACCCGCCACCGGCCCATCCGCGCCAGCAGGTCACGCAGGCCCGCCCGCCCCTGGGCGGTCGCGGTCACCAGCAAGGCCGCCAGCATCGGGCCCAGCAGCCCGGGGAAGTGGCTCGGGTGACCGCCGGCCAGCGCAACCGGGATCCAGTAGCCCCACGAGAACAGGTAGGCGAGCAGGAAGTAGGAGGCGAGCGGGTGCCGGCGGACGGCCGCCGGCAGGCCGCGGCCACGGACACAGGTCGCGGCCCGCGCGCGCCGCAGGGCCGGCTCCGGCAGGTCGATCCGCACCATGACCGCTCGCTTGGCGGCCTCGCCAAGCCCGTCGTGGAGCGCCGCGTCGGCCCCGAAGCCGGCCCGCGACGCGGTGCGCGGGAACCGGTCGGCGTAGGCGCGCAGGCCGCGCTCGACCGCGGCGGGTTCGTCGCCGTCGAGCGCCCTCGCGGTCGCCTCGACATCCTGCCCGCGGAGATGCAGCCGCACGGGTGACGCGACCCCAAGGTTCCGCCACCACGTCTTGGTTTCCGGATGCCCGGGCCACACCCACAGGGCGTCGTCCCCGGCCGCGTACTGCACCGGCAGCACGATGGCACGACCGGTGCGGCGCCCTCGCACGGTGAGCAGCAGCAGCGAGCCGTCGACCATCCCCGCCAGTGGCGACCGCAGCAGCCGTGCGAGCAGGCGGTTGATCACCGGTTGGCGCCGAGCCTGCATCGTGTCCATAGCTCAGCTTCGCGCGTTCCCGGCGCGCACGCCACGGACGAACGACCCGGCCGGCGAAGGACCACGGGCTACTGGGTCGACGCGGACGACGATGAGCCCTGTGCAGCGCCGTTCGGGCTGCTGAGGTCGTAGACCGTCACACCGCCCACCGTGGTCGAGGCGAAGCTCTGCTCGACCCAGCTGGTGATCTGGCTGGCGGCACCCGACCCGCCACCGCTCGGGCCGAGGCCACCGCCGGGGCCGAAGCCGACGAAGACGCCGGCGAGCACCAGCCAGCCGGTGTGGCCGCGCTCGAGCGCGCGCACGGTCGCGTAGGCGCCGAGCACCAGCAGCAAGGTGAGCAGCGCGTCGGGGCGGCTTGTGGCGTGGCGGCCGGCGTCGGGGCGGCCGGCGGCGCGGCGGGCGCCGGCCCACCGGCCGCCGACGCGGCGGCCTCGGTGCCGTCGACCAGTGCCAGGGTGCCCATGGCTGCGTGCTCCCGCTCAGCCCGAGGTGGCGACGTTGCTGGCCTGGCCGCCGGCGATGAGCCGGGCGGTGACCTGCTTGGCCTGGTCGATCGGGATGGCGAAGCCGACGCCGATGCTGCCGGACGACTGCCCGTCGACGCTGGCGTTGGCGGTGGTGATGCCGACGACCCGCCCGGCGGCGTCGATCAGCGGCCCGCCGGAGTTGCCAGGGTTGATCGCGGCGTCGGTCTGGATCGCGTCGCCGATCGTCTCGGCGGCCTGGTCGCTGCCCGAGACCGTGATGGTGCGGTGCAGGGCGCTGACGATGCCCGCGGTGACCGACCCTTCCAGCCCGAGCGGGCTTCCGACGGCCAGCACCGTGTCGCCCACCTCGAGCGAGCTCGACTGGCCGAGGGTGGCCGGCTTGAGCCCGGAGACGCCCTGGGCCTTGACGACCGCCAGGTCGGTGGCCTGGTCGGTGCCGAGCACGCTGGCGGTGGCGGTCCTGCCGCCGCTGAACTGGACGGTGATGCTGGCGTCCGCCCCCACGGCCGTGACCACGTGGGCGTTGGTCAGGATGACGCCGTCGGAGCGCAGGATCACCCCGGAGCCCTCGGCCTGCTGGCCGGCGCTGCGCACGATGATGGACACCACGCTCGGCGTCACCGCCGCGGCGACGCCGGCCAGCGAGCCGGTCGTGCCGGTGCGCGTGGCGGATGCCGCCACGGTGGGGCTGGCGGCAACGGTGCTGTGGCCGCCCAGCCCGGTCGCCACGTAGGCGCCGGCCGCGCCGGACGAGACCGCGAGCCCGAGCGCGACGAGCCCGGCGGCCAGCTTGCGGGACCACGTCCAGCGCCGCCGGCGTCCGCCGGGCTGGTCGGTGCGGGCGTCGCCGACGGGTGGGGCCGGTCCGCCCCGGGCCGGGTCGGCGCGGGCGTCGCCGGCGGGTGGGGCCGGCAGCTTCCATGCCGCGTCGGCGACGGCGTCTGCCCGCGCCGGCCAGGGCGGCTCGACGACCGGGGCGGGGGCGTCGGGGAGGCGGTCAACGAGCTGGGTGGGCATGGCGATCTCCCAAGGTGTGGCCCGTGCTTTCACCTTCACCTTGGACCACCGAGCTTCGGCTGCCTTGGGAGCCGGCTTGAGGTTTGCTGGGAGCCGCCGGTGCCGTCAGAGGGTCGGCCCGGTCAGGGCCCCCTCGGTCAGAGGTCGCCCGGCCGGGGGGTCCCGGCCGGGAGGTCAGCCCGACGCGGCGGTCGGGGCGGCCTCGACCCCCGAGGCGTCGGGAGCCAAGGGCAGCAGGACGCGGAACGTCGCCCCCCACCCCGGGGTGGCTTCCACCTGCACGACCCCTTCGTGGGCGGCCACCAGCGCCGCGACGATCGCAAGGCCAAGCCCGGTGCCGCCGGCCCGGTGCGACCGGGCCGGGTCGGCCCGGTAGAAGCGCTCGAACACCCGCTCGGCCTGCTCCGCGGTGAGCCCAGGGCCATGGTCGACCACCTCGACCACGGCCCGAGGGGCACCGTCCAGGCGGCGGCTGCTCGCCCGCACCTGGACCGGGCTGCCGGCCGGCGTGTGGGTGAGCGCGTTGCTCATCAGGTTGGCGATCACCTGGCGCAGCCGCGCCTCGTCGCCCAGCACGACCAGCGGGCCGGGGGGGCCGTCCTCGCCGCCGGTGACGAGCTCGATGCGGCGGTCGGGAGCGACCGCGCGGGCCTCGTGGACCGCGTCGGCGGCCAGGGCCAGCAGATCCACCGGGCGGCGCTCCAGCGGACGCTGCTGGTCGAGGCGGGCCAGCAGCAGCAGGTCCTCCACCAGCAGACCCATCCTGGCCGCCTGGTCCTCGATCCGGCGCATCAGCCGGTCCAGCTCGGCGGGCGTGCGGGACGCCCCCTGCCGGTACAGCTCGGCGAAGCCCCGGATGGTGGTGAGCGGGGTGCGCAGCTCGTGGCTGGCGTCGGTGACGAAGCGGCGCATGCGCTCCTCGGAGCGGCGGGCGGTCGCCTCGGAGGCGGCCCGGGCGCGGAAGGCCGCCTCGATCTGGGCGAGCATGCTGTTCAGCGCGCGCCCGAGCCGGCCGACCTCGGTGCGCGGGTCCCGCTCGGGCACCCGCCGCGACAGCTCGCCGGCCGCGATCGCCCCGGCCGTCTGCTCGATCTCGACCAGGGGACGCAGGCTCGCCCGCACGATCGCCACCCCGACCGCGGCCACGACGAGCAGGACGGCGACGCTCACGGCCAGGTCGATGCGCTGCAGGCGACCGATCGTGCCGCCGATCTCGTCGAGGCTGGCCGCGACCACGACCGAGCCGCCCGGGACCGGGGTGACCAGCACCCGCCAGCGCCCCGCGCCGACGGTGGCGGGGACCGTGAAGGCCGTGCCCGCATGGGCTTGGAGCCGGGCGGCGTCCGGCAGGCGCGGCGGCGACTGGCCGGCCTGCAAGACGGTCGTGTCCCAGGGCTGGACCACCGTGCCGGCCGCGTCACGGACCTGGATCAGGTACGGGCTGGGCGGCCGGATCGGACCCCGGTCCTCGGATGGGGGCGGCCGGCCGGCTGGCCGGTCCTCGGCGAGCCCATGCGTGGCGTCGTGGGCCGCTCCGACGAGCTGACCGTCCAACCGGCCGACCAGCGAGCCGCGCAGCACGGTGATGCTGGCCACGCTGATGAGGGCGAGCGAGACGGCCACCAGCGCCAGCACGGCCACGATCAGCTCGACCCGCAGCGGGGTGCGCGCCAGCAGCCGCTTCCACGCACGCCGCGGCCCGGTCACCAGCGCACCGACACGACGCCACCGCACCACGCTCATCTCCCTAGGCGTCGGGCAGGCGCAGGACGTAGCCGACCCCGCGGATGGTGTGGATCAGCCGCGGCTCGACCGCGTCGACCTTGCGGCGCAGATACGACACATACGACTCCACGATGCCGCCCTCGCCTCCGAAGTCGTAGTTCCACACGTGGTCGAGGATCTGCCCCTTGGACAGCACCCGCCCGACGTTGGTCATCAGGTAGCGCAGCAGCTTGAACTCGGTCGGCGACAGCTGGACCCGGCCGCCGGCGCGCCACACCTCATGGCTGTCCTCGTCCAGCTCCAGGTCGGCGACCCGCAACCGGCTCGGCTGTGGCAGGGCGGCGCCGCGGGCCCGGCGCAGCACCGCCCGGATCCGGGCGATCACCTCCTCCAGGCTGAACGGCTTGGTGACGTAGTCGTCCCCGCCGATCGTCAGCCCGGTCACCTTGTCCTCGGTGGCGTCCCTGGCCGTCAGGAACAGCACCGGGGTGCGGGTGTCGCCGGCGCGCAGCCTGCGGGCGACGTCGAAGCCGTCCAGGTCGGGCAGCATCACGTCCAGCACCACCAGGTCCGGGCGGTGCCGCTGGGCGGCGCGCAACGCGTCGAAGCCGCCGGTGGCCGTGGCGACCTCGAACCCGGCGAACCGCAGGCTCGCCGACAGCAGCTCGAGGATGTTGGGGTCGTCCTCGACCACCAGCAGCCGAGCCTCCGGTGGCTGCTGCCCACCTGCCGTGGACGGCTCACGCACGGTTGCCTCCCCTCCAGTCGTCCATCGCCGCCGCCTCGATCATCTTGCCCCCTCCTGCCTTCGACCGGAACGGCACCCGCGGCGCGCCCGGTCCGTCCGGTTCGCCGATGACGTTGGTATAGCCGGCACCGCCGGGCCCAGGCTGGGAGCTGTCTGGGAGGTTGCTGGGAGTCGGCGTCGGGCGGCGCCCAGCGGACTCGCAGGCGCCTTCCAGACCACCTCCAGCCGCGCCGGGCAGGCTGCGGTCATGCCCGGGCGGACCACCACGCCTGCCCACCGACACCCGCGAGCGCATCCAGCAGCTCGAGGCGCGTTGGAGCCGGTTCCAGCCGACCAGTGAGATCAGCCGGCTCAACGAGCGTGCCGGCTCGCCCGTGCACGTCTCCGCAGCCACGCTCGGGCTGGTGCAGCGCGCCCTGGACGGCGCGCGCTCGACCGGCGGGCGCTACGACCCGACCATCCTCGGCGACGTGCTGCGGGCCGGCTACGACCGCAGCGCGGTCGAGCTGACCTCGCTGGCCAAAGCCCACCTGCCCCGGCGGCTGTGGCGGCGGGTGCACTTCGCCAGCTTCGCGCTGTTCGCGGTGACGACGGTGCACGGGCTCACCGCGGGCACCGACCGCCGCTCGCCCGCCTTCCTGGCCGCCGCCGTGGCGGCGTGCGGCGTGGTGGCCCTGCTGACCGCGACGCGGGTCGTGCAAGCGGCCCGAAGCAGACCGACCCCTCGACTCGGGCCCGGCCTGGCGCTAGCCTGGACCGCCAGTTCGGCGCGAAGGAGGCTGCATGACCGTCGCGATCCAAGCCGAGGGACTGGCCAAGCGGTTCGGGGCCACCCGGGCGCTGGACGGGGTGGACCTGCAGGTCGAGCCTGGCGTCGTGCTGGGCCTGCTCGGCCCTAACGGCGCCGGCAAGACCACCGCCGTCCGCATCCTGGCGACGCTGCTGCACCCCACCGCCGGCCACGCCGAGGTCGGCGGCTACGACGTGGTCCGCCAGCCCCAGCAGGTCCGCCAGCTCATCGGCCTGACCGGCCAGTACGCCGCCGTCGACGAGAACCTCACCGGCACCGAGAACCTGTCCATGCTCGGCCGGCTGCTCGGCATGGGCCGCGCCGGAGCCAGGCGGCGCGCCGCCGAGCTGCTGGCCCACTTCGACCTGGCCGACGCCGCCGGCCGGCCGGTCAAGACCTACTCGGGGGGCATGCGCCGCCGCCTGGACCTGGCCGCCAGCCTGGTCGGCCAGCCGCCGGTGCTGTTCCTGGACGAGCCCACCACCGGGCTGGACCCGCGCAGCCGCAACAGCCTGTGGGCGGTGATCCGGGAGCTGGTCGCCCAGGGCACCACGCTGCTGCTCACCACCCAGTACATGGAGGAGGCCGACCAGCTCGCCGGCCACATCGCCGTGATCGACCACGGCCGGGTCATCGCCCAGGGCACCCCCGACGAGCTCAAGGCCACCATCGGCGGGCAGGTGCTGGAGGTCCGCCCGGCCGAGGCCGGCGACCTCGACCGGGCCGCGGCGCTGCTGGGCGAGCTGACCGGCGCCCAGGCCACGATCGACCGTGACCTGCGCCTGATCAGCGTGCCGATGCCCGACCCGACCTGGCTGCCGGTGGCCGTGCGGCGCCTGGACGAGGCGGGCGTCACCGTGGTCGACCTGGCGCTGCGCCGGCCGAGCCTGGACGAGGTGTTCCTGGCCCTGACCGGCCGCCCGGCCGAGGCCACCCTGCCGGCAGACCTGCCAGCAGACCGCCACGACGATGCGCAAGGGAGGGGCAGATGACCACCACCGCGCCGGCCCTGCCCCGCGGCCCGGCGGGGGTGCGCACCGGGCGCATCACCCCTGGGCTCGCCTTCCGGCACGCGCTCACCATCGCCCGCCGCAACCTGCTGCAGGTGCGCGGCAACCCGCAGCTGCTGGTGTTCATCGCCATCCAGCCGGTGCTGTTCACGCTGCTGTTCGTGTACGTGTTCGGCGGCGCCATCTCCGGCTCCAGCCGCCAGTACATCCAGTACGTGATCCCCGGCATCATCGTCCAGACGGTGGTGTTCTCGACCGCGCTGACCGGCATCGGGCTCAACGAGGACCTCGCCAAGGGCATCATCGACCGGTTCCGGTCCCTGCCGATCGCCCGCTCGGCGGTGCTGGCCGGCCGCATCCTGGCCGACGCGGTCCGCCTGACCGCCACCGTCGGCGTGATCGTGCTCGTCGGCAGCCTGCTGGGCTTTCGCTTCGGCGCCGGCCGGCTGTCCGCCCTGGCCGCGCTCGCTCTGATCATCGCCTTCGGCATGGCCCTGTCGTGGCTGCCGGCGCTGATCGGGCTGTCGGTGCGCAACCCGGAGACCGCCCAGTCGGCCGGGTTCATCTGGATGTTCCCACTGACCTTTGCCAGCTCCGCGTTCGCCCTGCCGGCGACCATGCCGGGCTGGCTGCAGCCGTTCGTGCGGGTCAACCCGATCACCGTCGCCGCGGACGCGCTGCGCGCCCTGCTGCTGGGCGGCCCGGCCCTGGCACCGGTCCTCAAGACGCTGGCCTGGACCGTCGGCCTCACCGTGGTCTTCGCGCCCCTGGCCATCCGCCAGTACCGCCGGCTGGCCTGACGTGCTGGTGGCCGGCAGCCTGCCACTGGCAGGACTGCAACGCGCTTGCCGGGGCATCCTTGTCAGGCAGACGATCAGCCGTGTGAGCGCGAGTGCTGGGGGTGCGTTGTCGTGACGGTGAGCGCATATGCCGGGCGGCCGGCGGAGCCGTCGATGCTGGTCGACGTGGACAAGCTGGTCCAGGCCTACTACGAGGAGCGCCCCGACCCGTCGGTGCCGCAGCAGCGGGTGGCGTTCGGCACCTCAGGGCACCGCGGCTCGTCCTTCGACGCCTCGTTCAACGAGGCCCACATCGTGGCCGTCACCGAGGCCATCTGCCGGTACCGGCGGCGGCAGGGCATCGACGGCCCGCTGTTTCTCGGCCGCGACACCCACGCGCTGTCCGAGCCGGCCTTCCGCACCGCCGTCGAGGTGCTCGTCGCCGCCGACGTCGAGCTGATGGTGGACAGCGCCGGCGGCTACACCCCGACGCCGGCGCTGTCGCACGCGATCCTCACCTACAACCGGGGGCGGGCCGCGCACCACGCCGACGGCATCGTCGTGACGCCGTCGCACAATCCGCCCGCCGACGGCGGGTTCAAGTACAACCCGCCCAACGGCGGCCCGGCCGACACCGAGATCACCGACCGGGTGCAGGACGAGGCCAACGAGCTGCTCGCCGCCGGCCTGGACGGCGTGCCGCGCGTCCCCTACGAGCGGGCGGTCGGCGTCGTGCACCCCTACGACTACGTGTCGGCCTACGTCGGCGACCTGCCGGCGGTGCTCGACCTCGACGCCATCCGCGGGTCCGGGCTGCGGCTCGGCGCCGACCCGCTCGGCGGCGCGAGCATCGCCTACTGGGGCGCCATCGGCGAGCGCTACGGCCTCGACCTCACCGTCGTCAACGACCAGGCCGACCCGACCTTCAGGTTCATGTCGGTGGACTGGGACGGCAAGATCCGCATGGACCCCTCGTCGGCCTATGCGATGGCCGGCCTGGTCGGCATGCGAGACCGCTACGACGTGGCGGTCGGCAACGACGCCGACGCCGACCGCCACGGGATCGTCACCCCCAGCGCGGGCCTGCTCAACCCCAACCACTACCTGGCCGTGGCCATCTCCTACCTGTTCGGCGGCCAGCGCGGCTGGCCGGCGGGCACCGCGGTCGGCAAGACGCTCGTGTCGAGTGGCATGATCGACCGGGTGGCGGCCGACCTCGGCCGGCGGCTGGTCGAGGTGCCGGTGGGCTTCAAGTGGTTCGTGGACGGGCTGCTGGACGGCTCGCTCGGCTTCGGCGGCGAGGAGAGCGCGGGCGCGTCGTTCCTGCGCCGCGACGGCACCTGCTGGACGACCGACAAGGACGGCATCATCTGCTGCCTGCTCGCCGCCGAGGTGACCGCCACGAGCGGCCGCGACCCGGGCCAGCTCTACCAGGGCCTGACCGAGCGGTTCGGCGACCCCGCCTACAAGCGCGTCGACGCGCCGGCGACTGCGGAGCAGAAGCGCGCGCTCCAGGCGCTGTCCGCCGAGCAGGTCCACGCCGCCGAGCTGGCCGGCGAGCCGATCACCAGCGTGCTGACCGCGGCCCCGGGCAACGGCGCCCCGATCGGCGGGCTCAAGGTCACCACCGAGCACGGCTGGTTCGCCGCCCGCCCGTCGGGCACCGAGGACGTCTACAAGATCTACGCGGAGAGCTTCCTCGGCGCCGACCACCTGCAGCGCATCCTCGGCGAGGCGCAGCGCCTGGTCGACGAGACCCTGGCGGCCGCGGCCGGCGGCTGAACGGCCCGCCGCCGCGCACGCCATCGCCGGCGTGGTCGGCCCGGATCAGCTCTCCGAGGAGTACATCGTGCCGTCGAGCTTCGACCGGCGCGTCGTGCCCGGCGTGGCCGGGGCGGTGCGCGGCTCGGCCGGGCGGTCCGCCGTGGCGCGCACCGCCCGCGCCGGCCGAGCCGGCTCCGACTGAGCCTGCTCCGGGCGAGCCGGCTCCGGCCGTGGCGGCGACGGCCGCGGGGGGCGGCCGAGGACCCGCCGCCGCCAGGCCGCGAGCCCGGCGAGCGCGGCCAGGGCGGCACCCGCGAACGCGGCCAGGAAGGCGACATGCACGCCGGCGCGCTCGACGATGCTGCCGCCGGCCGCGTTGCCGGCCGCCAGGCCGGCCATGAAGCTGCTGGACACCCAGGTGAACGCCTCGGTGACCATGCCGGCGGGCGCCTGGCGGTCGACCAGCAGGTAGGCGCACGCCAGCGCGGGCGCGATGGCGACGCCGGCCAGCAGCATCAGCGGGGCGAGCTGGCCGACGCTCGTGGCCAGCGCAAGCGGCGCGAAGCCGCAGGCGACCAGGGCGAGCAGGATGCCCAGGCGGCGGCTCGCCTCCCCCAGCCAGGCCCGTCCGCCATACAGCAGACCGCCGAGCATGCTGCCCAGGCTCCACAGGGCGAGCAGCGCGCCCGCACCGGCCCGGGCCCCGGCCTGGGCGGCGAAGGCCGGGACCGCCACCTCGACCTGGCCGAACGCGAAGGCGACGATCACGAGCAGCCCGAGCAGGGCACGCAGTCCGGGGCTGCGCAGCGGTCCGGCCCAGTCCCCCGCCGGGCGCGCCGACCCGCGCCAGCCGCGCGAGGCGGGCGACGAGGCGAACCAGGCCGTGCCGGCCACGCCGAGGACCCCGACGGCCAGGACGGCGACCCTGGGCGAGGCCACCGCGACCAGGCCGACGACGATGAGCGGCCCGCTGATGAAGATCAGCTCCTGGAAGGTGGACTCCAGCGCGTAGGCGGTCTGGACGTCGTCTCCCTCCCCGAGCAGCCTGGGCCACAGCGCGCGCATGCAGGCCGGCAGCGGGGGGTTGGCCAGCCCGGCGACGGCCGCGCAGCCCAGCAGCACGCCGGTGCCGACCCGGCCCGCCAGCAGCGCCAGGGTCGCGATGGCGCCCGCCGAGACGGCCGTGGCGGCGAGCAGCACCCGTGTCTGGCCGAGCCGATCGACCAGGCGGCCCAGCACCGGCGCGGCCAGCCCGGTGCAGACCGCGAACGCGCCGGTGACCAGGCCGGCCGTGCCGAACGAGCCGGTCACGTCGTGGACGAGCAGGATCACCGCCAGGCCGGCCATGCCGATCGGCAGCCGGCCGAGCAGGGACGCGCCGAACACCCGGAGCACCTGCGGCGCTGCGAGCACGGCGCGGTAGGAACGCATGCGCATGCCTGCCATGGTGCAGGCCGCCCCGCAGCCTCGCCAACCGGGCAGGCGTCCGGCAGCCTCCAACCGGGCGCTACCCTCGGCGGAGGCAACCAGCCAAGTAAGGACCCGCGTATGGACGAGACGAGCCGGGCCAGGGCCGGGGTGGCGCCGAGCCCCGCCGGGGTGGCGCCGAGCCCGTGGCGTGACCTGGCCGAGCAGACCGTGGTGGTCGGCGGCCGCGTGCTGCGGCTCGTGCGCCCCCGTGACAGCCTGGCGCTGCTCGACGAGAACAGGTTCGAGCGCGACGAGTTCCTGCCCTACTGGGCGCAGCTGTGGCCGAGCGCGCTCGCGCTCGCCCGGGCCGTGTCGGCCGTGCCGCTGCGCGGCGCGCGCACGCTGGAGCTCGGCTGCGGCCTCGCCCTGCCGAGCGTCGCGGCCGCGCTGGCCGGTGGACGGGTGCTGGCCACCGACTGGTCGGCCGACGCGGTCGCGTTCGCGGCC
>JBIOYL010000078.1:0-8927 GCA_044870185.1 Actinomycetes bacterium | reverse complement strand
CGTTGGGAAGCCGAGCGGCCGCAAAGCCTTGGATCGCCTCCAGGATCATCGTCAGGGTCTCCTGGTCGAGGCCCATGCCCATCACCGCCTTCTTCGGCCCTGTCCGCCTGCGATCCGGCGTCGCCGGGTCGGCGTGGCCGCGTCGTGCTCGCCTGTGCTCGGCGCCCGTCAGCGTCCATCACAGCACCGGCCCGGCAGGGCAGGTAGAGTCGATGGCCCCGGCCGGACATGGGGCTTCCGATCCTGATCGGCCCGGTCCTGGCGGGCGGGTCCCGAGGGCCGGGCGGCCCGAGCGGCCGCGGGTCAGTGACTGCCGCCACCCGCGGACGCGGCGACGGCGCCGGCCTGGAACAGGCCGAGCGCCCCCTTGCCCGGGTTGGAGAACTTGTGGGTCACGATCGGGTACAGGCCGGGCTCGTCGAAGCTGAACTCGACGAACCCGCCCTGGGCCGGCTGCAGGTCGAGCACCTGCGATCCCCCATGGGCGGCGCCCGGCTGGAGCGCGTAGGCACCTTCCTTGTACACCCGGTCGAACACCGTGCCCACGATGTGGAAGGCCGAGTTCTCGCTCGGCCCGGCATCCAGGACCCAGACGCGGACGTGCTGACCCGGCTCCACCCGGATGGGACGGAACTTGTACTGGTCGAAGTAGCCGTTGAAGGCGACCACGTCGGGCACGACCTGCTGCATCTTCGCCAGGTCGCCGGGCTGGCCTTGCGGTCCGAGGTAGAGCTCGGACTGGACCAGCGCGTACTCGTGGTCGACCCGGGGCAGCCTGGGCGGGTCGATGATGATCGCGCCGTACATGCCGTTGCCGATGTGGTGCAGCGTCGGGGCGGTGCCGCAGTGGTACATGAAGATGCCCGACGACTTCGCCACGAACCGGTAGACCAGCGACTGGCCCGGCTGGATGGTGCGCATCTCGTCGTTCCACACCACCTTGCTGGCGTGGAAGTCGATGCTGTGGCCCAGCTTGTTGCGCCGGTCGTTGACCAGCGTGATGGTGAACAGGTCGCCCACGTGCCCGCGCAGCGTGGGTCCGGGCGTGTGGCCGTTGAACGACCACAGCTGCTGGCGGACGCCCGGGGCGACCTCCACCACCTGCTCGACCGCGGTCAAGGTGAGCTTGTGCTCACGGCCGCCTGCCGCCGGCGCAAGCACCGGGTCGCGTGGCTGCCAGCCGGCCGGCGGGGTGGCGTTGGCGTCGAGCTTGGCGTCGTCGGGGTTGCCCACCGCCGCGCCGGTGGCCGCGCGCCGTTGCGGCCGCCACGCCCTTCACGTTGATCGCCAGGGTCATGCCGGCCTCCCGGTGGCCGGGCACCGAGCAGTAGGCGGTCATGGGCTTTTGCACCACACCGACGTCGAGCCGGTACGCGGCCGTATGGGGCTTGAGCATCGGCGTGGCCGGGCCACCGGCGATCGTCAGGTTGTGGGCCACCTGGCCGTGGTTGGTCACCTTGAGGGTGAGCGGCGTGCCGGCCGGCACCTCGATCGTGGCCGGAACCACCGCCATCTCCTTCAGCAGCACGTCCCGGGTCTCCGGCGAGCCGATCGGCGCCGCGGCGGCAGGAGCCGCCGCCGCGGCGGACTGCGCCCTGAGCACGGTTACCTGGTCGGCCAGCGTGCGGGTCCACAACGCAAGCGTGATCAGCGCGAGGATCATCACGAACACGCCGAAGCGCAACACGAGCTGCTCGAAGGTGAACCCGCTCCGACGCGGCGATTCATCCGACGCCGCCATGGCCCCTCCTTGCGGTGTGCAACCGGCGTTGGCTTCGGCACAGCCGGAGACCGGCTCCGACTGGGCGTCTGACGACCACGCCCGACGCTATGCGGGGCGCCGAACGCCACCTAGGGCCGGATGGCCCTGTCGGGACAGGCCTTGGGGCCCATGGACGGGCGTGCAGCCCTGCGGGGCTGGCGGGCTCGGCCGGCTCCTCACGCGCCGGGCCCGGCATGGCGGCCGGCTGGCCAGGTGTGGACCGGCTGGCCGGTGGCCGCATGGGCGAGGTAGCGCTCGAACATCGCCGCCAGCGCGCGCTCGCGGCCAAGCCGCGGCTCCAGCGCTGCCAGCGTCTCGCGCTGCCAGACGGCGCCGGTCTGCCCGCTGGCCACCCGGGCCGCGACCACCCCGAGCAGCCGGTCGGCCTCGGCCGCGGCCACGCCGGCGCCGACCAGCCCGTCGCGGGCGGCCGGCAGCAGCTCGGCCACCAGCTCGGCGGCGCGGCGCGGGCGCAGCCCGCCCGCGGGCCCGAACGGCCAGGTGAGCTCGGCCGCCAGGCCGTGCTGGGCGGCCCGGTAGAAGCCGTGCTCGGCACGCTCGAACGACAGCCGGTGGGTCCAGTGCTCGTCCTGCCCGGCAAGCCACAGCGACAGGCCGACGAGCAGGGCGGCGTTGGCCAGCATGTCGGTCATGGTGGGGCCGGCGGGCAGGGCCCGCATCTCGATGCGCAGGTGGCCGCCCAGCGCCGGGTCGTAGATGGCCCGGTTCCAACGCCACACGGTGCTCTGGTGCAGGCGCAGCTCGTCCAGGGGTGGCGCCTGCCACCGGTCGCCGCCGGGCAGGTCGCCGCCGCCGGGCAGGTCGTGGTCGCCGAGGACCGGCAGCACCGGCCGGTGCAGGCGCACGCTTTCGGCGAACAGCTCCAGCGGCCCGCCGCGCAGCCATCCGGTCCCGAACGCCATGCGGGCCAGCCGGCGGCGCGGTCCGCGCCCGTCGCGGTCGTCGATCGACTGCTTGCACAGGGCGATCCTGGTCTCCTCCCACAGCCGGTGGCCGAGGAAGGTGGGCGAGTTGCCGGCCACGGCGAGCGCCGGCGCGGTGGCCGCCTGGACCGCGTTGTAGGTGCGGGTGAACGCGGCCGGGTCGACGCGCAGATGCACCTGGAACGAGGTGTTGGCGCCCTCCAGGGACACGTCGTCGCTGGCCAGCTCGAGCGGGTCGGCGCCGGCGATGCGGATCTGGAAGGGGTCGTGGCGCGACTGCCGCAGGGCGCGGTCCAGCGCCCGGTAGCGTGGCTCGTCGCTCATCGCACCGGGGTGGAGGTCGTCTCGGCGCAGGGTGGGCAGGATGCCGATGAGCGCCGGCCGGCCCCCATGCGCGCCGGCCGCGGCGCCGACGTGGTCGCAGAGACGGCCGAGCTCGGCGGCGAGGGCGGCGAACGGGCGCCCGGCCAGCGCCGCCGGCGTGGCGTTCAGCTCCAGGTTGAACCGGTCGAGCTCGACGTTGACGCGGGGATCGGCCAGCGCGGCACGGACCGCCTGGTTGAGCGGGAGCGGCCTGGCCGCTCGATCGACCAGGAACAGCTCGAGCTCGGCGCCGATGGTTGCCGGGCCCACCCCGAAGCCGGGCCGCCGGAGCAGCCGGTCAAGGGTCGACAGGCACTGCTCGAGCCGCTCCCGGAAGCGGGCGTGGTCGTGCTCGTCGAACGTCTCCCGGTCGATGCGCGTTCCCATCGCCGCCGCCTCACTGCCGCCCGTCGTGCCGGCCCTGCCCGCCGGGCACCGCTAGCCCCACCAGGTCCACGGCGCGTCGCCGGGCAGCGCGATGCGCCTGCCGGTGAGCACCGTGGGCAGGATGCGGATGTAGCGGCTCTTGGCGCCCGGCGCCCAGGGATGCAGCGGCAGCCGACGCACGCGCGCCAGCTCGGCCGGGTCGGTGACCTCGACGGCCTCCCCGCGGACCAGCACGCTCCAGCCGGTGCGGGTCGCCTCGTCGACCCCGTCGACCTCGAACGCGACCCGCGCGGCCCGGCTGGCCGCATCCAGCTTGGTGCCCTCGTCGGTGCGGAACAGCACCGTGTGCTGGTCGAAGACGAAGTTGACGGGCAGGGCGATCGGCCCGCGCTCGTCGACCAGCGCCACCCGGCCCAGATGCTGCCCGGCCAGTAGCTCGAAGCACTCGTCCTTGGTCAACTCCTGCAGGCGGACGTCGGACACGGCCCGCACCTCCTCATCGAGCTCGACGCACACTGCCGGCAGCTCCGCCGTCGTGATGCAGGCTGGCATCGTCGAGCCCGCGACGGTAGGGACGAAGGTCCGGCGGGCTGCAGGCCATCCGGCCAGGACTGCCGCCGCGTCGCGCGGCCGCGTCGCCGCCGGCCGGGGGCCGCGTCGCCGGCCGGGCGGCTCGTCGTGCCGGCCGGGCGGCGGCCGCCCCGCCGGCCAGCAGCCCGGCCGCGACACCGATCGGGACGTCGATCAGGTGCTCGATCGAGGTCAGGCCAGGAGCGACCAGGATGTCCACCAGCAGCCCCACGGCGAGCGCGGCGGTGACCGGCGCGGACGGGCGCCGCACGGCCAGGGCGACGGCGACCGCGACCACGATGCCGGAGGGGCCGATGTCGAGCCTGGCCAGCTCGGCTGCCCGATGGCCGGCCGCCCCGGCCAGGTCGACCAGCACGGTCGGGACGACGTGGCCGGCCAGCGCGGTCACCACCAGCCACCGGGTGCCGGCGATCGCCTCGTAGACGGCCAGGACGACCGCGGCGGCGATCGGCGTCCACACCCACTCGACCGGGGTGCGGACGATGAGGGCGCCGCCGAGCAGCCGGGCGAGCTGCCAGTGGGCGAGATCGACGCCGCGGTAGGCGCAGCAGGCCTCGGCGATGCGGTGGGGCGGGCCGGGGACGCGCCAGGCCACGCTCGCCGGGACGACCAGCGCGACGATCGCGAGCGCCGCCGGCGCGGCCCGGGCGATCCCCCGCTCGGCCACAGCCCGCCGGAGCGGCTCGAGGTGGGCATCCAGCATGCGGCTTCCTCACGCTCCGGACGGCTGCCTACCGGGTTGCGGTGCTCCACGGTAGCGCGTCGGCGCGCCGCCGGCCGGTGCCGACCCGCCCGGGCGCGCCGCCGGCTGGCGCCGACCCGCCCGGGCTCGTGGTACCGCGAGCGCCGCTGCTGCATCCTGGGGTCATGCGTCACGCCGCCACCCTGTCCCCGCCGGCGCCCATGCCCTCCCCCGGCGCCTCGACACCGGCCCGTCCCGGCCGCCGGGGTGCCGGCCGTGGCTGAGGACGCCGCCGCCGCCGTCGAGCGGGCCCGCCGGGCGTTCGCCGCCTGGGGCGTGCTCGGCCCGGCCGAGCGGGCCCCGTACCTGCGTGCGCTGCGGCGCACCGTGGCCCGCCGCGCCGACCGCATCGCCGACGTGGTCTGCCAGGAGACCGGCAAGCCGCGCGCCGACGTGATCCTGGCCGAGGTGCTGCACGCCGCCGCGCACGCCGACTGGTGCGCCCGCAACGCCGCGCGGGCGCTGGGCCCACGGCGGGTGTCGCCCCGGCCGCTGTACTGGAAGGCGGCCTGGGTCGAATACCACCCGAGGGGCGTGGCCGCGGTCATCACCCCGTGGAACTACCCGTTCCTGCTGCCCTTCCTGCCGGCCGTGACGGCGCTGGCGGCCGGCTGCACGGTCGTCGTCAAGCCGTCGGAGCTCACCCCGGCGTCCGGCGGGCTCGTCGCCGAGCTGGCCGCCGACGCCGGGCTGCCCGCCGGGGTCGTCCAGGTCGTGCAGGGCGAGGCCGCAACGGGCGCCGCGCTCGTCCGGGCGGGGGTCGACGTGGCCGCGGTGACCGGTTCGGCGGCCACGGGACGCCAGGTCGCCGCGCTGGCCGCCGAGCAGCTCACGCCGCTCGTGCTCGAGCTCGGCGGCAAGGACGCGATGGTGGTCCTCGAGGACGCCGACCTGCGCCGGGCGGCCAGGGCGGCCGTCTGGGGCGCCTGCTTCAACGCCGGCCAGTCGTGCGTGGCCGTGGAGCGCGTGTACGCCGTCCAGGCGGTCCACGACCGCTTCCTGGCGGAGCTGGAGGCGGCCTTCGCCGACGTCGGCGCCGGCGGGGGGGACGCCTGCGACGTCGGGCCGATCATCCACGCCGCCCGGCTCGACGTGCTCGAACGCCAGGTGGCGGACGCGCTGGCCAAGGGCGCCCAGCTCCGCTGCGGCGGCCGGCGGGCCGACGGCCGGGCTGCCGACGGCCGGTGCTGGTTCGAGCCGACCCTGCTGGCAGGCGCCGACCACACCATGCTGGTGATGCGCGAGGAGACCTTCGGCCCGATCCTGCCGGTCATGCGGGTCCCCGACGAGGCGGCCGCCATCGCGTTGGCCAACGACTCGCCCTATGGCCTGCACGCCTCGGTGTGGACGGCCGACCCCGCCCGCGGCCGGCGGGTCGCCGCCAGGCTTCGGGCGGGCGCCGTGGCCGTCAACGACTGCCTGGTCAACTACGCCGTGCCGGGCCTGCCCTTCGGCGGCGTCGGCGCGTCGGGCTACGGCCGGCAGGGCGGCGTCGAGGGCCTGCGCGCCTACTGCGCCACCAAGAGCGTCACAGCGGACAGGCTCGTGCTGCGCAGGGAGCCGCAGTGGTTCCCGCGGCTCGGCGGCGCGCGGCTGTGGGAGCGGGTCGTGCGGCTGCGCTACGGGCGCTGATCTGCTACCAGGGCGGCGCGGACCCGCCGCTCGGCCTCGGACATGGGGTCGTCGCCGGCCGTGAGGCGGTCGATGGCGGCCAGCGACGGGTAACCGCCGGCCTGCTCGGCCTGCAGCCTGGCCGCGAAGCCGCCGCTGCGGATGTCCTGCAGGACCTCGCGGAAGCGCCGCTCCATGGCGTCCCGGTCCAGCGTCAGCGTGCGCAGGAACCCGCCGTAGGCGGCGGCGAGCCCATGCCAGGTGACCGACTTGAAAAAGCCCACGTCGGCGAACGTCTGCAGCGTGCGCGCCATCTCCCCCGACATGTACAGCTCCAAGACCAGCGCCTCCGGGGGCAGGCCGGCCTCGACGCCGATCTGGAAGGCGAGCTGCAGCGCGGTGCCGAGGTAGGGGCCGACGCTCTGCTCGATGAACAGGTCGAGCAGCGCCTCCTGGGCGGCGTCGAGCTCCAGCGCCCCCCGGCGCAGGGACCCGGCCGCCTGGGCGAGCCCGAGCAGCCGCGCCCTCGCCGTGCCGGTCGCGTCCTGTTCGACCGAGACGTAGCTCAAAAAGCCCGACCCGTCGACGTAGGTCCGGCGCACCTGGTCGCCGAGCATGCGCGGGGCCAGCAGCAGCACGTCGACGCCGCCGGGCGGCTCGACCAGGCCGTAGGCGAGCGCATAGCCGGAGGCGAAGCAGACGGCGGCGCCGCGCCGCAGGTTCGGCGCGATCGCCTCGTTGAAGCAGGCGGGGATCAGCTCGTCGGGGACCAGGACGAAGATGAGGTCGCCCTGGGCGACTGCCGCACCGATGTCAGCGACGGTGAAGCCGTCGGCGGCCGCCCGGTCCCGGAACTGGTCGTCGACGTTGCCGACCAGCACCCGAACGCCGCTGTCGCGCAGGTTCAGTGCCATCGAGCGGCCGAGGTTGCCGTATCCGACGACCACGACCGACTGCCCCACCAGGGCGTCGGGGTCGGCGTCGCGCTCGCGGTAGAACACGGCGGTCCGGCTCTGGGTCATCTGCATCTGTCCCTTGGACTCGGCTGTCGCACGGCCAGCACGCCGTCACCTCGACCTGCAGGCTTGGGCAGCTGGGTGGGGGGAGCGTACGCGAGGGCGAGCCCGTCGGTCACGCCGCCCTGCAGCGCCGACCCATCCCTGCGGTCCGGCCCGCTATGGTTCTACCGTGAGGGTGTCCCTGCTGTGGAGGAAGCGATGCCTGCTCGGTCCCCGCGTCGCATGCTGCGACCGCTGCTGGCGCTCGGCGCCGGCTATGCGGCCGGCTCGGTCCCGGTCTCCAACCTGGCCGCCAGGGCCAGCCGAGGCATCGACCTGCGCAGCGTCGGCACGGGCACGGTCTCGGGCACCAACCTGTACCAGGTCGCCGGGTTCGGCCCGCTCGCGCTCGCCGGCATCTTCGAGGTCGGCAAGGGGGCGGTCGGGCCGCTCGTGGCCGGCCGTGGCCACCCGTTGGCCGCCACCCTGGCCGGGGCGCTGGCCGTCGCCGGCCACAACTGGTCCCCGTATCTGCGCGGCGCCGGGGGAAGGGGGATCTCCCCCGCCATGGGCGCCCTGGCGGTGATCGGCTGGCCCGGCGCCGTGGTACTCGCCGGCGGGCTGGCCACCGGCCGGCTCGTCCGCCACACCGCGGCGGTCACGCTCGTCGCCGAGGCCGCGCTGGTTCCCGTGCTGGCGGCCACCCGCGGTCGGCGCGGTGCGCTGGCCGGCGCCCTGATCCTCGCGCCGATGCTGGTCAAGCGGGTGCTCGGCGACCACGCCCCCGCCGGGCCCCGCGGCGCCCGGGTGTACCTGACGCGCCTCGTGTACGACCGGGACGAGCACTGATGTCCGCCCTGGGCATCCTGCGCCAGACCGGCTACCGCTGGCTGCTGATCGGGCAGGCGGTGTCCTCCTTCGGCGACTGGATGGGCACGATCGCGCTGATGGCGCTCGCACTGGACCTGACCGGGTCGGCGGCCGCCGTCGGCGTGGTCCTGGTGCTGCGCATGCTGCCGGCCGCGCTGGCCGGGCCGGTCGCCGCCGGCGTCGCCGAGCGCTGGGACCGGCGGCGCATCATGCTGACGATGGATCTGGTCCGGGTCGCGTTCGCGGCCCTGATCCCCGTCGTGCACGCGGTCTGGTGGGTCTACCTGTGGGCGTTCCTGCTGGAGGCGGCCAGCGTGGTGTTCCTGCCCGCCCGCGACGCCTCCATCCCCGACCTCGTCAGCGACGAGGACACCCTGCCCACGGCCAACGCCCTGGTCTTCGTCTCCTCCTATGGCAACATCCCGATCGGCGCGGCCGCCTTCGCCGGCATCACCGCGCTGCCCTACGGCCAGGGCTGGCTCGGCGGCCATCCACGGGCGCTCGCCTTCTGGATCGACGCGGCCACGTTCCTGGTGTCGTTCGCGTTCATCCGGCGCCTGACCGTGCTCGGCCCCGCACAGCGCGGCGGCCGGCCGCAGCCCTCCGGTGAGCGGGGAGGGCTGCGGGACGCGCTGCGCCTGCCCGTCGTGCGTGCGGTC
>JBIOYL010000077.1:0-4929 GCA_044870185.1 Actinomycetes bacterium | reverse complement strand
GCGCGGTCTTACGCCGGCTGGTCCACCCCTGCAGCGTTCGCCGCTCGGCCGGGGTGAGCACGAGCGGGAGTCGCGGTTTACCTGCCATACCCCATTAGAGCGCAGTTCTCAGGACCAGGACACTAGCTCCAGGCCCTCGCCTAGCACGGCCACTGGCGGAAGCGACGCAGCAGGTACCAGGAGAAGTAGGGGCCGTACCTGCGTTGCAGGTCCGGTCGATGCCAGTCGCGGCCGCCTATGGTGCCGCGGCACGATGGCGTCCCGCAGCGGCACTCCATCGACCCCTCGTAGTCGTCGAAGAGCGCGTAGTCGGTGGTCAACTCCTCGCCGGCCGCCACGTCCCGCATCGCCACCAGCACCACGTTGCCGGCGAAGCCGACGTTGGGCTCGCAGGAGTGGTTGAGGAACAGCATCACCGGCTCGTACTCGGCGTCCTCCAGCGCCACCAGGTGGAAGTCGTCGGCGATCTGCACGTCGGAGTTCTGCAGCTCGCTCGGCAGCGACCGCAGGGTCGCCGTGTCGACGATGTGGCCGCCCTTGATCGCGACCAGCTCGTCCTTTGCGAACGGCTCCACGGCGACCAGCCCACGGCCCTCGATGCCGCTGGGCCTGCCCTTGACGGCCTTGGGCGAGATGTAGCTGGAGACCACTGCCACGCCAACCACCCTCCTGGTGCGGGTTCCGGAGGCCAGGCTAGTGGCTCGTCAGTCGTGTCTTGCGTGATGTGTGGTTCGGCCCCATGCTCCTTGCGGTAAGGGATGCGGTCGTCGCAGGGAGCCGAGCATGCGCAAGCGACACGTCGTGGTGCTGTCCGAGGCCGAGCGTGCCCGGCTGCACACCCTGATCGGGCGGGGCATCGCCCCGGCCAGCGTGCTAACCCATGCGCGCATCCTGCTCAAGGCCAACCAGGGCCAGGCCGGCCCCTCATGGACCGACGCCGCGATCGCCCAAGCGCTGAAGGTCCACCCCGCCACCGTGGCCCGCATCCGCCAGCACTACGTCGCCGCTGGCCTGGACGCCGCCC
Source organism: Actinomycetes bacterium (assembly GCA_044870185.1). Classification (GTDB taxonomy): domain Bacteria; phylum Actinomycetota; class CALGFH01; order CALGFH01; family CALGFH01; genus JBIOYL01. Next base: position 3,905 of record JBIOYL010000077.1, on the reverse strand, counting down.
TGCACCGCAAGCCACCCGCCCGTGAGTACCGTCGCATCCTCGATGGGGAGCAGGAGGCCCGCCTGGTCGCGCTGGCCTGCAGCGCCCCGCCCGAGGGCCACAAGCGCTGGACGCTGCGGTTGCTGGCCGAGCGGCTGGTGGAGCTGGAGGTGGTGGAGACGATCTCGTATGAGACGGTCCGCCAGGCTTTAAAGCAAACCGGCTCAAGCCGTGGCTGACCCAGCGCTGGTGCATCCCACCCACCCATGACGCCGAGTTCGTCTGGCGGATGGAGGACGTGCTTGGGGTCTACACCCGACCCTACGACCCGCTGCGCCCGCAGGTGTGCCTGGATGAGACCAGCCGGCAGCTGCTGGCCGAGGTCACCCCACCCCAGCCAGTCGCGCCCGGCCGGCCAGCCAGGCAGGACTACGAGTACGACCGCCGCGGGGTGTGCAACCTGTTCCTGGTCTGCGAGCCGCTGCGCGGCTGGCGGCACGTCATGGTCAGCGCGCGGCGCACCCGCATCGACTGGGCGCACTGCATCAAGGCGCTGGTTAACGTCTGCTACCCCGACGCCGAGCAGATCGTACTGGTGCAAGACAACCTCAACACCCACACGCCGGCGTCGTTGTACGAGGCGTTCGAGCCGGCCGAGGCCAAGCGGCTGGCCGACCGGCTGGAGCTGCATTACACGCCCAAGCATGGCAGCTGGTTGAACATGGCCGAGATCGAGCTTGCCGTGCTGGCCGGGCAGTGCCTTGACCGGCGGCTGGCCAACCGGGCGAGCTTGGAGCGGGAGGTCGCTGCATGGGAGGCGGCGCGCAACGCGACCGGCCGTGGCGTGGACTGGCGTTTCACGACCGAGGATGCCCGCATCAAGCTCAAGCACCTCTACCCTGCAATTCAGAACTGACGTGCTACTAGTCGGCAAGGCTCATTGCGTGGTACCAGCGTGTTGCACAAAGCAACCTTGAGGCGGCCGAGAGGATCCGAATTGCGTGTCGGGCTACTCGTTCGGTGAAAGCGATCGATCAGGGGTAGCTCAGCTGCTCATCCCAGTCGATCGGGCGTCCTTCGGGGGTGAGGTCGAACAGGTTCCAGAGCGGCTCGAGCGTGCCCACGTGCCGGGGGTCTTGTCCAGGGTCGGTCGGCGCGTAGAACAGCTCCGAGCCCCAGGCGTGGCGGATCGTCTCACCGTCACGGTGGAACACGTTCAGCATCGGCCGCTGCGATCCCTCGGCGGTCTCGCCGTGGTAGTCGCGGTTGTAGGTGTTAGTGGCCGACGACACAAGCCGCAGCCGCCGCCAGCCGCGCTCCTGCGCGAAGCTGACGATGCGCGGCAGCGGGGACTTGGCGACCACCGCCAGGTTGATGCGCTGGCTTGCGTGCTCGGCCGCGCCGTCGAGCTGGTCCAGGAACGCGGTGCACGACGGGCATGGGCCCTCCGCGAGCGGCAGCAGCGCCGTCTGGCCGGCCTGGGGTCCCGGCCGCGCATCGCCGGGGTCGCGCGGGAACATGAAGCTGTAGATCACCAGCGCGTCCTTGCCGGGCGCAAACAGCTCGGACAGCTGCACCTCGGTCGGGGCGCCGTCCGCACCTTCCTGCTGGAAGACGTAGTCCTGCGGGACGACCCCACCGGGCGGGAGCTCCCGCCTGGCGGCAGCCACCGCCTCGGTGGCGCGGCGCAGCTGGATCTCCTGCTCGAGCAGCCGGTCGCGCGCCGCCCGGTACTCCATCGACTCCCCCGGAAACGTGATGCTCATGGCTTCTCCTCTTCGGACTGACTCCGCGGCACTTGCACGGCTGCAGGGTATGGCGGGCACAGTCAACACCATCGACCGGACACGGCTGCCGCGCTGGTTGGTCAGGCAGCAGTTGACAGTTAAGAATCAGCTCATTTGTAATGAAAGCCGCGAGCAGGTAGAATGGGCCATGGCCTACAACTTCCTGCGCGGCGACCGCGACCAGCCCTTCCTGCTCCCACCCGACCTGCGCGACTGGCTCCCCCAAGGCCACCTCGCCTGGTTCATCCTCGACGTGGTCGACCAGCTCGACCTGGCAGCCTTCTACCGAGCCCACCGCAACGACGGGCACGGGCATCCCGCCTACGACCCCAAGCTCCTGCTCGCCGTGCTGCTGTATGGCTACTGCATCGGCGTGCGCTCGTCCCGGCAGCTCGAACGCCGCTGCCACGAGGACCTCGCCTTTCGGGTGCTGGTCGCCAACCAGCCCCCCGACCACGTGACCATCGCCCGCTTCCGCGCCCGCCACGAGCAGGCCCTCGCCGGGTTCCTGATCGAGTCCCTGAAGCTGTGCGCCGCCGCCGGCATGGTCCGCGTCGGCACCGTGGCCTTGGATGGCACCAAGCTGGCCGGCAACGCCGCCGACAAGGCCAACCGCACCCAGGAGAAGCTCCAGGCCGAGGTCGCCGAGATCCTGCACCAGGCCACCGAGATCGACCAGCGCGAGGATGCGCTCTTCGGCGACGCCCGCGGGGACGAGCTGCCCGCGGCGCTGGCCAGCAAGGCCGGGCGGCTTGACCGGCTGCGTCAGGCCAAGGCCCAGCTGGAGGCCGAGGCCGCCGCGCGGGAGCAGGCCTACCAGCAGCGCGTGGCCGCCCATACCGCAGCAGCGCAGGCCAAGGGCTGCACGCCCCGCACGCTCAAGCGCCGGCCGCAGGAGACCCCCAACCCCGAGGCAACCGCCAACACCACCGACCCCTGTAGCCGCTTCCTGCACACCCGCAACGGCACCGTGCAGGCTACAACGCCCTGTTGAGGGCATGACTGTCTGAGGACGTAGGGCAGCGGAACGGCATCGCTGATTTGGGACGGACTCGTGTCGGCGGGCAGGATGGGCGAGTCCATGACCAAGCGAGGGACCCTCCCGATTGAGTTGGCGCTCCGGGAGGGTCCAAGGCGGTGTCAGCCACCGTGGCCATCGTATGGCCCGCTGGCCGCACCGTCCAGGTGCCGCGCCCTGACTGCCCGGACTGCGGCCGGCCGATGGGCTTTTGGCCGGGGCTACCAGCGCTACCTGCGCCTGGGGCAGGTGTATCGCGTCTGGGTGCGCCGGGCCAAGTGCTCCTGCTGCCAGACAACCCACGCCCTGCTGCCGTCGTTTTGCCTGCCCAGGCGGTCACCACCATGCACCAGCTCGTCGTGGCGGCCGAGCTCACCGATGAGGCCAACGACGTCCACCAGCTCCAGCCCATGCTGGAAGCGGCGGCTGCCACGCTGGCCGCCGCCGGGATCGACGAGCGGCCCGAGGCCGCGCTGGCCGACTCCGGCTACTGGTCGATCGACAACCTCACCACGATCCCCAACGCGCCTGAACTGCTGATTCCGCCGGCCAGGCACGGCCGCCAGGGCAGCCCCGCAAGGACGGCAAGCCGTCGGCATCCAGGAGCGACGGGCTCCGCGCGGCGATGACCGCCAAGCTCAAAAGCGAGGACGGCAAGGCCCGCTACGCCAAACGCCGGGAGACCGTCGAGCCGGTCTTCGGGCAGATCAAGGAGCAGCAGGGCGCCCGACGGTTCCTGCGCCGCGGCCTGCGCGCCTGCCAGGCGGAGTGAAAGCTGCTGTGCGGCGCCCACAACCTGCTAAAGCTCTGGCGGCACCGGACCATACTGCTGCCCGCAAAGCAAGCCACCACCTGAGCGACGATCCAGGGGCGGCGCGGTGGTCGCAGCCGGCGCCGTCCACCTGCCAGCAAGGCAGCTACCCCACGCCGCCAAGGTCCGGGAGGCCGCCAGCGACCCGCTCACGCCCCTTTGAGCAACACCCTGTGTAGAGAAGTCTCACAGCGATCGGCTGGACCCCTACTCGTGGCCGCGGACGGGGTGGGGTCGATACAGCTCCTCCAGTCGGGCAATCTCGTCATCGGAGAGCGTCACGTCCACCGCGGCGACGGCATCATCGAGG
>JBIOYL010000076.1:0-10709 GCA_044870185.1 Actinomycetes bacterium | reverse complement strand
CCACGTGTGGCCTGCAGCTGGCCACCGCCCGCAGCCAGGCCCGCGCCGAGCGGCGCAGCCGCCACCGGACCTGCCCCGTCTGCCACGAGACAGCCTGATGGCAGGCCCGCAGCGCCACGACCCCGCGCTCGACCCAGACCAGCAGGCCGCGCTCCAGGCGCTACGGGCCCTGTTCGGCGCCGAGCAGGTCACCGTCACCAACATCCAGCCCGCCAAGCGGCCCGACCCAGCGTGGCAGGCCACGCTCTACGAGGAGGCATCGTGCATATCAACCTGCAGCTGACCGACGACACCGAGCTGCGCGCCCACGGCTACGTCGCCGGCGACGCACTGTTCGCCGAGGTCCAGTGGGACTTCCCCGACGCCGATACCAGCCTCGGCGTCGGTGTGCTGTGGGGCACCCCAGCTGCTATGCGCCGGCTCGCTGCCCTGGCCGTCCGGGCCGCCCGGCAGGCCGAGGAGGAAGCCGCCTGGCAAGCCCACGCCGCCATGGCGGCCGTCAAGACGGGCCGGGTAGCATGAGCGCGCTGCTGGATGCCGCCCTTGGCTATGCCGTCCGTGGCATCCCGGTCTATCCCGTCTACTGGCCTTGCCGTACCGCTGGCGGGGCCAGGCTGGGTTGCTCGTGCTGGCGTGGGGCAGCCTGTGACCGGCCGGCCAAGCATCCGCTGACCGTCACGGCGTCAAGGACGTCACCTGCGAGCGGGCCCAGCTCGAGCGCTGGTGGCGACGCTGGCCACAGGCGAACGTCGGCCTGGCCACCGGCGTCGTGTTCGACGTGCTGGACGTCGACGGTCCGGCCGGCCGTGCCGCCCTGTGCCAGTTCGCCCGGACGGTGGACCTGCGGCTTCACGGTCCGCTGGTGGCCACGGGGGGCGGTGGCTGGCACATCTGGTTCGCTCCGACCGGCCTCGGCAACCGCTCACCCCGTGGCCTCGCTCAAGTGGACTGGCGTGGTCGCGGTGGCGCGGTGCTCGTCCCACCCAGCCGGCACGTCTCGGGCGGGACGTACCGCTGGGTGCGGACCCTCGACCAAGCGTCCCTGCCCGAGGTTCCCGCGGCGCTACGGGCGCTGCTCAGCCCCGAGCGGGCGGCAGCCGGCCAGGTCGTCCCAACCAAGCCGGCCATTCCCGGCCACCCCTACGGCCGGCAGGTGCTCGCCGCCGAGCTGGCCACGCTGCGGCAGGCGCCGGTGCGCAGCCGCAACCGCACCCTCAACGGTGCGCGTTCAAGGTCTACCGCTACGTCGCCGGTGGCCTGCTCGACGACCAGGAGGTGACCGTCGCCTTCACCGAGGCCGCCCTGGCCATCGGACTGGCTGCAGCGGAGGTCCACCGCACCCTGGCTTCCGCCCGCGCCGCTGGGCTCGCCAACCCCCGCGGCGTGCCCCTTCCTGGGCCGAGGGAGCCAGCCCGATGACGCCGGACCGGGTCATCGGTGCCCTCACCGCACTGGTCGTCGGCACGGTCACGGCGCTGGCATTCGCACAGTCATTCCACGCCCTGCGCAGCTTCGCCGAGGCCCACGGGGTCGTGCCGGCCGGCTGGGGCTGGATGTTTGCCGCCACCATCGACGGCTTCGTACTCGCCGCGCTGCTGACCTCCCTGTCGCTGTCGCTGCAGGAGGATCGGGGCGCCGCCCCGTGGGCGGTCCGCGGGCTTGCGGTGACGGCGGCGGCGATCTCGCTGGTGTTCAACCTCCAACACGTCCCTGCGGGTATGGCCCGCTGGGGTGCAGCGGTCCCACCCGTCGCCGTGCTGGCCGGCCTGGAGGTGCTGCTGCTCCAGGTCCGCCGTGTCGTCAGGCGGCAGATCGCTGCCGCTCCCCTGCCGCTCACGACGACAGGCCCTGCAGCCAGCCTGCACGCGGGCTGGCAGGCTGCGGCCATCGAGCAGCCGGACGTTCCCGGCCTGGTATCTCACCCCGCGGGCGAGGCGGCAACGGCACCCAACGGGGCGGAAGCAGCAGCGGAACCCTGCGAGCCTGACGCGGCAGCCGTGCCGGCACTGCCGCCTGGCATGCCCGACGTGAGTACCGCCGAGGCGGCAGCCCGCCGGCAGGCCCGGCAGCTCTACGACCAGCAGACTGCCGCCGGGCAGCGGGTGACCGGTGCCGGGCTCGGCCGGGCTATCGGCCGCAGCGAGCGCTACGGCCGCCTGCTGCTGGCCGAATTCCGCGCCGAGGACGAGGGTGCCGCCCATCGCAACGGCGACGACGCCACCCAGGTGACCGACCAAGCGACGACCATCGACACGCGAGGAAGGAGGTAGCTGTGGACAGGCTGCTCACCGTGGCGGAAGCGGCCGAGCGCTTGGGGACCTCAGTGCGGTTCGCCCGTCGGCTGATCGCAGAGCGGCGCGTCGCATTCATCAAGATCGGCCGCCACGTCCGAATCGCCGAGCGCGATCTCGATGCGTTCATCGCCGACCGTCGCGTGGAGCCGCAGCCGCTGGCCCGGGTCCGCTGATGGCCCACATTCAGCGGCGGGTGCGCAACGGCCGGGTGACCTACCGCGACCTGGATGGCCGCGAGCGCGGCCGGGTGTTCGCTCGCCGGAGCGACGCTGAGCAGTTCCTGACCGACACCGAGGCGAGGCTGCTGGGCGGGACGTGGATCGACCCGCGCCGGTCGCGTCGGCGGTTCGGGGACTGGGCAGCGGAGTGGTGGCAGGGTTGGGCTGCCAAGCCGCACCGGAGCCCGGCGACCCTCGAGGCAGCTGAGAGCCACCTGCGCTTGCACATCCGCCCGTACTTCGACGGCCGCCGGCTCGGCGCCATCTCGGTGCAGGTGGTGCAGCGCTGGCAGGACGACCTTGAGGGCAAGGTGAGCTACAACCTGGTCATGGCCTGCCGCTCGCTGCTGAACCGCATCCTGCAGGCGGCGGTCGATGAGCAGCTGATCGCCTCGAACCCGGTGCGGCGAGTGCGGCCCCCGAAGCGCCTGGTCGACCCCGAGGTCGTGTTCGGCCGGGTCCGACGGCGGGCCTACACCCCGGAGGAGTTCGGCCGCCTCCTGGCCGCCTGCTTGCCGTTCTACCGCGATCACTTCCTCGTCCAGGCCGGGACGGGCCTGCGAAGCGGCGAGCTGCTCGGCTGCGCGCCCGCCGGGTCGACCTGGCGCTGCAGCGGATCGAGGTCGTCGAGGTCCGCTACGACGCCGGCCGCTTCGGCTCCGGCTACAAGGCCAGGCCGAAAAGCGATGCGAGCATCCGCCCGGTGCCGATGGCCGGGCCGGTAATCGCGGCGGTCACGCGCCGCCTGGAGGGCTGCCCGCCAGACGGGCTGGTGTTCTGCGGCCCGGGCGGCAGCCACGGCGTCAAGCGCGGCGTGCGTTCTCGGCTCTCCATTGGGAACTACCGGCGCGCCTACCGGCTGGCGATGCGCCGGGCCGACCTCGACAGCCTCAACCTGCACGGCCCGCACGACCTGCGCCACACCTTCGCCACCTGGCTGGAGGACGCCGGTATCCCGGTCCGCGTGATCGACGAGCTGATGGGCCACCAGGCCGGCCGCGGCCTTGCGCATCCGGACATGCGTGGGAGCGCGATCGGCGTGGTCTACCGGCACATGACACCGGAGATGCAAGCCCGGGTACTGGCCGCCATCGAGGACTGCCTCACCGTCGCGCTGAAGGTCGCTGCGGCCCCGTTGCGGCCCCGAGCGAGGGCGACGATAGGAGCGCGCCGGAGGGTGGCGCGTAGTGGTCCTGACCTGCGGTTTGGTGGGGGTGGAGCTGAGGGGATTTGAACCCCTGACCTCTTGCATGCCATGCGCGCTTTCGCTCGCTCGTTGGCGCTGCTATCGAGCAGCCACGCAAGTCAACGGCGCTGGAGTGCTGTCCGATATTGACCGTTGGAACCCCAGGAAGTCTGCTCGATCTGGCACGCGGGTGGCACGCGGATGGCCCTTGGCCGCCGAGCAAGATGAATTGAGGTCGCATGCGATCTCGGGGAGTCTCCCTTGACATCATGTAACAGATTCGCTAATCTGACAAACGGGGTAGAAGGGAAAAGTCCCGCCAAGGCTCGCAGTAAGCCGCGAGCTGGCCATAGTAGCTATTCGATACTTTGGCTTTACTATGCTTTGAAATACATGGGCCCGGGGGGTGAGGTGATGCAGAGAATTACCCGAGGCGAGGCCGAGGCAGTGTTTCATGCCCGAGGGACTGGGGGCTTCCACGGTCGAGGGCCGTCGGACGCAAACCGCCAGGTGGCCATTCGACCTTTCTACCCTAACGGGCTGCATTACTGCGTGGAGGACTGGCACGTCTTAGCCCTGGGGCTAATTCTTGACGAAGAACATGACGGGGTACCCAATCTGGGGGAGGCCAAGAAGCTGTTCGATCCTGTAGTGATGACGTTTGTCTTGGATGGCGCGCCGCTTGAGACTACACGCCAGCCGGTGAAAGCCTTCTTAGGAGAGACCCCCAAAGGATTCGTCCTTGTACAAGGGCGGTTGGTGGCGCCAGGTGAGCTAGCGGCAGGCAGCCATACCTTAACCGTAACAGTAGAGAATGATCCGGCCAATCCCGGGGTTCAGGCGTACACGAGTCAGTTCTTCATTGACGCAGCCGGTACGGGGACTTGCGTCTAGCATGGCCTTGGACCAGGTCCGAAGGATATTGGTGCGAGTGCGAGCTTCGAATGGTGGGCGCTCTGGCCAGTCCTCGTAAATTGGGTTGGCCATTCAATCCTCCAGGCTGATCGGAGCTGTCCCTCGTTTTGCTTGGCCTGCCACTGGTTTCAGGCCGAGGAAGGCCGCCAGCGGCGGCCGGCCGCAGGCCGGCTTGAAATGATGGTGGAGAAGAGTCTCACAGCACTCTGTGAGTGCTGCCGTGTGAAGGCACCCCAGGCCCCCTCTAACACTGCTGGTCATTGAGCGTTTGCCCACCGTCGAGGAGGTTGTCCCGGGGTCCGTGGGATTTGGTGGGGTCCTCCACTCGGGGCGTGTGACGTGACACGCTCCGGGAGACCGCCAAGCCTCAAAGGAGGACCCCGATGGCAGACTCCCACGCCACCCCCTGTGACCGCCAGCCACCCGACGACGCGAGCCCGCTGACGCTGGTCTCGGCCGCCGCGGGCGGGCTGCCAGCGCGGCTGGCCGGTCGGGTCGACCAGCACCTGGCCCGCTTCGCCGAGCACATGACCCAGGGGCTGCTGGCCGCCTCGACCGCGGTCGGCCTGGAGGTGATGAGCGAGCTGATGGACGTGGAGGTTGTCGAACTGGCCGGCCCCAAAGGCAAGCACGACCCAGCGCGCATGGCCATGCGCCACGGCAGCGACCAGGGTGTGGTCACGCTCGGCGGGCGGCGGCTGCAGGTCCGCCGCCCCAGGGTGCGCAGCATCGGCGACGACGCCCACGAGTTGGTCCTGGAGTCCTACGCCACCTTCGCCGACACCGATCTGCTGGCGGAGGGGATCGTTGCCCGGATGCTGGCCGGGCTGTCCACACGCCGCTATCCCGCCGGGCTGGAGCCGGTCGGCGAACAGGTCGAGCAGGCCGCGACCGGCACCTCCAAGTCGGCGGTGTCGCGCCGGTTTGTGGCCGCAACCGCCGAGCGCTTGAACGCGCTGCTGGCCCGGCGGCTGGACGAGCAGCGCTGGCTGGTGGTGTTCCTGGACGGGTTCGGCTTCGGTGAGCACCTGCTGGTCGGCGCCCTGGGGGTCGCCGCGGACGGCACCAAGGTGCCCCTTGGGGTAGCCGAGGGCACCACCGAGAACAAGGCGGTGTGTACCCGGCTGGTCGCCGACCTGGCCGAGCGTGGCCTGGACGCCGCGCGGGGCGTGCTGTTTGTGGTCGACGGCGGCAAGGCGATCGACAAGGCGATCCGCAGTGTGTTCGGCGGCAAGGCGCTGATCCAGCGCTGCCGCCGCCATAAGGAACGCAACATCTTGGACCATCTGCCCGAGGCCGAGCATGAGCTCATCCTGCGCCGGCTGCGTGCCGCCTGGGCCAACCCAGACGCCGACCAGGCCACGACCGAGCTTGAGGCGCTTGCCCGCACGCTGGCGCACAAGCGGCCCGGCGCGGCCGCCTCCCTGCGCGAGGGGCTCCAGGAGACCCTGACGGTCAACCGGCTCGGTGTGGCTGGGTCGCTGCTGCAGACGGTGGAGTCGACCAACCCGGTGGAGTCGATGATCGAGATCGTCCGCGACCACGCCACCCGGGTGAAGCGCTGGAGCTCGGGGGAGATGGCGCTGCGCTGGGCCGCGGCGGGGATGCTGGCCGCCGAGGGCCAGTTCCGCCGGGTCAAGGGCTACCGGGAACTGCCCCAGCTCGCCACCGCGCTCGAGTGCGCCACTGCCGACGAACCTGGCCTGCTCAACCTCCCCGCCGCTGTCACTGCCTGACCCTATGATGCTCATGCACCGCGGAGGTCACCCACTGAAATCCCACGACGAGCGGGACATCCTCGATCGGACTGCGGCGGCGGGCTATGTGGAGGGTGCCTTCGAGGCCGAGCAGCCACATGCGGGGGGTTTGGTTGGGAGTGGCATCGCGAACCGCGGTATACGTGTAGTCGTAGAGCTCGTCGAGGGAGATGCGTCCGTCTTGGTTCTGGTCGGCGTCGCCTGTGTCGAGGCCACGGACGAGCGCGTTAGTGAAGATGGATGGGCCGGGGTCGGCCTCGGCGACGTTGGCGCCTTCGAATGCGTACTCCGTGGCGGAGGAGGCGGTGATGACTGCCCGGCCGCGGCCGCCGAAGCGTTCCTCTAGGTCGAGCCCGCTGCGGGCGCGCGCGAGCATGCCTCGTTCGAAGCTGCCGCTGTAACAGCAGTCCAACAAGAGCACGATGCGCCGGCTGCGGCTACGGGTCATTTGGGTGTTGACAAAGCGGGCGTCGAGCGCAGTGGAACCGAGCCGCGCAAGCTTCGTGTTGGTGGAGGCGAAGTACAGTTCCCCGTCCGGACCCTTGAGGCCGTGACAGGAGATGTGTAGCAGGAGCAGGTCGTCGCGGCGCGCTTCGGCGAAGAACTCCTCGATGACCTCGGCTAGTCGGTACACGGGCTCGTTCAGCAGGGTGCGGACGTTGAAGCCGGCGACGTCGGGGTCGGCAAGCACGCGGGCAAGGGCTTCGGCGTCGCGTGCCGGCGCACGGAGCTGCTCCAGGCCGGGATCGGTGTAGCTGTCGGCTGCGACGATGAGCGCCTGCCGCTTCCCGCCGGACGCTATGGCGTCAGCGGAGTCCATGCCCATGGTGATGGATCCAGTCCCCGACGAGCTTGCGCTCCTCCCGTCCGCCACCGGTGAACTTGTCTGTGTCGCCGCCAACTTCGGTCCACACGCGCCGCTGCGCGGCCCTTCACCCAGGTTTCCAGCATACCGAATGCCCCACGCAACGGCTGCAACGGGCGGACCCAGGGGATCAGCTGCACGCCCAGATCGACGTGGTCGACGGCCGCCCGAGAGCCGACCGGGGTGGGACCTACGGGCCCATGGTCCACACGGTCGACGTCAAGATGGAGCAGATCCCGGCTCACACCTCAGTCAGCTCCTCCCGAAGGCAGGACTTCACCTCGCCAGCGGGCTGGACGCGGAGATCGACAGCCGACCCAGACACCAGCACAAGGCCCTTCCTCGAGGCGGTGTACTGACGCTGGCAGAACTGCAGCCTCATCGTCATCCCGGGACACCAGCTCCTGGTTTCATCACAGCTCGTACTTCGACGAGATTCCGTGGCCTGGCTCAAGCGCAGCACGCAGCACCGACTGCGTCAGGCCTTTCCTATAGTCCCGAAGAAGCGTGTGACTTCCTGCTGTGACGACTGGGATGATCCATGCGAGTGCACAGCACCGTCATGCCAGTGACAGGATCGAGTCGTGGATGGTGCTCGACGACGCCTGGCGGTTGGTGAGCCGGTGGATGGGCACCTCGCCGACCTGGCGGCGATCGAGCGGTCGCCCAACCTACAGCGAGGGGGAAGTTAGCATCGGCATGGCGCGCAACCTACGGTCACGACCCACCTGCGGGCAACTCGACCAGCGTCAACAGCCCGCCGGGTTAGCAAGCAAGTCGAGCAAGTAGCGGCGAGTAGACAGCGTAGGTTAGGATACCGCGTCCACGGCTCGTGAGCTGACGCCATAGCGAAGGAGTGCGGGCGACGGTGCATCGTCCGGCGCGGCTCGACTGGCCCTTGAGGTGAGAACCGATTCCTTGGATGCGGCCACGACACGCTCGAACAGACTCGAGCGGCGGCCGCTTGTTGGCGGAGGCCTCGCCGACGCAGTCCGTCGTACTCGTGCTCACGCTGGCGCTCGCCGGGTTCGTCATGTTTTATCGGCTCGGCACGGCGACATGGCTGGGCGACGAGCTCACCTACCGAAAGGCCGGCCTCCAGTACGTCCACGGCAACCTGGCCGCCAACTGGGAGCACCCGTTCCTCGCCAAGTACCTGTTCGGCTTCGCCCAGCTACTGCTTGGTGCGACACGCGTTGGAGCGGTCCGCCTGCCCTCCGCGGCCGCAGGACTGGCGACTGGCGCCGTGCTGTTCGTGTTCGCTCGGCGGGTTGCTGGCTTCTGGGTGAGTCTGCTCGCGTTCATGATGTGGGTGCTGCTGCCCCACGGCATCGTGGATGGGCTCGGTGTCCATGCCGTTAAGATCGAGCGACTGGCGCTGCTTGAGCCGGTTATGGGCCTGTTCATGATCCTCGCGGTGTACCTCGGCTGGCGCTGGGCGGAGACCGGCGACTGGCGCTGGGTGCTACTGGCCGGGGCTGCCACTGGCCTGGCGGCGGGCTCGAAGGCCACCGGCGTCCTAGTGCTTCCCGGGGTGGTCGTCGGCGCCATCTGGATCCGCCGCCTCTCCCTGCGTTCGGTCGCCCAAGGGACGTCCTGCGTCGTAGTTTGTGTGCTGGCGGCGCTGGCGACCTACCTGCCCCTCGCGGGCAAGGCACGCGACGTGATCCCCTACATGTTCGCCTTTCAGGCGTGGTACGGGCAGGCAGGCCATGTCGTCTTCGTCGCCGGGCACTTGTACGGGCACCCGCCTTGGTGGTCGCACCTGTGGTGGCAGTGGCTCAACTACGGCACGCCCGCCACGGTCTCGCTGGCAGCCGCCCTCGGCGCCTCCCTGCTGCTACGCCCACGCGCATTCTTCCTGTACGTGCTAGCCGCCGCTCTTGGGCCGTTCCTTTACCTGTCGTTTTTCAGCGGCTTCAAGTTGGCGCATTACAACTACGCATGGCAGCCGCCACTGACGCTCCTCGTCGCCGTCGCCATCGGCAGGCTCGTTGGTATGAGCGGCTGGCGCCGGCTGGCGGCCGTGGCGATGCTGGCTCCGCTGGTATGGCTCGCGGGCACAACTGTGGCGCGGGTCGCGACACTAAGGCCCCAGGACTACCCGGCCGCCGCCGAGTTCCTCCGTGCCCACCACGCTACAGAGGGCCGGGTCGTCGTCTTCGGCTCTGTGGATGTCGCGTGCGCCTACCTCCCCGGCACTCTTGTCACCAGCTCCCCGGCTGCCGGGCGGGGACCGGTCACGGCGATGATCGACGATCCGGCCCTGACCCGCCGGTTCATCGGGCGCTCAGCTCAGGCCCATCGTGACTATTTGGACAGCATCCGCCCCGATGCGACCCGGCATCAGGTCGACCGGCTCGACGTCTATCTCCTAGTTGAATGGCCGGTAGGCCCCACGCCACCAGCTGGCGGCGCTGCTCGAAGCCTGCCTGGCTCAAGCACAGGCGCTCAGCGGTCCGCTATGGCCCACATCGACCGGGCGGTCGCGCATCTCGCGACCAGAGGCTCGCCCCCGGGCCGCCACCTCCCGCTAGCCATGACCTCGCCACCCCATCCCACCCCCATGTGCGAAACGCCAGGCTAGCGCGCCAGCAGGTCTGGACTCCACCGCCTGCGCGGCGCGATCGGTACGCCCCACCCGCCGAGTACGAAGCCGTCTACCACCGCAGGGAGAGGAGGTCGCATGACCCGTCGCGTGACGGATGCGTAACGCCAGCCTATGGAGTGTGGCCGGCTGCTGCCGGCAGGACGGGCGCGGCGCTGGCGCTCCGACTGCCAGAACGGGCTATGCGGCGCCCAACACTGCCAGGAATGCAGCGCCTTTATGCGCCGGCTCGGCACGGGCGGGCACTGCCCTGCGTTGGCGAGCCTATCACCATCGACGAATTCCTCCAGCCCTGATGGTCCAAGCCCCCATGGCCCCGCCACCATCATGTCGCACAATGCCCAGCCGGCCGTCAGCACTCTGACAAGACTACCCCACGGCCTCATCAATGGCGGTTCAGGCGCCGGGTCTGTCACGCCCGGCTGTCACGGCCCGTGGAAGGCGAGCACGACGAGTGCGGCGGCGTACAGCGCCCCCGCTATCTGTGCGATCCGCTGCCGGAGGTTGAGCGCGCCCAGCGACACCACCAGCGGGAAGAGCGTGAGCCCGTAGCGTGAGGGGATGCCCACATGCTGGTGAATGAGCACGTAGTTGCTGACAATGAACAGCCAGGCTCCGAACAGCGCCGTGATCAGCGCCGCTAGGGAGAGCTGGCGAAGCATGGCGGCGGCACCGGGCATTGCGGTTGCGAACCGCACGGTGCTACCGTAGATCCAGACGGTAAGGATGGTGCCGATCCCGGCGAGAGCCGGGCCCTGATAGGACTCGGTGAATGTGCCGATCGCATCAACCAGCCAGCGCGCTTGGAAGCTCGTCACGTCGAACTGCGGGTACGCGTTGCTCGTCGTCAGGGCGTAGTGGTGCCT
>JBIOYL010000075.1:0-20018 GCA_044870185.1 Actinomycetes bacterium | reverse complement strand
CCCGTCGTGCGTGCGGTCCTGCCGGCCACCGCCACCGCGGTGCTGGGCATCGGCGCGCTGTTCTCGCTCGGGATCGTGTTCGTCAACAAGGTGCTGGGCGCCAGCACCGGGCAGTTCGGCGTGCTGGTGGCGCTGTTCGGCGTCGGCGGGGTGGGCGGCTGGGCGCTCGTCCAGCGCCGCTCGCACGGCACCCCCAGCCTGGGCCTGATCCGCGCCTCGGTCGCGGCCATGGGCGTGGTGCTCGCGCTGATGAGCCTGACCTCGAGCATCGGCCTCGCCTACCTGGCCGCGGTGCCGTTCGGCGCGGCCGCCGCCGCCGCGCTGATCGCCGGGGTCACCTACCTGCAGGAGACCCTCGACGAGGAGCAGCGGGTGCTGGGCCTGACCGCCTTCCACGTCGTGCTCAGGGTCGGCATGAGCCTGGCCGCCATCGGCGCCGGCTTCGCCGCCCAGGAGATCGCGCCCGTGCCCCTGCCGCTGCGCGGCACGGTCCAGCCGGCCGCGCTGGTGCTGTTCTGCGCCGGGCTGGTGATGGTGGGCGGCGCCGCGCTCATGCCGGCCAGGCTCGCCGAGCCGGAGGCGGAGGCGGAGGCGGAGGCGGAGGGCGCCTGATGGCGGTCGCGATCATCACCGACAGTGCCGCATCGCTCCCGCCCGACCTGGCCGCCTCCGGCGGCGTCACCGTGGTCGCGCTGCGGGTCTCGGTCGGCGGCCGGGAGTGCGGCGCCGCCCGGCCCCACCCGCAGGAGCTGCTCGCCTGGCTGGACGACGGCGTGGTCACCTCGAGCCCGTCCCCCGGCCAGTTCGCCGCGGCCATCCGCGAGCGCCTGACCGGCGACGGCGTGCTCGTGCTCACGGTCGCCCGGTCGATGAGCAGCACCTACCAGGCGGCCCGCCTGGCCGCCGCGCGCACGCCCGGCCGGGTCGAGGTGCTCGACACCGGCACGGCAGCCGGTGGCCAGGGCCTAGTCGTGCTGGCGGCGGCGCAGGCGGCACGCCGCGGGGAGCCGCTCGCGGGCGTGCTGGCCGCCGCCCGCCGGGCGGCCGAGCGGGTGCGGCTCGTCGCCACCGTGCCCACCCTCGACCAGCTGGTCCGCAGCGGCCGGCTGCCCGCCTCGATGGGCTGGGCCGGAGCCCGGCTCGGCATCCAGCCGATGTTCGAGTTCCGCGCCGGCCGGATCCGTCCGCTGCGGCCGGCGTTCTCGCCCGAGGCAGCCAGGGAGCGGATCCTGGCGCGCTGGTGGGCGTCGCGCCCACCCGGGGCCGACCTGCACGAGGCCGACCTGCATGTGGCCGCCCTGCACGCGCTCGCCCCCGACGCCGCCAAGCAGCTCCTCGAGGGCGTGTACGGGCGGGTGGAACCGGCGACGGCGTTCGTCGGCGAGTTCGACCTCGCGATGGTCGCCCACACCGGCCCCGGCGTCACCGGCCTGGCCTGGTGGTGGGAGCCGGCCGGGTAGGCGTCCCGGAGAGGCGACGGCCCGGCGGCCGGGCCCACATGGCCTGGCGGCCGGCCGCCGGCGGTCCCGCGGCGGTCAGCCGCGCATGGCGCGGCGGGCGTCGGCCCGCAGACAGCGACGGAAGCTCAACGTGGACACGGCCACCGCGGCCACCATGAGCACCGCCGACGCGGCCGTCTTGCCGACCAGGAAGACGGCGATCGGCTGGCTGACCAGCAGCCACAGCGCGACCCCGG
The DNA here is from genome assembly GCA_044870185.1 of Actinomycetes bacterium. Lineage (GTDB taxonomy): Bacteria > Actinomycetota > CALGFH01 > CALGFH01 > CALGFH01 > JBIOYL01. The sequence goes on along the minus strand of JBIOYL010000075.1, from coordinate 18,322 downwards.
CGTTGGCCAGGAACACGAACGCCCACAGCAGCGAGATGCGCAGGAAGAACCGGTGCACCCTGGGGCGGGTGAGCAGCGAGGGGGGCAGCGGCAGGAAGTCGGCGGCGAGCCGCTCGGCCAGAGGCCGCCGCAGCGGCACCGACACCAGGAACGCCCCGGCCACCAGCACCGTGCCCAGCGTCGGCTGCAGGAAGTACACGAACACGCTGCCGGTGGCCAGCGCCACCGCGGCACGGGCGGTCACGGCGGCGACCCCGAGCAGCAGCATGCCGGGCACCCGCTGGCGCAGGACGATCCGGCGCAGCACAGCCGCATACGACCAGGCGAGGGCGGCGATGAGCGCACCCCACAGGCCCAGGAGACGAAGCCCGCCGTAGAACAGCACCAGCGGCACCAGCGTCCCCTCGAGCACATGCGGCAACGCGCGCCCGGCCAGCATGCGCGGGCTGGGGATCTGGAACGTCGGCGGGTGCGCCAACAGCCCTCCTCTGCAGGCTCGGCGGCATGGCGCCGCACAGCCTCGAACTCCCGGACCGGCCGGCGCATGCGTAGCCTGCGCCGACGCGCCGCATTGCGCAACCGGCCAGGCCACGGCCTGCTCGGGCACGGCCGTGGGCGCTCGTATACTCGCACCATGCCCCAACCCCTGGACGCCCAAACCTTGGTCGAGGCGGTCCGCGCCATGCTCGGCGAGCTGCGCCGCCACTCCGACGAGCTCAACCGGCTGAACGTCTTCCCGGTCCACGACCGCGACACGGGCACCAACATGGTCGCCACCCTGCAGCGCGCCGCCGAGGCGGCCGACGCCGCCGACGGCGGGGGCATGCGCGCGGCGGCCACGGCGATCACCGAGGGGGCGCTGATGGGCGCGGCCGGCAACTCGGGCATGATCCTGGCCGAGGTGCTGCGCGGCCTGTGCGAGACCTGGGCCCCGCTAGACCGGGTGGGTCCGGCCGAGCTGGTCACGGGCTTCTGGGCGGCGAGCCGTCACGCCGACCGGGCGGTGCTGGAACCGGTCGAGGGCACGATCCTGACCGTCGTCCGCGCCACCGCCGAGGCGCTGGAGGCGGCCGGCGACCGGGACGTGGACGCACTGCTCGCCGTCGGCGTCGAGGCGGCCACGCGGGCTGTTGCCGCCACCCAGGACCAGCTCGACGTCCTGCGCGACGCCGGCGTCGTCGACGCGGCCGGCCGCGGCTTCGAGCTCTGCCTTGGGGCGCTGGCCAGCGTCGTGGCCGCCCCGCGGCCGCCCGGCCGGGCGGCGCCGGCCGCCCCGCGGCCGCTGCCGGGCCACGAGCGCGGCGACGGGCACGCCTTCGAGGTGCAGTACCTGCTCGCCTGCCGGCCGGAGGAGATCGAGCAGCTCAAGGGCTATCTGCGCACGATCGGCGACTCGGTCGCGGTGACCGGGGACGGCGGGCTGTACAGCGTCCACGTCCACACCGACGACGCCGGTCCGGCGATCGAGGCGGCGATCCGGCGTGGCACCCCGTCCCGCATCCGGGTCGCCCGGCTCGGGGTGGCATCCGAGGCCGACCGGCGCGATGGCTGAGCCCGTGCGGGCGACGCATCGCGGCGCAGCTGGGTAGCCTACGTTCCACCCGCCACAGAGCGGGCCGCAACGAGCTTGGGAGGCACCCGATGGAGGTCCTGCAGGCCGGCAACGTCCAGGTCACCGTCGTGCCCGAGGCCGGCGCCCGCCTGGGCTCGCTGCGCGTGGACGGGCTGGAGCTGCTGGTGACCGAGGGCCCCGGGCCGACGCTGTGGGGCTGTTTCCCCATGGCGCCCTGGGCGGGGCGGACCCGGCACGGGCGCTTCAGCTTCGACGGCGCCGAGGTCCGGCTGCCGGTCAACCTGCCGCCCCACGCCATCCACGGCACCGTGTTCGAACGGGCGTGGCACGCCGACGGCGGCGGCTCCTACTCGATCGACCTGGGACCCGACTGGCCGTTCGGCGGGCGGGCGGTGCACACGGTCCGCCCGACCGAGGACGCGCTGGCGCTGCGGCTCGAGGTCCACGCAGACGACCGCCCGATGCCCGCGTCCTGCGGCTGGCATCCGTGGTTCCGCCGCCGCCTGGCCCGCGGCGCCCCGGCGGAGCTGTCGTTCGATGCGGCCTGGATGGAGCTGCGCGACGCCGAGGGCATCCCCGGCGGCCAGCGGGTCCCCCCACCGCCCGGCCCGTGGGACGACTGCTTCGGCGGGCTGCGCCAGCAGCCGGTGCTGACCTGGCCGGGCGCGCTCGAGCTGGCCATCACCTCCACCTGCGACTACCTGGTCGTGTTCGACAAGCCGGAGCATGCCATCTGCGTCGAGCCGCAGAGCGCCCCGCCCGACGCCCTGAACCGGACCCCGGCCGTGGTCGAGCCCGGCCAGCCCCTGGTCGCCGAGACCACCTGGAGCTGGCGCCTGCCGAGCCGACCATGATCGACGCGGTGGTGTTCGACCTCGATGGGGTCCTGCTCGACTCCGAGCAGGTCTGGGACCAGGCCCGCCAGCAGCTCGTGGCCGCCACGGGCGGGCGCTGGTCGCCCCGCGCCCAGCGCGACATGATGGGCATGAGCTCGCCGGAATGGTCCCGCTACCTGCACGACGAGCTCGCCGTCCCGCTCGCCCCCGAGCAGATCTCGGACGCCGTGGTCGACCGGGTCCTGGCCAGCTACCGCAAGGGCCTGCCGCTGCTGCCCGGGGCGGTCGGCGCCGTGCGGCGCCTGGCCGCGGACTGGCCGCTCGGGCTGGCCTCCTCGTCCAACCGGCCGGTCATCGACGCGGTGCTTCGCCTGGCCGGTCTGATCTCCTGGTTCGCCGTCACCGTGTCGTCGGAGGAGGTCGCGCGTGGCAAGCCGGCGCCCGACGTCTACCTGGAGGCGGCCCGCCGCCTGGGCTGCGATCCGGCCCGCTGCGCCGCCGTGGAGGACTCCACCAACGGCCTGTGGGCGGCGCTGGCGGCGCGCATGCGGGTCGTCGCCGTTCCCAACCGGGCCTTCCCGCCCGACCCGGACGTCGTCGCCCGGGCGGCCGTGGTGGTCGAGGACCTGACCAGGCTCACGCCCGCGCTCGTCGACCCGACCGGCGCACCCGACCCGGCCACGCCGGCGGACGCGCCGCCCGGCCGAGCGGTCGACCGTCGGCCCGGGTCGTCCGAGGCTCGCCCGCAGCGGTGATCGCCGGCTCCGCTGCGACGCCGTCGATGCGTTCCTGGACCAACTCGACGGTTCCGAGGAGGTCTGGATCACCGTCTGCTCCAGTTCCCGGTAGGCGACCCAGCAGGCGACCGACTTCCTGCCACCCTCGCCGGCCAAGGACCCCGACGCCTACCATCGGTTCGTGCACCGGCGCTCCAGGTGTCGTGCACCCCGCTGCTCGTCACTGCCGCGTGACGGGTCAGCAGGGCCGCGGGTCGAAGTCGGCCGGTGGCCAGGTCGCCGGCACGGACGGTGCGCCCGCCGGGCGGCCCCCGCCTGCGGCGCGGGTCCTGCTCGGGGCCGACGACCGGCCCAGGAACCGGTCGATCACCTGGCGGGCGTCCGGCTGCTTGAGTAGCAGGACATCGCCGTAGCCCTGGTAGCCGTTGGCCTCGATGGTGGGCAGCGTGGAGGCCGTCAGGTCGGCGGGCCGCAGCGAGCGGAACCGGCCGAGCAGATCGACCGCCTCCTTCACGGTCAGGGCGCTGTCCTTGGTGACGTGGTGCACGATGGCGCCGATGAAGGCGTTGGCGCGCAGCGGGTTGGTGAGACCCTTGGACAGGCCCTTGTCCAGGGCCACGCGCAGGAGCGTGTGCTGGCGGCGGATGCGACTCAGGTCGCTGGCGGGATCGGAGTGCCAGGCGCCGTCCTTGAGGTACTGAAAGTGGCGGCTGCGCGCCAGCGACAGCGCCTGGGCGCCGTCGAGCCGACGACAGCCGGGGCTCGGCACCGACAGCCCCGACAGGCTGTCCCGCGACGGGTAGGGGAAGCGCAGGGTGATGCCGCCGAGGGCGCCGACGATGGCCTCGAAGCCATCGAAGTCGACCAGGACGTAGTGGTTGACGGGAATGCCGAAGTCCTGCTGGATCGTCTCGACGAGCCGCTCGGGGCCGGCGTCGAACGCCGCGTTGATCCGGTTGCGCGTGTGGATGCCGGCGATCGGGACCAACAGGTCTCGGGGGATCGACAGGACCGACACCTTCGCCCGGCCCGGGTCGACGCGGACGATCATCGTCACGTCGCTGCGCTGGCCTGCCACGTCGCGGTTGCTCCCGAACGCGGCGGCCTCACCCGCCTTCAGGCCGGCGCGGGAGTCCGAGCCGACCACCAGCAGGTCGAACGGCGCGGCCGGGGCCGCCGGCTTGCGCTGCAGACCCGGGACCGGGACGGATTCGATCTGGTTGAAGCGGTAGTGCACGTAGCTGTACGCGGTCCCCGCGCCGAGCAGGGCGAGCACCAGGACGACGGCGGCCGCGATCCCGACGCGGCGGCGGAGGCGCCCGCGCCGCGCCCGCCGCTGGGCTTCGCCGCCGCGCGGCGGAGCGGTCGGGTCGGCCTGGAGCACGGGCACGCACCTTTCAGCGGCGCCGGACGACCACGACACCGCGGCCGCCGGGGGTGACGCAGCGGTCCGCGCTCCTGCCACCGGGGGTGACCCAGCGGTCCGCGCGCGTCGCGCCGGGCGGCTTGTTGGTCTCGCTCACGACGGTCGAGCTCTCCTGCCTGGGTTGGTAGTTGAACAGGTTAGTCCACTCCGGGGCGATCGCGAGACCCCATCCGCCGCGCGGATGGGCCGGGCGCCGCTTTGGATGCTTGGCTCCGTGCCGGCCTCGCACCCATCGAGGCTCCATGCCGACACTGTGAGCCTGCCCGGCGGACCGCAGCCCCACGCCTCGGCGCCGGCTGAAGCGGTCGCCGGCTCAGCGCTCGGCGAGGTAGCGGAAGAGCACCTCGGCCACGCAGCACGGCTTGTGCTGGCCGTCGACCTCGAAGGTCGCCTTCAGGGCGACCTGGACCCCGCCCGGGACGGGCTCGGCCGCGGCCAGCCCGACCCGCAGGCGCACCCGGGCGCCGGCCCGCACGGGCGCCGGGAAGCGGACCCGATTCAGCCCGTAGTTGACGGCCAGCCGGGCGCCCTTGACCTCGAGCACCTCGTCCAGCAGCACGGGGAACAGCGCCAGGGTCAGGAAGCCGTGCGCGATCGGCGCGCCGAACGGGCCGGTGGCGGCCCGGCGCCGGTCGACGTGGATCCACTGGCGGTCCCCGGTCGCCCGGGCGAACGCGTCGATGCGGGCCTGCGTGATCGTGTGCCAGGAGCTGTAGCCGAGCGCACCTCCGACCAGGCCGGCCAGCTCGTCCAATGCCACGACGGTCGCGGCGCCACCGGGGTAGGGGACGGTGGCCGTCTCGGCCTGTCCGGCGATGGTCATCGGACCCGCCTTTCGTGGACCGCCTGCCAGTACGACCCTGGGTGCTTACTATACTGAGATCCAGCATACTTTCTCAAGACGACAGCGGGGTGGCGCCGCCCGGGTCGGACGACAGCGGGGTGGCGCCGCCCGGGTCGGTCGTCCAGGCTGACCGCGCACGGGCTGACCGCGCGGGTGGAATCGGTCATGCTGGTGGGTACCTACTCCCTGTCCGGATGGCAGGGACCACGACGGCAGGAACGCCTCGGGGCGGGGCAGGCGGCACTTCGAGGAGGCTCTTGACAAAGTTATCTGCTGCGAACTATATTGAGCACCTCACCGAGGAACTCCTCCAGGAGGTGCATCATGCCCACCACGACCAAGGACGTCTTCGACACCGTCGGCGGCCAGGTGCTGCAGGCCGTGCGCGAGACGCAGGACGCCGTCGCCGAGGGCGTGCGCGCCTGGGCCGAGCTGGCCGGGACCGTGATCCCCAAGTGGCCCACCAGCGCGCTCACCGACGAGCTGCCCAAGCCGGCCGAGCTGATCGACAACTACTTCGACTTCGCCGGCGAGCTGCTCGCCGCCCAGCGCGAGTTCGCCCACAAGCTGGTCGGGGTCACCGAGTCGGTCACCGAGCAGCCCAAGCAGGCGAAGGCGGCCCGCGCGGCCTGACCACCGGCAGGCGCCACCTCGGCGGCGTCGGCGTGCGATCTTGGCACCGGACAAGTGCGATCTTGGCACCGGACAAGGAGGTCCCACGATGAGCCCACAGGCTCCAAGCCAATCGACCTCACACGCCGACGCCGCCGAGGCGCTCGCCCCCGAGGCCGGCCTGTTCGCCGAGCTCGATCCCGTCCTGTTCGGGCGGGCGCTGGCGAGCGTCGGGGCGGGCCTGGCCCGCCATCCTCTGCCCGCCGTGCGTGCCGGCACCCGCTTCGCGACCCGTCTGCTCAAGATGGGTGCGGGTGCGGCCATCCGGGCAGCCGGGGGCCGGGGGGAGGGCGAGAAGACCTCCGACCGGCGCTTCGCCGACCCGGCCTGGGAGCACAACGCGCTCTTCTTCGCCGTGCGCGAGGCCTATCTCGGCGTGGCCGCCTACCTGCAGGAGCTCGTCGACGCCGCCGCGCTCGACCAGGCCGCCGCCCGCAAGGCGCGCTTCGTCACCCAGTTCCTGGTCGACGCGGCCGCCCCCACCAACTTCCTGCCTACCAACCCGGCCGCGCTCAAGCGCGCCTTCGACACCGGCGGCACCAGCGTGCTGCGCGGGCTCGGCAGCTTCCTCGACGACCTGGTCAGCAACGGCGGCCGGCCCCGCCAGGTCGACACGTCGCCCTTCAAGCTGGGCGAGAACCTGGCCGCCACGCCCGGCAAGGTCGTCTACCGCAGCGGGCTCATGGAGCTCATCCAGTACGCTCCGCAGACGCCGACCGTGCACGAGGTCCCGCTGCTGGCCAGCCCACCCTGGATCAACAAGTACTACATCATGGACCTGTCGCCGGGGCGCAGCTTCATCGAGTGGGCGGTCCAGCACGGCCACACCGTCTTCGCCATCAGCTACCGCAACCCCGACGCGTCCATGCGCGACGTCCGCATGGACGACTACCTGATCGACGGCCCGCGCACCGCGATCGAGGTCATCGGTGACATCACCGGCGCCCCCCAGGTCAACATCGTCGGCCTGTGCCTCGGCGGCACCCTGACCATGATGCTGCTCGCCTACCTGGACGCGGTCGGCGACGACCGGGTGCGTTCGGCCACCCTGCTGAACACCCTCGTCGACTTCAGCGAGCCCGGCGCGCTCGGCATCTTCACCGACGTCGACAGCGTCGCCCGCCTGGAGCGCAAGATGGCCCGGACCGGCCACCTGGAGGCGACCTCGCTGGCGACCACGTTCGACGCCCTGCGGGCCAACGACCTGATCTGGAGCTACGTGGTGACCAACTGGCTGATGGGCGAGCAGCCGCCGGCGTTCGACATCCTGGCCTGGAACGCGGACTCGACCCGCATGCCGGCCAAGATGCACGCGTTCTACCTGCGCTCCTGCTACATCTCCAACCAGCTCGCCCGAGGCGAGCTGGAGCTGGCCGGCGAGCGGCTGCGCCTGGACGAGATCACCCAGGACGTGTTCCTGGTCGCCGCCGAGCGCGACCACATCGTGCCCTGGCGCTCCGCCTACAAGGCGATCCCACTGCTCCCCAAGGCCGACGTGCGCTTCGTGCTGAGCTCGTCGGGGCACATCGCGGGCATCGTCAACCCGCCCAGCCCCAAGGCGCGCCACTGGATCGGCAGCGGCGGCAACCTGCTCGACCCCGACACCTGGCGGGAGCATGCGACCCAGCACCAGGGCTCCTGGTGGGAGCCATGGGCCGCCTGGATCGGCGAGCGGGCGGGCACGCGGCGCAAGCCGCCGCCGATGGGCAGCGCCACCCATCCTCCTCTGGCCGACGCGCCGGGCGGCTACATCCACGAGCGCTAGACGGGGGCTTCACCCCCCGAGCGCCTCGACCGCCTTCAGCGGGCCGAGGACGATGAGCAGGTCCCCGGCGGCCAGCACGATGTCCTCGCCGGGCAGCACCACCGGCTCGGCGTCCTGGCGCCGCAGCACGAGGATGGTCGTGCTCGGGTAGACGCTGCGGATGCCCTTGATCGGCTGGCCGTCCAGCAGCGAGCCGGCGCGGACGGCGACCTCCTCCAGCCGCAGCCCGGGCGCGATCCGAGCCAGGTCGAGGAAGTCGACCACGCCGGGCTGCAGGGCGAGTACGCCCATGCGCCGGCCGCTGACCTCGTAGGGCGAGACCACGTGGTCGGCGCCGGCCCGCAGCAGCTTGTCCACCGAGGCGGGGTTGGAGGCCCGCGCGATGATCGTCAGGCCAGGGTTCAACGCGCGGGCGGTCAGGGTGATGAAGACGTTGACCGCGTCCGAGTCGACCGCGCACAGCAGCCCCCGCGCCCGGTCGACGGCGAGCTGGCGCAGCACGGCCTCGTCGGTGGGGTCGGCGATCAGGTAGGGCACGTCGTGCTCCTCGAGCAGCGGCACCAGCTCGGTGTCGGCGTCGATGACGACGAACGGCGCCCCGCCCTCGCGCAGCTGCCGGACCGCCGCCCGGCCGACCCGCCCATAGGCGCAGACGATGTAATGGTCGCGGAGGTTGCCGAAGCGCTTGTCCATGCGCCTCCTTTTGAGATACGAGGTGAGCTCGCCCGACACCACCAGCTCGGTGGTGGCGCTGACGGTGAAGGCGATCGTGCCGACGCCCCAGGCGATCAGCGAGATCGTGAACAGCTTGCCGCCGGTGCCGAGCGGCCCGACCTCGCGGAACCCGACGGTGGTCAGGGTGATCACCGTCATGTAGAAGGCGTCGGTCATGCTCCAGCCTTCGATCAGCCGGTAGCCGACGGTGCCGTAGGTGACCGCGAGCAGCACCAGCAGGAACGGCAGCCGGAATCTGGCGAGCAGGCTGGAGGTGGGCATCTCGAGGATCCTCGCGGGCGGGTGGCGGGGAGACGGTAGCGCCCGCGGGTCCGGCAGGCCAGCCCACCGGCGGGCCAGCCCGCGCGCTGGCGGGCCAGCCTTGGAGGCGGCCCGACGCGGCGGGTAGCATCAGGGCGAGCGCCCCCGCACCCGGGCGAGGCGCCCCCGCACCGTCGAGTGGGCCATGGCGGACGTCGATCCCTGGAAGCTGCAGCTGGAGGCGCTGGGCGCCTTCATCCGGACCCAGCGCAAGCTGGCCAACCTCAGCCTGCGTGAGCTGGCCGACCTGACCGAGATCTCCAACCCGTATCTCAGCCAGATCGAGCGGGGCATGCACGAGCCGTCGGTGCGCGTGCTGCGGGCGATCGCGGGCGCGCTCAACCTATCCGCCGAGACCATGCTCGCCCAGGCCGGCCTGCTGGAGAGCGCGGCCGGCGACACCGGGGCGGGCGCTGGCCGTACCGAGGCGGCCATCCGCTCGGACCCGGCGTTGTCGGACGCCCAGAAGGAGGCGCTGCTGGCCGTCTACCGCAGCTACCGCGCGCAGGCGGCGGCCGGCGCACCGGCGGCGGCCGGTGGCGCACCGGCGGCGGCTGGCGGCGCACCGGCGGCGGCTGGCGGCGCCGGCGGCGCCACCCCGGCGGCGGGGGCGCCGCCCGCACCGGGCCCACCGGCCCGCAAGCCCCCTGTGGGCAAGGCCCCGCGGCGGCGGGCCACCGGCCCGGCCAAGGGCCCGGCCGGTCAGGCCTGAGCGCTACAGGCGCTCGTAGATGGCGGCGATGCCCTGACCGCCGCCGATGCACATGGTCACCAAGGCGTAGCGGCCACCCGTGCGCCGCAGCTCGTACAGCGCCTTGACGGTCAGGATGCAGCCGGTCGCCCCGATCGGGTGGCCGAGCGAGATCCCGCTGCCGTTCGGGTTGGTCTTGTCCGCCGGCAGGCTGAGCTCCCGCATGACCGCCAGCGCCTGCGCTGCGAACGCCTCGTTCAGCTCGATGACGTCCAGGTCGTCGACCTTCAGCCCGGCCCGGTCGAGCACCGCGCGCACCGCGGGCACCGGGCCGATCCCCATGACCTCCGGCTCCACCCCGGCGTGCCCGTAGGCGACCAGGCGACCGAGCGGCTGCCAGCCGCGCCGCTCCGCGGTCGCCGCGTCGGCCAGCACCACCGCCGCGGCCGCGTCGTTGACGCCGGCGGCGTTGCCCGCGGTCACCGTGCCGTCCTTGGCGAACACCGGCCGGAGCTTGGCCATCGACTCCAGGTTCGCGTCGGCGCGCATGTGCTCGTCGGTGGCGAACGTGGTGGAGCCCTTCTTGGACTTGAGCTCGACCGGCAGGATCTGCTCGGTGAAGCGGCCCTCCGCGGTCGCGCGGACCGCCCGCTGGTGGCTCTCGACCGCCAGCCGGTCCTGGTCCTCGCGGGTCACGCCCCACTTGCCGGCGACGTTCTCGGCGGTCACTCCCATGTGGCAGTCGTCGAACGGGTCGGTCAGCGCCCCGACCGTGGCGTCGACCACCTCGCCGTTGCCCATCCGCTGCCCCCAGCGCAGCCCGGGCACCCAGTAGGCCCCGCGGCTCATCGACTCGGTGCCGCCCGCCACGGCGACGTCGCTGTCGCCGAGCAGGATCATCTGGGCGGCCGACACGATCGCCTGCAGCCCGGAGCCACACAGCCGGTTCAGCGTGAACGCCGGGGTCTCGACCGGCAGGCCGCCCTTCACGGCGGCCAGCCGGGACAGGTACATGTCATGGACGTCGGTGTGGATCACGTTGCCGAACACCACGTGGCCGACGTCGGTCGGCGCCACGCCCGACCGCTTGACCGCCTCGGCCACGCAGGCGGCGGCCAGCTCGCTCGGCGGCTGGTCCTTCAGGCTCCCGCCGTAGCGGCCAATCGCCGTGCGCACGCCGCTGACGACCACGACCTCACGTGCCTGCACCATCACGAACCTCCCCATCCATGGGCGACCCCTCCGGCCGCCCCGCGGCCTGCACCGCTGTCACCCTGCCACCGGTGCGCAGCCTGCGCACCGGTGGCGAGCGCGGCGATCCCCCTACCATTCCGACAGCTTCCAGATCTCCGGCTGGAGCCGGTCCGACTCGCCGACCTCGGCGAAGATCGCCACGGCCTGCTTCAGGTGGCGCATGGCCTCGTCGAAGCGCCCGACCGCGTGCAGCAGGTCGGCGAGGTTGTTGTGCAGCGCGGCCTCGCGGTGGCGGTCGCCCTGCGAGGCGCACAGGGCAAGGCCGGCCTCGGCCAGCGGCACGGCCTCGTCGAGCTGCCCGGCGGCACCGCGGGCGAGGGCGAGGTTGTTCAGCGCCGCGACCCGTGCGCTCGGGTCGGGCAGCGTCGCGGCCAGGGCCAGGCTGCGCTCCAGGTGGGCGCAGGCCAGCGCCGGGTCGCCCCGATGGGTGGCGAGCACCCCGAGGATGTTGTGGGCCTGGGCGAGCGCCTGAGGGTCTGAGGCCGCCTCGGCCAGCGCCAGCGCCAGCTCGGCCAGCTGCAACGCCCGTTCGGACTGGTTGCGCCGGTGCGCGGTCAGGCTGACGTCGGCCGCCAGCAGCGCCTGCCGCGCGGTGTCCCCCGCTGCCAGCGCCGCCCGGGCGGCGTCGAAGTGGCTGTCGGCCGCATCCCAGTCGCCGCGCCGGTGGTACAGGTTGCCGAGCTTGTGCTCGAGCCCGGCCAGGTCGGCGGGGCCGTGGGCGGCGGCGGTCTCGTACTCCCGCAAGGCCGTGTCGTAGTCGCCGAGCAGCGTGGCGAGGTCGCCGACGGCCTCGTGCAGCGCCGCCGTGTCGGCATGGCCCAGGGCGAGCGCCGTGCGGTAGTGCGCGATGGCCTCGCGGTTGGCGTACAGGGCGCGGGCGCGGTCGCCGGCCAGTCTGGCGTAGACGGCCGCCTGGGCGTCCTGCCCGGCGAGCTGGAACTGGTGGGCGATCGAGCTGGCCAGGGCGTCGGGGTCGGGACGGCCGCGGGCCCGGTTGCGCAGCGCCTCGGCCACCCGCCGGTGCAGCAGGCGGCGGCGGGCCAGGCTGGTCTGGTCGTAGACCAGGGCGCGCAGCTTGTCGTGGCTGAAGTCGTAGGCCGCGGCCGTCCCGGCGCTCTGGCCGGCTCGATCGCCGGCCGGGGTCACCTCGGCGACCAGGCCGCGCTCGGTCAGCTCCTCCAGGGCCGCCACGGTCTCCTCGTCGCTGCGGCCGCTCGCCTCCCGGACCGTGTCGACGTCGAAGGAGCGGCCGATCGCCGCGGCCGCCGCCAGCACCTGGGCGCCGATCTGGCTGACCGCGGCGAGCCGCGTCTCCAGCAGCGCGCGCACGCCGCCGGGGGTGGCCGGCTCACCCTCGGCCATGGCCGCCAGGTAGGCCATCAGGAAGAACGGGAGCCCCTCGGTCTCGGAGAACAGGTGGTCGGCCTGGCCGGCGTGGGCGGGCGCCAGCGCCGCGACGAGCTCGGCCACCTGGGGGCGGGTGAGCCGCCCGAGGCGCACGACGGTGGCGGTGCCGGCGCGCTGCGCCTCGGCGACCAGCCGCCGCAGCCGGTGGGCCCTGGGCACCTGCTCGGGCCGCCAGGTCACCAGCAGCAGCACCTGCTGGCCGGGCAGCCGGTGGACCAGGTAGGCCAGGACGTCGAGCGAGGCCTCGTCGGCCCAGTGCAGGTCGTCCAGCACGAGCGCGCCCGGCGCCGGCCCACCGCAGGCGGCCAGCAGCGCCGAGCTCACACTGTCCAGGAACCGGGCCTGCGCGCCAGGACGGTCCAGCGGCGGGGCGGGCGGCAGCTCGGGTCGCCGCTCGGCCAGCTCGGGCAGCAGCCGGCTCACCTCGCCGAGCACGTGGGCGGGCAGACGGTCGGCCCAGGCGGCACCGGTGGCCAGGCCGGCCCGCAACGCGGCGACGATCGGTCCGTAGGCCAGGTCGGCCTCCCCGGCATAGCAGGACGTGGCGAGCGTCACCCCGCCATGGCGGCGCACGTGGGCGGCCAGCTCGTCGGCCAGGCGGGTCTTGCCGATGCCGGCCTCGCCCTCGACGACGACCAGCCGCCCGGCGCGCTCGGCGGCCGCATAGGCCGCCAGCACGGCCTGGAAGGACTCGGCCCGGCCGACCAGCGGCCCCTCCGGCCGTCCCAGCGGCCCGTCTGGCCGCGTGGCCGGCGGGGCCGGGGCGTCGGCCGCCGGCGCGGGCCCGCCGGTCTGGACGGCGGCCTGGGTGGCCGGGGACGGCGGCGTCCGATGCTCGGTGATGGCCTGGTAGAGCGCGGTCGTCTCCTCCAGTGGGGCGACACCGAGCTCCCGGTCGAGCACCCGCACGCACTCGCGGTACTGGCGCAGGGCGGCCGCCCGGTCGCCGCTCCAGGCGTAGAGCTGCATGAGCTGGCGATGGGCCGGCTCGTGCAGCGGGTCCAGGGCGACCAGCCGCCGGGCGCTGGCGGTGGCCGCCTCCCACCGGCCCCGCGACGCCTCGGTGTCGGCCAGGCGCGCCAGGGCGCCCGCCAGGCCGCGGCGCAGGTCCTCGGCCTCGAAGAACTGCCAGTCCTCGAAGCTCGGGCTGTCGCGCAGGGCGAAGCCGTCCATGAAGCCGCCCCGGTGCAGCGCGACCGCCTCGGCCAGCGGCGGCACGCACGCCGGGCATGCCTGGTTGGCCGGGTGGCCGTGGCCGGCGCAGGCGGCCACGAGCTCGTGGAAGCGCCAGACGTCGAACCACAGGCCGGCCGGGTGGATCCCCACCGTGGCACGGTCGCGCTCCAGCCAGCCGCCGCCCAGCGCGGTGCCCAGCGCGGACAGGGTGCGCCGCAGGGCGCCCCGGGCGTGGGCGCGGTCGTAGTCGGGCCACAGCAGCGCGGCCAGCCCGTCCCGGCTCTGCCGCTGCCCGGTGACCGCCAGGTAGGCCAGCAGGGCGATGGCCTTGCGCGTGTCGACCTCGAGCGGCGCGCCGTCGCGCTCGACGCGCGGCGGGCCGAGCAGGGCGAGCCGGAGCGTTGCCATGCCGTCCCCTTCCAGTTGACCATGCCTGCATACCGCGCCCGGGAGCCGGACGCAACGGCAGGGCATCCGCCCGGGCCGGCGGCGATGCCGGCCACGTGTCCGGAAGTGTTGCCATGCTGGGCGGTGCCGTAACGATCTCGGAACGCTCGTCGGCTACAACAGCGCCGAAGGAGGGCCAGATGAGCACACGTCCGCACGGGCTCCGGTGGGTCCTTCGGCGTGGCGACCCCCGGGGAGCCGAGGGGACCGGACAGCCCCCCCGGCCAGCGGCGCCGGCCGAGGCGGCACCGGTCGACATCGCGCCCGACGACCCGCTGGTCGCCTACTTCCAGCGAGCCGCCGGCGCGGTCGACCTCGACGCGCTGGAGCTCGACTCCCCCGCCCTGGCCGGCCTGCGGGCGGCCGGCATGCGGCTCGTGGTCCCGCTGGTCAGCCAGGGCGAGCTCATCGGCCTGCTCAACCTTGGTCCCCGCCGCAGCGAGCAGGACTACTCGGCCGACGACCGCAAGCTGCTGAACGACCTGGCCGGGCATGCGGCCCCGGCCGTGCGGGTCGCCCAGCTCGTCCGCGAGCAGCAGGCCGAGGTGCGCCAGCGGGAGCGCATCGAGCAGGAGCTGCGCGTCGCCCAGCTCATCCAACAGCACTTCCTGCCGAGCGCGCTGCCCGACCTGCCCGGCTGGCACGTGGCCGCCTACTACCAGCCGGCCCGTGAGGTCGGCGGCGACTTCTACAACTTCATCGACCTGCCCGGCGGCCAGGTCGGCATCATCGTCGGCGACGTCACCGACAAGGGCGTGCCGGCCGCGCTGGTCATGGCGACCACCCACTCGATCCTGCGCGCCGAGGCGCCCCGCCTGGTCGCCCCCGCCCAGGTGCTGGAGCGAGCCAACGACCTGCTCGTGGACGAGATGCCGGCCCACATGTTCGTCACCTGCCTGTACGCCGTGCTCGACCCGGCCAGCGGCCGGCTGCGCTACGCCAACGCCGGCCACAACCTGCCCTACCTGCGCACCGACGGCGGGGTGAGCGAGCTGCGCGCCACCGGCATGCCGCTTGGGCTCATGCCCGGCATGCGCTACGAGGAGAAGGCCACCGCCCTGGCCTACGGCGACGGCCTGCTGCTGCACTCCGACGGGCTGGCCGAGGCGCACGGGCCGGGGCGCGAGATGTTCGGCTTCCCGCGGCTGGCCAAGCTGGTCGGTGACCGGCCCGGCGGGGAGAGCCTGATCGACCTGCTCCTGGCCGAGCTGGCCAAGTTCACCGGGCCCGGCTGGGAGCAGGAGGACGACATCACGCTGGTCACCGTGCAGTGCACCGGCGTGGGGACCGCGAGCGCGTCCGCGTCCACCCTGGCCGGGGCCACCCCGGCCGGCGCGGGTGGGCCGGGGCGGGTGCTGGTCGAGTTCCGCCTGCCCAGCCGGCTGGGCAACGAGCGCATCGCGATCGAGCGGGTCGTCGGCGCCGTGCGCCCGCTCGGGCTGCCCCAGGCCCGGCTGGAGCGGCTCAAGACCGCGGTCGGCGAGGCCACCATGAACGCCATCGAGCACGGCAACCACGGCCGGCCCGAGCTGACGGTCGGCGTCCAGGTGGTCGCCTCCGAGCGGGAGCTGACCGTCCGGATCACCGACCAGGGCGGCGACCACGCCATCCCGGCGCCCGAGGCGCCCGACCTGGAAGCCAAGCTCGCCGGCCTGCAGACGCCCCGCGGCTGGGGGCTGTACCTGATCAAGAACATGGTCGACGAGCTGCGCACCTCCAGCGACGAGCACCACCATGTGGTGGAGCTGGTCATGCGGCTGCCCGGGACGGCACCCGGGCAGCCGGAGGCGCCGGCAGCCGAAGCAAGAAGGGAAACCACAGATGGCTGCGCGTGAGTTCCAGGCCAAGGTCCGGCACCGGCCGGGGGTCGGCATCCTCGACCTGTCCGGCGAGATCGATCTGGCCGCCGAGGCGACGCTGAGCACGGCCTACGAGCAGGCGCTCGCGCAGGATCCACCGGCGGTCCTGCTCAACTTCGAGGGGGTGGACTACATCAACTCGACCGGTATCGCCCTGATCGTGGGCGTGCTGGCCCGCGCGCGAACGCAAGGCCGCACGGTCAGCGCCTGCGGCCTGTCCGACCACTACCGCGAGATCTTCCAGATCACCCGCCTGTCCGACTTCATGGGGATGTACCCGGACGAGCAGAGCGCCGTCGGCGAGATCGCCGCCACGGCCGGCTGACCGGTCGCCCAGGAGGGATCGAACCATGCGCCAAGACGCCGTCGTGATGGGCGTCCGTGAGCTGAGCAGCCGGACCAGCGTGGTGGACATCGTCGGGGACGTCACCGCCGCCAGCGAGGGCGCCCTCATGGACGCCTACGCCAAGGCCTGCGGGCCGTCGACCAAGATCATCGTGCTCAACTTCACCGGGCTCGAGTACATGAACAGCGGCGGCATCGGGATGCTGGTCACGATGCTGGTCCGGGCCAACCGGCAGCAGCAGCGGCTGCTCGCCTACGGCCTGAGCGAGCACTACCAGCAGATCTTCCAGCTCACCCGCCTCGACGAGGCGATCGGGATCTTCGACGACGAAGCGGAGGCGCTCACCGAAGCCGAACGGCGCTGAGCGGCGGGCGCCCGCGTAGGTGCGGACCGCGCCGGGTATCCGAGCCAGGAAGGCCGGGCAGGGCCGCCTGCCCGGCCCGACACCCATGAGAAAGGACACTCGATGGATGACCGCAGGCGCTGGGAGGAGCTTGGCCAGCAGCTCCGGGTCGACTCGGTCCGGGCGAGCGCGGCGGCCGGATCCGGCCACCCGACCTCGTCGATGTCGGCCGCCGACCTGATGGCGGTGCTGCTGGACCGCTACCTCCGCTACGACTTCGACCACCCCGACAACCCCTTGAACGACCACCTGATCTTCTCGAAGGGGCACGCCTCCCCGCTGCTGTACGCCCTGTACAGGGCGGCCGGGGCGATCTCCGACGCCGAGCTCGTGTCGTTCCGCAAGTTCGGCAGCCGCCTGGAAGGCCATCCCACCCCGCGGCTGCCCTTCGTCGACGTGGCCACCGGCTCGCTCGGCCAGGGGCTGCCGATCGGCGTGGGCGTCGCCCTGGCCGGCAAGCGGCTCGACGCGCTGCCCTACCGGGTGTGGGTGCTGTGCGGCGACAGCGAGATGGCCGAGGGGTCGATGTGGGAGGCGTTCGAGCACGCCGCCTTCTACCGGCTGGACAACCTGACCGCGATCCTCGACGTCAACCGGCTCGGCCAGCGCGGCGAGACCATGCACGGCTGGGACCTGGACGCCTACGCCAACCGGGCACGCGCGTTCGGCTGGCACGCGATCGAGCTCGACGGCCACGACGTCGAGGCGATCGACCGGGCCTACGCCGAGGCGGCCGCCACCACCGGGCGGCCCACCGTGCTGGTCGCCCGCACCGTCAAGGGCAAGGGCGTCAAGGCGGTCGAGAATGCGGGCGGCGCCCACGGCAAGCCGTTGGAGGACCCGCAGGGCGCCATCGCCGAGCTGGGCGGCGAGCGGCAGGTGCGCGTGGCGGTCGCCCGGCCCGATGGCGACCCGGCGCCGCACCACTTCGCGGCCGGTGCGCTGCACCTGCCCCGCTACCGGGTCGGCGACAAGGTGGCCACCCGCAAGGCGTACGGCGAGGCGCTCGCGGCGCTCGGCCACGCCCGCCCGGACGTGGTCGCGCTGGACGGCGAGGTCAACAACTCGACCTACGCGGAGCTGTTCGCCGCCGAGCATCCCGGCCGGTACTTCGAGATGTACATCGCCGAGCAGCAGATGGTCGCCGCCGCGGTCGGCATGCAGGTGCGCGGCTGGGTCCCCTACGCGTCGAGCTTCGCCGCGTTCTGGACCCGCGCCTACGACTTCGTGCGCATGGCCGCGGTCAGCCGGGCCGACATCCGCCTGACCGGCTCCCATGCCGGCGTCTCGATCGGCGAGGACGGCCCGTCACAGATGGGGCTGGAGGACCTGGCCGCCTTCCGGGCGGTGCACGCCAGCACCGTGCTGTACCCCTGTGACGCCAACCAGACCGCCCAGCTCGTGGCCCGCATGGCCGAGCAGCCGGGTGTGGTGTACCTGCGCACGACCCGGGGCGGCACGCCGGTGATCTACGAGCCCGGCGCCCACTTCCGCATCGGCGGCAGCGCCGTGGTGCGCTCCTCGCACGACGACCAGGTGACGATCGTCGGTGCCGGCATCACCGTGCACGAGGCGATCAAGGCGGCCGACGCCCTGGCCGAGGCGGGCATCCGCGCCCGCGTGGTCGACTGCTACTCGGTCAAGCCGATCGACGCCGACACCTTGCGGGCGGCTGGCGAGGCGACCGGCCGGCTGGTGACGGTCGAGGACCACTGGCCCGAGGGCGGCCTGGGCGACGCGGTGCTCGAGGCGGTCGCCGACCTGCGGCCCGCACCGTGGGTCGCCAAGCTCGCCGTCGCCGCCATGCCCTCCTCGGGCACGCCGGCGGAGCTGCTGCACCAGGCGGGCATC
>JBIOYL010000074.1:0-2145 GCA_044870185.1 Actinomycetes bacterium | reverse complement strand
CACCGCATCCAACGCGAGCTTGGCTGGCTGAGCCCCGACGAGTACGAGGAGGCCTACTACACCGGCAAGACTCCTGACAGCCTGGCTTCACCTACCGGAGCCAGGTAAGCAACCCTCCGAGGAATCGACTCTGCTGGCGAATTTACGAGCGGTCTGGGCTGATGATCTGCTGTGCGTGGTGCGCGTCGTGCGCGCGGAGCAGACGTCAGGGGTGGCGGAGATGACGATGTGGCCGAGGTCCAGCCATGCGGTCCCGACGATGACCGTGCAGGTCGCGCGGGCGGCGTTCCCGAAAGGCTGCCTGGCGATCCGGGTGCGTGACGCGCTCGGGGAGCTGTTTGAGGACGCACAGTTTGCGGAGCTGTTCGCAATCCGTGGCCGCCCGGCGGTCTCGCCGGCGCGGCTGGCGCTGGTGTCGGTGCTGCAGTTCGCCGAGGGGCTGTCGGACCGCCAGGCCGCCGACGCGGTCCGCGGCCGGATCGACTGGAAGTACGCGCTGGGCCTGGAGCTTGCCGACACCGGCTTTGACGCCTCGGTGCTCAGCGAGTTCCGCGCCCGACTGGCCGCTGACGACCAGGCAGAACGGCTGCTGCAGCAGATGCTTGCCCGCTTGCGGGAGCGGGGGCTGCTGGTCCGGGGTGGGCGGCAGCGCACCGATGCCACCCACGTGCTGGCAGCGGTGCGGGAGCTCAACCGGCTGGAGTTGGTGACCGAGACGCTGCGGGCCGCGCTGGAAGCGCTGGCCGCCGCGGCGCCGACGTGGCTGCAAAGGTTCATGCCCGACGAGTGGTATGCGCGCTACGGGCAGCGTGCCAGGGACTGGCGGCTGCCGAAGGCCGAGACAGCGCGGGCCGCGCTGGCCGTCACCGTCGGCACCGACGGGTTGGCGTTGCTGGAGGCCGTCTACGCCGCCGACCCCGCCACCCCAGGGTGGCTGCGGCAGGTCCCGGCGGTGCAGACCCTGCGCCGGCTGTGGCTGCAGCAGTACTACCGCGACCAGCAGGGCGTGCGCTGGCGTGACAAGAGCGAGCTGCCGCCCGGCGCGCTGGCGATCGGTAGCCCGTACGACCCCGAGGCCCGCTACGGCATCAAGCGTGGGGTGGGCTGGCGCGGCTACAAGGCCCACTTTACCGAGACCTGCGAGCCCGACCGGCCCCACCTGATCGTGCACGTGGCCACCACTACAGCCGCCACCGGCGATGTCGAGACCATCACCGCCCGCCACGCCGACCTCGCCAGCGCCGACCTGCTGCCAGCTCAGCACCTGGTCGACGCCGGCTACGTCAGCGTGGACCACATCCTGGCCGCCCGCGCCGACCACGGCATCGAGCTGGTCGGCCCCCTGCCGCCCGACTCCGGCTGGCAGGCTCGCGACGAGCACGGCTTTGACCTCACCCGATTCCAGATCGACTGGGACCGCAAGCAGGTCACCTGCCCCAACGGCAAGACCAGCCGCAACTGGCGGGAAACCCACAGCCGCCACGGTCTCCCGATCGTGCAGGCGACCTTCCGCGCGCCCGACTGCACCCCCTGCCCGGACCGCGCCCGCTGCACCCGCTCACCGGTCCTGGCCCGCCATCTCACCTTCCGGCCCCACACCCAGTACCAGACCCAACAGCAGCTCCGTGCCGAGCAGGCCACCCCGGCCTGGCGGGACCGCTACGCCCAGCGCGCCGGCATCGAGGGCACCATCGCCCAGGCCACCCGGCGCAGCGACCTCCACCAGGCCCGCTACCGCGGGCTGGCCAAGACCCACCTGCAGCACGTGTTGACCGCGCTGGCCCTCAACCTGGTCCGCGTCGACGCCTGGCTCAGCGGCACCCCACCCGGCGGCAGCTGGCCTTCCCGCCTGACACGACTGCGACCAGCGTTGTCAGCCGCGTGAATTCGCCAGCAGAGTCGAAAGCGGGGGAACCCCACGCGTCCTGCAGGACTCCGAGCAGCAGATGCTCGGCATCGACCTGGACGCCGTCCGGCGCGACACCGAGCAGACCTTCGGCTTCCAGGCGGTCGGGGAGGCCACCTGGCGGGTGACCCGCCGGCGCGGGTGGCGGGGCGCAAGGGTGGTGTGGACGCCGCTGTGTGGCCCGCCGTTTGTCGCCAAGCGTGCCTTGCAGCTGGCCGGCGAGCAGGCGCAAGCCCTGG
>JBIOYL010000073.1:0-22057 GCA_044870185.1 Actinomycetes bacterium | reverse complement strand
CGAGGGCTCGTCGTCGGCCCGATCCACCTGGACCGTCCATCCCGTGGACGCCAGCCGCTCCACGCTCACGATCGACGCGTCACAGCGCATGGGGCCGGTGCGGGGCCTGGTGATGCGGCCCTTCCTGGCGCGCTTCGAGCTCGGCGGCGAGCCGGCCGAGGAAGTCGTCGGTGAAGCCGGTCCCGACGTTGCCGACGTAGCGCGGCCCGCCGTCGTCCCAGACGGCCAGCAGCAGCGAGCCGAGCGTCCCCGCCCGCCACCCCAGCCCGGCCGTCCAGCCCACGATCACGCAGTCCTGGCGTCGCAGCACCTTCAGCTTGCGCCAGTCCGGCGACCGCCGCCCCGGCCGGTAGGGGCTGGCCAGCCGCTTGGCCATGATCCCCTCCAAGCCCAGCGCCCGCACCTGCTCGAAGTAGGCGACGCCGGCGCCCTGCACGCCCTGCGACAGGCGCACGGCCTTGCTCTCCACCAGCACCTCGGCGAGCCGGGCGCGCCGCTCGGCGGCCGCCGCCTGCTCGGGTGGGGTGGCCGCCAGGCCAAGCGCGTCCAGGGCCGGGCCAGCGACTGCCGGTCGCGCAGCATGCCGGCGAACCGGTCCCCGGCCGCGAACCGCGCCCACACGCTGTCGAGGCGGAAGTCGTCCGGCACGATGTCCTGGTCCAGCTCGGCCCAGTCCAGCGGGCACGACACCGGCGCCCCCGGCCGTGGCCGCACCGAGTACACGCTGGCGATGTTGGCTCCCGACCGGTTCATCTGGTGGTCGATGAACACGTGCCCGGCCCGCCGGGCCAGGGGCCACTGCATGGTCGCGGTGTCCGGGTCGGCCCGCACCACCAGCCGGCCGACCCGCTCCACGAACGCCCGCACGTCCACGTACGGATGGACCGGCTCGACGGGCACGAACACCTGCATGCCGGTCGCCCCCGACGTCTTGGCGAAGGCGCGCAGGCCCAGCCCGTCCAGCACGACCTTGATCAGCTTGGCGACCTGGCACACGTCCGCATAGGTGTAGGGGGCGAACGGGTCCAGGTCGAACAGGGCGTAGTCGCGGGGCGACGTTGTGGTAGTAGGCGAGCAGGTCGCCTTTGGTGATGCCCTCACCGGGCCAGTACACCTTGTCGAGGTTGGACAGGCGCAGCTCGTGCCCGTCGGCCTGCATCCGCCAGGCGTCCCGGGTGCGCTCGACGGGCAGAGGCGCCGGGAAGGCCGGCCGCCGGTGTGCGCCCGAGGTCACGGCAGGGCAACCTCCTGAATTCCGCTGTCCGGCAGCGTACAGTGACCGCTGCAGGACCGCCGCCGGCTTGCCAGGAGCACGGGCATGCGAACCATCTGGAAGGGTGCCATCTCATTCGGCCTGGTGACGATCCCGGTCAAGGTGTACGGCGCGACCCAGGAGAAGGGCCTGAAGTTCCACCAGCTCCACGCGGCCGACGGCGGCCGGATCCGCTACAAGCGGGTGTGCTCGGTGGACGGCGACGAGGTCGACTTCGCCGACATCGTCAAAGGCTACGAGTACGAGAAGGACCACTACGTGCTCCTGACCGACGAGGAGCTCGACGCGCCGCCGGTCCCGACCGCGCGTGCCATCGAGATCGAGCGCTTCGTCGCCGCGGACGAGATCGACCCCATCTACTTCCAGCGCTCCTACTACCTGGTGCCCGAGCCGGCCGGCAGCAAGGCCTACCAGCTCCTGCGCGAGGCCATGGTCGACGACGACAAGGTCGCCCTGGCCAAGGTGGCCTTCCGGGACAAGGAGCACCTGGCCACCTTGCGCCTGCGCGACAAGGTCTTCGTGCTCGAGACGATGTTCTGGCCCGACGAGATCCGCCCGCCCACCTTCGACGAGCTGGACGCCCCGGTCGAGGTCCGCCCCCAGGAGGTGCGGATGGCCCGCAGCCTGATCGAAAGCCTGTCGGACGAGTTCGACCCGGAGGAGTTCCGCGACGAGTACCGGGCGGCGCTCGAGGAGCTGGTGGCCAGGAAGGTCCAGGGCGAGGAGGTCACCTACGCGGAGAGCGAGGAGCCCTCCAAGGTCGTCGACCTGATGGAGGCGCTGCGGGCCAGCGTGGAGGCCGCCAAGGCCGGCAAGCAGCCGGCGGCCAGGGCGAGCCCGGCGGCCGCCGGCGGCGCGCGCCGGCCGCCCGGCCGCCGCCGGCGCGCCGCGGGCGAGTAGGGCGGCGGCCGAGCAAAGGAGGCCGGATGGGCTCCGCCCGTGCCCCAGACCGTTGGATCCTTCCCGCCGGTGTGCACCCACGATCCGGGCAGGACGCGCCGGGCTGTGCGCCGGCCTCCGGGGCAAGGTTCGAGGCCGCCGTGGCCTCGGTGCTCGTGCACCTGGCGCGCTGCACCGATCTTGCGCTGTGGATGGTGACCCGGCTGCGCGACGGCGGGGCCGACGGCGTGGCCGTGGTCGTCGACGCCCGCGACCGCGGCTACGGGATCCGGGCCGGCCGGACCTTCCCCTGGGCCGACCTGCCCTGCAAGCCGATGGCCGAGGGCCGGGGCCCCCGGGTCGCGCCGGTCGTCGGCGAGGTGCCGGCGTACGCCCGGGCGCCGCTGTGCGCGGCGCTGCCGGTCGGCGCCTACGCCGGCGTGCCGCTGCGCCGCCCGGACGGCGCGCTGTTCGGCACGCTGTGCGGGATGGACCCGCACCCGAGATCCGAGCGGCTCGTCGACCGGCTGGCCACCCTCGAGCTGCTCGGCGAGCTGCTTGGCGTCGTGCTGGCCGAGGAGGCGCAGGTGGCGCAGGCGCGCCGGCGGGTCGAGCTGGCCGAGCGCGAGGCGGTCACCGACCCGCTCACCGGTGCCGGCAACCGGCGCCTGTGGGACAAGACGCTGGCGTCGGAGGAGGCGCGCTGCCGCCGCTACGGGTCGGTCGCCTCGCTGGTGTCGGTCGACCTCGACGGCCTCAAGCACGTCAACGACGCGCGTGGGCATGGCGCCGGGGACGCGCTGCTGCGCCGGGCGGCGTACGTGCTCGAGCATGCCAAGCGCTCCTCCGACGTCGTCGCCCGCCTCGGCGGCGACGAGTTCGGCGTGCTCGCGGTCGAGTGCGACGAGCACGCCGCCGCGGCGCTCGCGGCCCGCATCCGGGCCGCGCTCGCCGGCGCCGGCATCCGGGCCTCGGTCGGCCACGCCACCCGGCGCGCGGCCGGCCTGCCCGCCGCCTGGCACGAGGCCGACGCCGCCATGTACGCCGACAAGCACGACCGCACCCGCCCGCCCACCGCCTGACCGGCCGGCCGTCGCCCTGGTCGGCCGACCGGCGGCGCCCGTCATGGACGAGCTGCTCGGCCCGACCCCGACATACCAAGGAGGCGACATCGACGAGCACCTGACCACGGAGCCCAGGGGGAATTCCGTGAACGACGTGGAAGCTTCGAACCCGGGTCAGCACATGGGGCCCATCAGCTTGCAATAGGAGCTGGCTGAAGGATCTGATGCAGTCGGAATGGAAGTTCCTTCTCCGGGGAGCCGTCGAGTTCGATCACAAACCTGTAGGAGTCCGCCCGCTCGAACACCAGACCGTCTATGTTGATGGCCATCGCCACGAGCTGTTCATCGCCCGGTTGCAGCGTGGGAGGCCGTCCCACGTTGAACTGTCCACCAAGCCGACGAATCTTCCCGTCCGACCCCTCTGCTGCCGGAAGGGCATCGCCCAGGGGAAGTTGCTCGCCGTCCGCGTCAAGCAGGTACACCTCAAACTTGTGCAGCTGATTCGTCGCGGTGTACGGAACGCGAATGATGATCCCGATGCCGATTCGAGCATGCCGGACCGGCACGGTCGCGGTGTTGATCACGTTCCATCCGGCACCCTGCACGTACAGCTTGCCCTCGGCGCTAGCCACCGAGTCGGCGAGGAAAGCCTCGACCTGCATGTTCTGACCTCCTACTGGCGCTGTTGGCCATATGGTCATACACTAGAGTGCCAGCGGTAATACGTCAACTACCAAGGTACCGGTCCTGTATGACGAAGCAGCCCGCAGGCGGCGAAGTGTGGGAGTGGGATGAAGGGAACGAAACCGAGCTGTCCCGACACGGGATCTCACCAAGAGAAGTATATGAAGTATGGGACAACGGGTCCGGTTTGGGCGCCGAACATCCGTCATCGTGCAGGGGACTGGAAGATGCTCGGGCAGACGAATGGTGGTCGCCGGCTCACGATCGTGATTCGCTTGTACACAGACCGGAGCGTGCTTCGACCGATCACCGGCTGGGAGACGACGGCCGGTGAACGCTCGAGGTACTTCGAGGGGAGCTGATGGTCATGGGCCAGAGGGATGCTGACTACTACCAGGCGCATAAGGACGACCCCAAGGAGTGGGGCGAGCCGCAGCCTGCGCCAAGGTCAAGGAGCCGACGCCTTGCGGCCATGATCTCCGTCCGGTTCACGCCTGAAGAAGAGGAGGCAGTTCGCCAGGCAGCGCTGGACACAGGCCAGTCCGTGTCACACTTCATCAGGCAAGCAACGCTGAAAGAGGCCGGCTCTCGCGAGCTCCACGCAGAGATGGTGCCGCTTTCCGCCCTGTCGACCACCTCGACCACCTCACTTGGTGAGACGACAGAGACGCGCACGGGAAACAGCCTCATCCAAGTCTTCGAGCCCGCATCAGTACCGCAGGAGGTCCACGTCGGATAGAGGGGTCGAGGGAGCGATCATCCTCGCCGGCTGTGTCAGTGCGTGCCCGGGTCGTCGGGCTGGGGCGGGGGCGGGACGTGCATGCCGTGCCGCTTGGCCCAGCTGCGGCGGTCCTCGGCCGCCGCGAGCGACTGCTCGGCCAGCTTGCGCAGCTCCTCCTGCCGCCGCGACGCGGCCTGGCCGGTCTGCACCTCCAACGACAGGTAGGACAGGCCGCCGAGCGGGATGGGCAGCCAGAAGTTGACCAGGCGGTAGGCGATGACGGCAAGCGTGGCGACGCCGCGGGGTGCTCCGAAGCCGACCAGCGACGGGATCAGCACGCCCTCGACGATCCCCAGGCCGGCCGGCGTCACCGGGATCACGGCCAGCACGTTGGCGAGCCCGAAGGCGACCAGCACGCCGTAGAAGGGCACCCGGTGCCCGAAGGCGGCCACGAACACGTACAGCGAGCCGGCGTCCAGCAGCCAGTTCGCCGACGCCCAGACGAAGGCCCGCAGCAGCAGCCGGCGGTCGGCGATCAGGGTCTGCAGCCGGCCGGCCAGCCGGCGGACCACCCGCTCGACCTGGTCGGGGTCGAGGAACGGCAGCCGGCGGGCGATCGCCCGCATGATCGTGACCGCCCGCTGCTCGCCCCGCATGAGCAGGACCACCAGCGCCGCGAAGGCGGCGATGAGCAGGGCGCCGAGCAGCGCCGCCGCGCTGTACAGGGGGCTGAGGTGGTGTCCCAGGGGGATGGAGATGACCAGCGCGCTCCACAGGATCACGTTGAGCACGACCGCCGAGCCGAGCGCCTGGGTCGCGAGCGCGAAGGCGGTGTCGGTGCCCGACAGCCCTTGCTGGGTGAGCAGCCGGTAGCCGAGCGCGCCGCCGGCCGCCGACCCGCCCGGGACCACGTGGCTGATGGCCAGCGTCGACAGCTGGACCCGCAGCAGCGTGAACAGCCCCGGCGACCGGCCCCGCGGCAGCACCGAGTGGGTGA
Organism: Actinomycetes bacterium; assembly: GCA_044870185.1. GTDB lineage: Bacteria > Actinomycetota > CALGFH01 > CALGFH01 > CALGFH01 > JBIOYL01. Next base: position 16,439 of record JBIOYL010000073.1, on the reverse strand, counting down.
GCCGGGTGTAGGCGAGCACGGAGGCGGCCTCGAGCAGCACGGCCACAACCAGCAGGCCGACGTGGACCTGGGCGAGCAGGTTGAGCGACTTGTGGACGCCGGCGATCTGCGGGAGCACGAAGAAGTGCAGGATGAAGAAGAACGCCAGCAGCTTGATGAGCCGCCTGAGGGGGCTGGGCAGCGGGGTGCGGGTCCTGGCCACCGGCCTATCCGGCGCTGCCGAGGCGGGCGATCAGCCCGGCCAGCAGGGCGGTGCGCGGGACGACGCTGGCCAGGTCGAGCCACTCGTCGGGGCCGTGGGCGTCGCCCCCGACCGGCGCCAGGCCGTCGATGGTCGGCAGCCCGGCGGCGGCGGTGGAGTTGGCGTCGCCGGCCCCGCCGGTCGCCTGCTCGCCGACCTCGAAGCCGAGCGCCTTGGCCACCAGCTGCGCCTCGACGACCAGCTCGCCGATCGCGGCGGTGCGCTCCATGGGCAGGTGCTGGTACACGGGCCGCAGGCTGGCCCGGGTGCCGGGCACGAACGAGGTGGCGGCGATCTGCTCGATGGCGGCGACCGCCCGCCTGAACGCGTCCAGGGTGGCCGCCCGCAGCTCCAGGTGCAGGTGGCCGTCGGCGGCGATCACGTTGGCCCGGGAGCCGGCCCGCAGCACGCCGACGTTGCAGGTGACCCCCGGCCAGCGCCCGTTGAGCGCCTGCAGGGCGATGGTCTTGTGGGCGGCCTCCAGGGCGGCGTTGACGCCCTGCTCGGGCCGCACCCCGGCATGTGAGGCGCGCCCGACGATGTCGATCGTGTAGTCGCAGATGCCCTTGCGGGCCGAGACGAGGTCGCCGCCCGGCCGCGCCGCCTCCAGGCCGATGCCGACGTCGTGGGAGTGGGCCAGGCGCTGCAGCAGCGGCTTGGAGAACGGCGAGCCGATCTCCTCATCGGAGGAGCAGACAAAGGTGACCTCGGCGAACCGGTCGAACCCGGCGTCGTCGCACAGCGCCTCCATGGCGTCGAAGCCGGCCACGATGCCGGCCTTGTCGTCGGCCACGCCGGGCCCGAAGGCGCGACCGTCGGCGGTGCGGAACGGGCGCGCGGCCGCCTCGCCGTCGTCGAAGACGGTGTCCATGTGGGCCATGAGCAGCAGGCGGCGGCCGCCCTGGTCGAGGCGGAGCCCGCCGCGCCGGCGGGCGACCACGATGTCGCCGAGCCGCGGGGCGCCCGCCTCGGGGACGTGGGCGATGCGCTGGACCGTCCAGCCGCCCACCCGTAAGCGCTGCTCGCACAGGTCGGCCACCCGGTTCACCCCGGCCGCCGAGTACGACCCGGAGTCCTGGTTGACCAGGGCCTCCAGGCAGGCGAGCCCGCCGCTGTAGCGGTCGGCCACCAGCGGCAGCAGGGGTGCGGGATCGGCGCGAAGCTGCATGCTGTGGCCAAGTATAGTTGGCGCCCGCTGTCCGGCCCTTATGACCACTTGAGATCGGGCGGCTACCATCTTGGGTATGCGCGTGCTGGTCGTGGAGGACGAGACCGACCTGGCCGACGCGGTCGCCCGGGGCCTGCGCCGGGAGGGCTACGCCGTCGACATCGCCTACGACGGCGAGGAGGCCCTCGAGAAGGCGACCGTGAACGGCTACGACGTCGTGTGCCTGGACCTCAACCTGCCCGGCGTCGACGGCGTGGAGGTGTGCCGGCGGATCCGCGCCGAGGTGCCCGCCGCGCCCCGCATCCTCATGCTCACGGCGCGGGACCGCACGCCCGACCGCGTCATCGGCCTGGACGCCGGTGCGGATGACTACCTGGTCAAGCCGTTCGCATTCGAGGAGCTGACCGCCCGCGTCCGGGCGCTGCTGCGCCGGGACGCCGGCCGCTCGGGCGCGGTGCTGCGGGTCGGCGATCTCGAGCTCGACGCGGCTCGCCACGAAGCCCGCCGCGGCGGCCGCGAGCTGCCACTGACCCCCAAGGAGTTCGCCCTGCTGCGCTACTTCATGTCGCGCGCCGGCCAGGTGCTGTCGCAGGAGGACCTGCTCGAGCACGTCTGGGACGAGCACGCCGACCCCTTCACCAACACGGTCCGGGTCACCGTCATGACGCTGCGCCGCAAGCTCGCCGAGGCGGGCGAGGACCAGCCGATCGAGACGGTGGTCGGCCGTGGGTATCGACTACGCGAGGCGTCGTGAATTCGCACGGCCCACTCATCGGCCGCCTGCCGGAGTGGATGCGTTCGATCCGCATCCGCTACACGCTGCTGTACTCGGCCGTGCTGTTCGGCCTCGCCTCGCTGGTCGTCGGCACCCTCTACCTGGTGCTCCAGTTCCACCTGCTGCACACCCAGCCGGGACTGGCCGGGCGGACGTTCCTGCAGTGCGACTCGGCCGGCCGGTGCGTGACCCTCACCCGCTACACCAGGGAGCAGTTCCAGGCCCAGATCCGCGCTGACGTCCTGGACCAGCTGCGCCGCTACGGGTTCGAGGCGCTCGGGATCCTGTTCCTGGCGAGCCTGGGGGTCGGCTGGGTGATCGCCGGCTATGTGATCGCCCCGATCGGCAGGATCACGTCGGTGGCCAGGGAGATCCAGGCCACCGACCTGTCGCGGCGCATCGAGCTGAGCGGGCCCGACGACGAGCTCAAGCAGCTCGCCGACACGTTCGACGCCATGCTCGCCCGGCTGGACGCCGCGTTCACCTCGCAGCAGCAGTTCGTGGCCGACGCCTCCCACGAGCTGCGCAACCCGCTGGCCATCATCCGCACCAACATCGAGGTCGCCCTGTCCGACCCGGACGCCACCGTCGAGGACCTGCGCCAGACGCTGCTGGTGGTGAAGCGGTCCAGCGACCGCATGGCCCGGCTCGTCGACGACCTGCTGGCGCTGGCCCGGCGCCAGACGCCGACGCTGTCGCGCGAGCCGGTGGACGTCGGCGGCATCGTGGCCGAGGCGAGCGAGGAGTTCGTCGCGCCCGCCGAGACCCGCGGCATCACCCTCGACCGCGCCATCGCCCGCGGCGTCGTCGTCCTCGGGGACGCCGACATCCTCAAGCGGGCCGTGACCAACCTGCTGGAAAACGCCGTCCGGCTCGCCCCGGCCGGCTCCTCGGTCCGGCTCGCCACCGGCAGCGAGGACGGCAAGGTCTGGATCTCGGTCGCCGACGAGGGACCCGGCATCGCCGCCGAGGACCAGCCCAAGGTGTTCGACCGCTTCTGGCGGGCGGACAAGGCCCGCGCCCGCGCGGACGGCGGGACCGGGCTCGGGCTGGCGATCGTGCGCCAGATCGCCGAGCTGCACGGCGGCCAGGTCACCCTCAGGTCGAGGGTGGGCGTCGGCTCGACGTTCGTGATCTGGCTTCCCGCCGCGACCTCTCCGACGCCGGCCACCCGGCCGGCCCAGGCAGCCGTCCGCTGACGTCGGGCGGCCCGCTGGGCGCCGCCGGATGTACGGATCGGCCCTTATGCCGGCTTGAAGCTTGGCTTACCGATGTTTTAGTCACCTGCCCGTACCGTGGCCATCAACAACCGGGTGCACGTCGCTGCAGGAGGCAATGTAGATGTCCGACCGCGGACCTTCCAACGTCAGCCATGACACCATGACCGAGCAGGACCCCGAGCGACCGGCGCCCGGCGGCGGGAGCGGGACGAGCGAGGCCGCCGAGCCGGTCGCCGCCTCCCGCGAGCCCTCGCCTGGGCCACGTTCGGCTGGGGCATCGTGGGGCGCGGCCATCACGCCCGCACCGCCGCCGTCGGACGAGCACGGCCCCGCCGCCGCCCCGACCGTACCGATCTGGGACCAGGCGCCCGGGCCCGGATGGGGCGACGCCCGGGAGACCGGATGGGGCCAGGCGCAGGGGGCCGGCGCCGGATGGGACCAGGCGGGCCACCCCGCGGCGCAGCCCGGAGGCGGAACCCCGCCCTGGGGGGGCGCGCCTCCAGGCGGGTCATGGGGCGGCCCGGCTGGCGGGGCCGGTGCCCCGCCCGCGGGACGGACCTCGACCGGCGCATCGCGCCGCCGGGCAGGCCAGCTCGTCGTCGCCGGCGCGCTCGCCCTCGCCCTGGCCGCGGGCGGCTACGCCTTCGGCGTGACCCAGGAGCGCAACTCGCTCGGGGCGACGTCGACCGCCGGCGTGCCCGCCCCGGCGAGCGCCGCGCCCGGGCCGGTCCAGGCCAACAGCGCCGAGCCGGTCGCCGCCGTCGCCAAGATCCTCCTGCCGAGCGTGGTGCAGATCAACACCAGCCAGGGCCTCGGATCGGGTGTGATCCACGACTCCAGAGGCTACATCCTGACCGCCGCGCACGTGGTCGGCGACAGCACGCAGGTGCAGGTGCAGCTCGGCGACGGCACCCGCCTGCCCGGCCGGGTGCTGGGCCGCGAGCCCGCCGTCGACACGGCGGTCGTCAAGGTCGACAAGACCGGTCTTCCCGCCGCCCGGCTCGCGACCGGTGTGAAGCTCCAGGTCGGCCAGATGGCCGTCGCCATCGGCAGCCCCTTCCGGCTGCAGCAGTCGGTGACGGCCGGCGTCGTCAGCGCCGTCGACCGGGCCATCAACAACGGCCAGGTCGCCCTGCAGGTGGTGCAGACCGACGCGCCGATCAACCCCGGCAACTCCGGCGGCGCCCTGGCCGACCGGCAAGGCCGGGTCATCGGGATCAACGACTCGATCGAGTCGAGCTCGGGCGGCAACGAGGGCATCGGCTTCGCCATCCCGATTGACACGGCGGCCGCCGCCGCGGGGCGCATCGTGCGCGGCGAGGCGCCGAAGACCACCTACCTGGGCGTGAGCCTCGACGATGCCAGCGGCAACCAGAGCGGCGCCCTGGTGAGCGACGTCCAGGCGAGCTCCCCGGCCGACCGGGCCGGGCTGCGGCCCGGCGACCTCGTCGTCGCGGTGGACGGCCAGCCGGTCGACTCCGCGGCGGCCCTGGCCGCCAAGGTCCGCACCGCGTCCCCCGGCCAGAAGGTGAACATGACCGTCGTGCGCAACGGGCAGCGGATCGACCTCGCCGTGACCCTGGAGGCTCGCCCGAGCTGACCGCGGCCCCCGGGAGGCTCGCCCGAGCTGACCGCCTTGACCTGATCATCGAGAAAGTCTGATAACGATTTGGATTCGGCATAGCTAAGAACCCACCGAACGTCGTATTGTTCGATACGCGAACACAGGGAGAACGGTCCATGCGACGCTGGGGGGCGTACGCACGGGCTGCTGCTCTGCCCGCTGGACGGCCAGGCCCTCATACCTGGCCGGCAGGATACGGGAGGCGGCGGGAAGCTGGTTCGCGTTGCGACGGCCTTGCCGTCCGGCTGTGAGGACCGGTGGTTGGGGGACTGCCGGGGCCCCGCTGGACGGCAGGCCGTCGCCGTATCTGCCGGTCATGGACGGTCCGGCCCGCCCTCGTCGGCGCCTTCACCACCCCGCGGCGCATCCCCTGACGCCGCCGGCGCCGCAGCGCGGGCTTCCCGTGAGCCCAGGGCGCCGGCCGCACGGCCGGCCGAGGGGGCCCACAGCCCCCGCCCGGCCGTGCGGGCCTCGGCGACGAGCCGGCCGAACAGCGCCGCATAGCTCACGTTGGGCGGGATCGTGAGCTGTTGCGCGTAGCCTTCGGCGGCCAGCAGCGCATTCCAGAAGGTCCCGTCGGCCAGCCACACGTACGCAAGCAGGCGTCCGAAACGGTCGTGGGACTCGACGTCGCCAGCCAGCCGGACGGTCCGGCCCTGCAGCCATGCCGTCGCGAACCGCGACGCCTCCTTGCCGTACGGCTCGACCGGGCGGCGCGGGTCGACGGTCTCCGGCGTGTCGACCCCGATGACCCGGATCCGCTGCTGGCGTCCCGCCACGTTGGCGACGAAGGTGTCGCCGTCCACCACCCGCGTGACCACGGCCGTCACGGCGCCCGCCGGCGGCTTGGGCCACGCCGCCCGCTCGGCCGGCGCGGTCGCGAGCGGTGCCGGCGGGCTGGCCCGCCGGCCGGGAACCGAGCACGCGGCCAGGCAGACCACCGCCGTGACGGCCACAAGCAACGTCCCTGCCGGCCGCACGGTTCTTGCCGGGCGCATGACCGATGCCGGCCGCACGGTTCTTGCCGGACGCGTGGCCGATGCCGGGCGTCCACGCGGTCCGTGGGCGCCGGGCCTTGCCGCAAGGTGGGGCGCGGCGACCGGCTCTGCTCGGCTCGGGCCGTCGCCTGGTGTCGCTTCCATGTCCGGGACCGTAGACCGGCGGCCGGACGCCCGCCGCACCTGTCCACAGGGTCGGCCCCACGACCGAGCGGTCGGGCGCATGGCGGCCCTGCGTCGTGGCCGTCACCGCGGGGCCGGGCGCAGGGCCGGCCCGGCGTCGTGGCCGTCACCGTGGGGTCGGGCGCATGGCGGCCCGGCGTCGTGGCCGTGACCGTGGGCCGAGCACGACCGGGACCTGTGGATGACGGGCTCGCGGCGTCGCACCAGGTGGTTAGGATGCCGTCATGTCCCAAGCCACGCTCCTTTTCGACCCCGACGGCCCCCCGGCCCGCTTCGACGGCTCGCCGGCCGAGCTGGCCCGCCGGCTCCCGGCCGGCAACGTCGTCCTGCTCGGAGGGCCGGGCACGGGCAAGACCTCCCTGCTCGAGGCGGCCATGCAGGTGCTGGCCGGCCGCCCCGGCGGACGTGGGCTCTTCCTGACCTCGAGCCGGGCGGCCGCCGTCGCCTCGACCGAACGGCTCCTGGCCGCCCTCGACGGCCCGGCCACCGGGACGCTCGGCTGCATCACCTGGCACGCCTTCGCCCGCGGTCTGGTGATCGGCCACGCCGACCTGCTGCACTATCGCGGCGAGCCGCGCATCCTGTCCGCCCCCGAGCAGTGGTCGCTGGTGCGCTCGCTGCTGCTGGAGGGCTGCGGCGTGGACTGGGGCGAGCTCGCGCCGCTGGTGACGACGCGCGCGTTCACCGACGAGCTGGCCGAGCTCGTGCTCGCGTGCGAGCGGCGCCTGGTCGGGCCCGACGAGCTGGCCGCCCGGGCCAGGGCCGAGGACCGTCCGGCGTGGCAGCGGGCCGCCGCCTTCCTCGCCGCCTACACCGACCACGTCAGCCTGCAGGACGCCGTCGACCAGCCCGGGCTGATCGTCCAGGCCGGCGACCTGCTCGAGGAGCACCCCGACGTGCTGGCCGCCACGGTGGCCCGGATCGCCACGGTGCTGGTCGACGAGGCCCAGGAGCTCGACCCGGCCCAGCTCCGGCTGCTCGACCTGCTGACCGGCGGCGGCGCCCGCGCCATCGTGGCCGGCGACCCGGCCGGGACCATCGACGCCTTCCGGGGCGCCTCACCCGGGTCGCTGCGGCCGTTGGCCGCCCGGCTCCGCGCCCGCGTGGTCCACCTCGAGCGCAGCCGCCGCCTCGGCGGACCCGGGCTGGACGCGGTGCGCCGGCTCCAGATGGCCGGGGACGTGCCCCCGGTCGAGCTGCACGGCGGCCGCACGACGGCGGTCGAGGTCCAGCGGTACCCCGGCCCGGCCGAGGAAGCCGACGCGGTCGCCCGCCTGCTGCGCGTCGCCCACCAGCGCGACGGCGTCCCGTACGGGCGCATGGCGGTGCTGCTGTCCTCGGTCCGCCGTCTGGGCGGGGCGATGCGGCGCGCGCTGGAGCGCCACGACGTGCCCTACCGGCTCGGCGCGGCCGAGCGGCAGCTCATCGCCGAGCCGGTCGTGCGCCACGTGCTCGACCTGTTCCGGCTCGCGCTGGACCCCGGCCGGGCCGAGGAGCTCCTGCCGTCGCTGCTGGTCTCCCCGCTCGGCGGGCTCGACCCCCACGAGCTGCGGGCGCTGCGCCGGGCGGCCGTGCTGGCCGACCGGTCGCTGGCCGACCAGCTCCGGCAGCCGGACCACGAGCTGGGCGTGCCGCCCGCCGTGACGCGACGGGTGGTGGCGTTCCGGGACCTGGTCGCCCGGGCCGAGCACTGGGCCGGCGGGCTCGAGGCCGACCATGCGTTCTGGGAGCTGTGGCGGCGCGTCCCGGCGTTCGCGCGGCTGGTGGCGCGGGCCGAGGCCGACCCGGGCGACGCCATGGTCGGCCACCGGCTCGACGCGCTGGCCGCGTTCTCCCGCTCGCTGGGACTGTTCGTCGACGGCCGGCCGGGCGCCACCATGCGCACCTACCTGGACGTCGTCGAGCGGGCCGACTTCGCCGGCGACCCATGGCTGCCCCCCGCGACCGGCCCGGCCGACGCCGTCGCGCTGCTCAGCGTGAACGCCGCCAAGGGCCGCGAGTTCGACGTCGTCGTGGTCGCCGGCTGCCTGGAGGGCATGCTGCCGCGGACGGCCTGGCCGCAGGGGCTGTTCGAGGCCTGGCGGCTCGACGGCGGCCGCGACCCGCGCGCCCAGGCCCGGGCCGTGCTGGAGGGCGAGCGCCGCCGCTTCGTGCTGGCCGCGAGCCGGGCCCGCGACCGCGTGGTCTTCACCCACTCGACGGCCGAGGGACGCTCGGAGCCGTCCCGGTTCCTCGCCGAGCTGGGCGTGGAGGTGCCGCGCGAGCCCACCCCGCCCGACCCGACCCCGCTCGGCCCGGCCGAGGCGGCCGGGGCGCTGCGGCGGGTGCTGGCCGACCGGGGCCGGCCAGCACCCGAGCGGCTGGCCGCCGCCACCACGCTGGCCGGCATGGACGGCGTGGACCCGGCCACCTGGTGGTGGGCCAGGGACTGGACGGTCGACCCGACCCCGATCGCCCCCGACGGGCGCCTGCGCACCTCCTACTCCCGCATCGCCGCCTACGAGGACTGCCATCTGCGCTACTTCTACGCGAGCGTGGCCGGCCTGGACGCCCGCAGCTCCTACGCGATGTCGTTCGGCAAGCTGATGCACACCATCTTCGAGCTGGCCGCCCAGGGGCGGATCGGGGGCGAGCCCGAGGCGCTCAAGGCCGCCTTTCGCGAGCGCTTCAACCAGGGCTGGTTCCCGTCGCGGGCGGTGGCCCACCAGTACTGGCGGGACGGGATGGACATGCTCGAGCTGTGGTGGCGGGGGGAGGCCGAGGCGGCCCGGCAGGCGCTCGCCTTCGAGGTCTCGTTCGCCATCGAGGTCGGCCGGCACAGCGTGCGGGGCCGTATCGACCGGGTGGACCGGGCGGGCGACGGGATCGCGCTGCTCGACTACAAGACGTCGCGCATCCCGGCCACCGAGGCCGAGGCGGCCCGCTCGCTCCAGCTTGCCATCTACTACCTGGCCGCCGTGCGTGACCCGCAGCTCGCCGCCCTCGGCCGGCCGGTGCAGCTGCAGCTCGTCTACCCGGCCAGGGAGCGGCTGGGCCGCTTCACCCGGGTCGTCCGGGAGCCCGAGCCGGGCCACGCCGACCAGGTCGAGCAGCGGCTGCTGCCACTGCTGGACGGGGCGGCCGCCGAACGCTTCGACCCCAACCCGCACGCCGACTGCCGCTTCTGTCCCTTCAAGCCCATCTGCCCGCTGTGGCCGCAGGGCGAGGCCTTCCTCGCCCCGACCCGGCTGCCGGCGGGCATCGACGCCGACGGAGCCGTGCGATGACCCACCGGCCGTCGATGCCCGATGGAGCGATGCGATGACCGTCGGGGCCGTGCGATGACCGACGGGGCCGTGCGATGACGGCGCCCGCAGCCGGGCCGGTCACGCCGGGCATCCGCGCCGCCCTGCGCGACGCCGACCCGACCCCCGAGCAGTGGGCCGCCATCACCGCGCCGCTCGGCCCGGTGCACGTCGTGGCCGGCGCCGGCTCGGGCAAGACCGCCGTGATGGCCGCCCGCATCGTCTACCTCGTCGAGCGGCTCGGCGTCGCCCCCGGCGGCATCCTCGGGCTCACCTTCACCAACCGGGCGGCCGCCGAGCTGCAGGAGCGCGTGCGCCAGGCGCTCGCCCGCCACTGGACCGGCCACGCCGGCCAGGTCACCATCGACACCTACCATGCGTTCGCCGCCGGCCTGGTCGAGGAGGGCGGCGTCCGGGTCGGCGTCGAGCCGGGCGCCGACCTGCTCACCGAGGCGCAGCAGTACCAGCTCCTGCTGTCGATCCTGGACGCCGAGCGGTTCCGCCATCTCATCGTGCGCACGGCCGGCGCCACCATCCGCAAGACGCTCGAGCTGGCCAGCGCCTGCGCCGACCACCTGGTCGCCCCGGCGGCGGTGGCGGCCGCCTCGGAGCGGCTGCTCGCCCAGGCCGACAACGGCAAGCGCATCCCCGGCTGGGTCGCCGACGCGGCCCGGGAGCGCATCGAGTTGGCCCGCCTGGTGGAGCGCTACGCGGCCGAGAAGCGCCTGCGCGGGCGCGTCGACTTCGGCGACCAGGTCGCCAAGGCGGTCGAGCTCGTCGAACGCCACCCTGGGCTGGTCGCCGACCTGCGCGCCCGCTACCCGCACGTGCTGCTGGACGAGTACCAGGACACCAACGTCGCCCAGCGCCGCCTCATCCAGCAGCTCTGCCCGCCGGGCGCGTCGATCATGGCGGTCGGCGACGCCCGCCAGGCGATCTACGGCTTCCGCGGCGCGACCATGTACAACCTGCTGTCGTTCGCCGAGCACTTCCCCCCGTCCGCCCAGGCTGCGGAGCCTGTCCAGGCGCCGGCGCCGCCCGGCCCGGCCCGGCCCGGCCCGGCCCGGCCCGAGCCGCTGTCGCTGTCGCTGTCGACCAACTTCCGCTCCGGGCGCCGCATCCTGGCGCTGGCCAATGCCGTGATCGAGGCCATCCCGTCCGAGCGGCGCGGCGGCCGGCCGCTCGTCCCGCTGCCCGCCAACGGCGACGGCGAGGTGCGCGCGGCCCTGCTCGCCGACCAGTTCGCCGAGGCGGCCTTCGTCGCCGACCAGGTCGCCTGCGCCCACGAGGAGGGGCTGCCCGGCGGCACCTGGCCGGACTGGCGCGACATCGCGGTGCTCGTCCGGTCCAAGAAGCTACTCGGCCCGCTGCGCGAGGCGCTGGAGCAGCGCGGCGTCCCGGTCGAGGTGGTCGGCCTGTCGGGCCTGCTGGAGACCCCGGAGATCGTCGATCTCGTCGCCATGCTCCGGGTCATCGAGGACCCGGCCGCCAACGTCGCCCTGGCACGCCTTCTGGCCGGGCCCCGCTGGCGCATCGGCCACCGCCACCTCGTCCGCCTGGCCCGCTGGGCGAGCCGGCACAACTGGGGCCTCAAGGAGGGCCTGCGCGGCGAGGACCCCGACCCCGGCGACGTGGCCTTCGCGCTCGCCGAGGCGCTCGACCACCTCGAGGAGGTCGAGGGACTCGACGACGACGCACGCCGGCGGCTGGTAGCGTTCCGGGCCGAGCTGCGTGAGCTGCGCGCCGCCGCCGACGCCTCGCTGCTCGACCTCGTCCAGACCGTGCTCGAGCGCACCGGGGTGTGGGCCGAGCTCGAGGCGACCGACGACCGCCGGGCCGTCTCCGCCCGCCAGAACCTGGCCACGTTCCTGGACCGCGTGGCCGCCTTCGCCCCGGTCGACGGCAACCCGTCCCTGGCCGCCTTCCTCGCCTACCTGGACGCGGTCGAGGACGCCGCCGAGCCGGTCGAGGCGGTGCAGCCGGCGCCGGCCGACTCGGTCAAGCTCATGACCGTCCACATGGCCAAGGGCCTGGAGTTCCCGATGGTGGTCGTGGCCGGCCTGTCGGCCGGGACCGGCAAGAACGGCGCGGCGCGCGGCGGCATCTTCCCCGACGTGCGGGTGGCCGACCCGCGCCGCGCCCAAGGATTCCCCTACGAGCTGCGCGAGGACGCCGTCCACCTGCCCCGCTTCGACGGCGACGCCCGCGCCTTCCAGGCCGCCCTGCAGGAGCGGGCGCTCGAGGACGAGCGGCGGCTGTTCTACGTCGCCATCACCCGCGCACGACAGCTTCTCGTGCTCACCGCCGCCTGGTGGTACCAGGGGTCGGACAAGACCCCAAAGGGCCCGGGGCCGTTCTGGCGGGAGGCGGCCGCGCACCCGCTGGTGGCCGTCCTGGTCGAGGCCGAGCAGCCGCCGGCGAGCCCCCTGACCGAGCGGCTGCGGGCCCGGGTGCGCTGGCCGCCACCGGCCAGGCGAGGCGACGAGCTCGCCGATCCGCTCTTTTCGGAGGGCTACGCCGCCGCGGTCGAGCTGGCCCGGGCCGACCCGGCCGCGCTGGCGGCCCGCGTGCCCTCGACCGAGGCCGACGCGTTCACCGCCGCGCTGGCCGCCCAGCGGCACCTGGTCGAGGTGACCCTGGTGCCGCCGCCGGTGCGGACGCCGCAGCCGCCGCGCATCCTGTCGGTCACCCAGCTCCTGCTCTACGCCCGCTGCCCGCGCGCCTTCTACTGGACGGTCGTCCGGCCCCTGCCCGCCCCGCCCCGGCCGGCCGCCCGCATCGGCACGGTCGTCCATCGGCTGCTGGAACGCCGCACCCGGACCCTACCCGACCTGGTCGACATCGGCGACCTCGGCGCCGACGCGCCTGCGCCCACCGCCCAGCCCGGCCTGGTCGAGCGGGCGACCCGGAACTTCTCGGCCACCCGTTTCGCCCGCCTACCGAACCCCGAAGCCGAGGTCGGCGTGGTGCTGCGCTCGGGTCCCTGGGTCGTGCGCGGCCGCATCGACGCCATCTTCACCACCCCCGACGGCATCGAGGTGGTCGACTACAAGACCGGCCGGCCGGCCGAGCCGCCAGCCGGCTCGCCGCCCGCCCAGCCGATGCCACCCGCCGGCTCGCCGCCCGCCCCGCCGATGCCACCCGCCGGGCCAGCGCCGGCCGGGGTACCGCCGGCCGGGGTGCTCGCCGGGCTGGACCAGCTTGGGCTGTACGCGCTGGCGCTGCGGGAGCTGGGCCGGCTTCCCGACGGCGGCTGCCTGGCCTCCTACTGCTACCTGGGCGGCGACGAGCCGGTCGTCGACACCCGCCGCCTGACCGCGGCCGACCTCGACCGGCAGCGCGCCCTCCTCGACCGGGTGCTGGAGCGCATCGGCCGTGGCGACTACCAGCGCCGCTGCGGCCAGCCCGACTGCCCGGTGTGCGGCAGCCGGATGTGAAGATTGCGCCAGGGCAGGTTCGGGGTACCGCGGCGGTGCGACCCGGCGACCTCCGCGCCCTCCACCACCTGCGCGCCCTATGCGGCGGGTGGCGAACCCGCCTCGAGTCGGCGATTGACCAGCGCGCAACCGCGATAGCCGGGTGCGGCAGCGATGCACATCTTGGCCGGATCGCCGCCACTGAACCGGCGGCAGCCCGCGCACTGCCACCAGGCGCCACGCCACCACTTCCCGCGTGCCTCGTCCTGGACCTGCCGACACAGTCGCAGCGCCGTCTGCAGCTCGATTGGCTGGCTGGGTGCCGCAGTCCCCGGCTGAGCATGGCTGTGGTCGTCGGCGACGTTCCTGGCATGCTGTCTGCTGCCCATGAGGCCGTCACCTCCCGAATGCCCGCGGCCGGACGTCGCGGCCGGACGCCGCGGCCGAACGCTCGCGGCCTTCAGCTCAACGATCCTCCCCGGTGCGCAGGGCACCAGGGTCCATCGTCCCGCGGTCGGGGGGCCGAGTCTTGCGGCCTGGGGGCCGACGGCGACAGCGCCAAGCCCGTCATCGGTGTCGACGCCGGGCGGCCCTGCCGGCCCGGGCCGCCTGCCCCTACCGGACCGCGGTGCTGCGCGGGATGCCGGGCCCAAGGAGCTGGCATGCCACATGCCCACCCAGCCATCCACCACCGCTCCGGCATGCGGCGGGGCGGCCCCGTCCACGGCCGCCCCGCCGCATGCCGCGAAGCAGCGCGTGCACTCTCTGGACTGGCTGCGGGTGCTTGCCCTGCTGGGTGTGTTCGTCTACCACACCATGCGCCCGTTCGACACGATGGACTGGCACGTCAAGAACGCCGAGCAGAGCGACGCGGTGACGATCCTGCTGGTGTCCCTCTCGTGGGGGCTGGCGTTGTTCTTCCTGCTCGCGGGCGCCGGCAGCGCCCTGGCCCTGCGCTGGCGCAGCGCCACGCAATACGCCGGTGAGCGGCTGCTGCGGCTGGCGGTGCCGCTGGTCACCGCCTACCTGCTGTTGTCGCCGGTGCAGGCGTTCATCGAGGAGACCCACTTCGGGCGCTACCACGGCTCGCTGCTTGCCGGCATTCCGTTGTTCTGCCAGGCGGAGTGGGCCGGCCTGCGGGAGGGCCCCGACCTCCCGCTGATCGGCCAGCGGCCCTACCACCTGTGGTTCTTGATCTTCCTGTTGTGGTTTGCGCTGCTGGGGCTGCCCCTGTTGGTGCTGCTGCGCCGGCCCGGGGGGCGCCGCCTGGTCGACTGGCTCGGCCAGCACAGCCACCGGCGAGGCGCCGTGCTGCTGTGGGCGATTCCCCTGGGGCTGGTGCACGGCGCCCTCCGGGCACCCGGGCCGATCGAGCACGGCTGGGGCGAGTTGCTGTTCTTCTTCGACTTCTTCCTCGCCGGCGCGCTGATCCTGGCAGACCAGCGGCTGGTCGGCGCGGTCCGCCGCGACCTGATGCCCACCCTCTGGCTGGCGCTCGCCGCGACCGTCCTGCTGCTCGCGGTCACCGTGACGGGCGTGTTCGACCGGTGGTTCGGCGATCCTTCGTACTCGTGGGCCGCTGCAGGTGCCCACTTCGGCGCGACCGTGTGGGCGTGGGCCTGGGTGCTGGTCGCGCTCGGCCTGGGCATGCGCGTGGCCGGGTTCCAACGGCCGCTGCCCCGCGCGGTGGGCGACGCCGCGATGCCGTTCTTCCTGGTCCACCAGCCCGTGATCCTGGCGGTCGCGTTCTTCGTGGTGCAGTGGGATGCCGGCATCGCGGTCAAGCTACCCGCCGTGCTGGCGAGCTCGTTCCTGGTCGCGGCGGCGCTGGCGGTCGGACTGAGCAGGCTCCCGTACGTCTCGACCCTGTTCGGCGTCAAGTACCACTGACGGCGACGCGCCAGTGACGGCGACGCGCCAGGGTGGACGCGCCGTGCCGCCCGCCCGACCAGCGCCTCCAAGCCCACCAGCCCGTGGCCAGCACATGACGTTTCCGCCTCGTGCCGTCTCCCGACCTGACCGGCCGGCCCGTCGCTGACCCGCCGACGCACACCGGATTTGTCCTGGCCCGCCAACCTGCGTAAACTACAACGTGGGAAACATCAATATTTCCCACGTTGTCTTGCCAGGAGGGAGCCGCGCATGTCGATGGCCGAGCACGCGGTCGCCGCGGGCACTGGCCGGAGTGGCACCCGGGAGCGCATCCTCGTGCTCCTGCGTCGCCACGGCCGCCTGTCCGCGCCGCAGCTCGCCGGGATGCTCCAGCTTACCGCGGTCGGGGTGCGCCGGCACCTCGCCCTGCTCGAGCGCGACGGGCTCGTGACCGACTCCATCACCAGGCCGCCCCGCGGCCGCCCGACCGCCTTCTACCGGCTCACCGACGCCGGCCGCCAGACCTTCCCCCGCCACTACGACGAGGTGGCCAGGGAGGCGCTCACCTTCCTGAAGGACCAGGACGCGGCGACGCTTCACCAGTTCCTGGCCTGGCGCAACGAGCGGCTGGCGGCCAGCTACGCCGACCGTGTCGACGGGGCCACGCTGGCCGAACGGACCCAGGCGCTGGCCGCGGTCCTCACCGAGCAGGGGTTCATGGCCGAGGTCGAGCAGAGCCGCGGCGGGATCCGGCTGTGCCAGCACAACTGCACGGTCGAGCACCTGGCCTCCGAGCTCCCCGACCTGTGCACTTCCGAGGCCGAGCTGTTCGCCCGGCTGCTCGGCACGCCCGTCCGGCGCGAGTCGACCATCGTGGGCGGCGCGGTGCGCTGCGTCACCCACGTCGGCGCCCCGGACCCCGGCACGCGCACACCGGCCGGCGAGCCGACCACCACCCCGACCACCACCCCGACCGCCACCCCGATGGCATCAAGGAGCGAAGCCTGATGGCGACCGAAGCCCGAGACCTGACCGCGGTGCCGGAGCGGATCAATCCCGCGCCAGAGAACGTCGATCTGGGCGCGTACAAGTTCGGGTGGCACGACCCGGTCCACTCGGTCTTCACCCCCCGCAAGGGCCTGTCCCACGAGGTCGTCGAGGAGATCTCGCAGATGAAAGGCGAGCCCGAGTGGATGCGGAAGTTCCGCCACAAGGCGCTCGACTACTTCTACCGCAAGCCCCTGCCGGCCTGGGGCGGTGACCTGTCCGGCATCGACTTCGACAACATCTACTACTTCCTGCGGGCCACCGAGAAGCAGGCCGAGTCCTGGGAGGACCTGCCCGCCGACATCCGCAACACCTACGACCGGCTCGGCATCCCCGAGGCCGAGAAGCAGCGGCTCATTGCAGGCGTGGCGGCCCAGTACGAATCGGAAGTAGTGTACCATAAGGTACGAGAAGACCTAGAGGCCCAGGGCGTCATCTTCGCCGACACCGACACCGCCCTGCGCGAGCACGAGGACCTGTTCCGCGAGCACTGGGCGACGGTCATCCCGCCGGGCGACAACAAGTTCGCCTCGCTGAACTCGGCCGTGTGGTCGGGCGGCTGTCTGACCGCGGATGCTCAGGTCAACGTCAAGGGCAAGGGCCTGGTCAGC
>JBIOYL010000072.1:0-8424 GCA_044870185.1 Actinomycetes bacterium | reverse complement strand
GAGACGCAGCCCGGCCGCGCCGAGGGGGCGCGGGCCAGGCGCGGCCGCCCGCGCCCCCTGCCCACGTCCGCGGGCAAGGCGCCTGCGCCCTAGCCGACCCCCACGCCCTGCGTGCGCTGCAGCAGCTTGCCCTCGGTCTGCAACGCCGGCGCGACCATGACCTCGGCCTTCTGGAACTCCTTGACCGTCTGGTAGCCGCAGGTCGCCATCGAGGTGCGCAGCGCCCCGAACAGGTTCCTGGTCCCATCACCCGTGGGTGCCGGGCCGAGCAGGATCTCCCGCAGGGTCCCGAGCGTCGTCGTCTTGACCCGGGTGCCCCGGGGCAGCTCCGGATGGAACGTCGCCATGCCCCAGTGGTAGCCGCGGCCGGGCGCCTCGACGGCCCGGGCCAGCGGCGAGCCGAGCATGACCGCGTCGGCACCGCAGGCGATCGCCTTGGCGATGTCGCCGCCGGTGCGCATGCCGCCGTCGGCGATGACGTGCACGTAGCGGCCGGTCTCCTCGAGGTGGCGCATGCGCGCGCCGGCCGCGTCGGCCAGCGCCGTGGCCTGGGGCACGCCGATGCCGAGCACGCCCCGGGTGGTGCAGGCCGCACCCGGCCCGACACCCACGAGGACACCGGCCGCGCCGGTGCGCATCAGGTGCAGCGCGGTCGCGTAGGAGGCGCAGCCGCCCACGAGCACGGGCAGGTCGTAGCGGGAGATGAAGGTCTTCAGGTTGAGCGGCTCGGTCGCGCTCGACACGTGCTCGGCCGACACCACCGTGCCTTGGATGACCAGGATGTCGAGGCCGGCTTCGAGCGCCAGGTGGTGGTAGCGCTCCACCCGCTGTGGGGTGAGCGAGGCGGCCGCCACGACCCCGCCGAGCTTGATCTCCTGGACGCGCCGGCCGACCAGCTCGGGCTTGACCGGCTCCCGGTAGATCTCCTGCATGCGCTTGGTTGCCTCGGCGTCGGGCAGGCCGGCGATCTCGGCATAGACCTCGTCCGGGTCGGTGTAGCGGGTCCACAGGCCCTCGAGGTTCAGCACGCCGAGCCCGCCAAGGCGCCCGATCTCGATGGCGATGCGGGGCGAGACCACCCCGTCCATGGCCGAGGCGAGCAAGGGCAGCTCGAAGCGGTAGGCGTCCAGGTTCCAGGAGATGTCGATGTCGTCGGGGTCGCGGGTGCGGCGGCTCGGCACGATCGCGATGTCGTCGAGCCCGTAGGCCCGCCGGCCGCTCTTGCCGATCCCGATCTCTACCTCGGCCACAGTGTCCCTCCGTAGGGCGATGCCGGGGGCTCGGGCGACCTCCCCCCGGTCGAACGGCGATGGGATGGGGAACGAAAACGGACCCGGGCGCGAAGCGCGCTGGGTCCGGTCGCAACAGCATGCTCGACGCTACCAGCGCCCGTCGCCGCAGGTCAAGCAGGGGCGCCGGCCGGGCGGGCGGCCGGGGCGGCCAGGAGGGGCGCTTCGGCGGTACCATCTGCTGGTCGACAGCATCGTTGCCAGAGGTAGCCAGTGCCCGACCCATACGACCCGTTCGAGCCCGAATACGACGACGCTCCCGGCGAGCCCATCGACGAGGAGGAACGCGCCTCGCTCCTGGAGGACCTCGCCGACCTGGCGGAGTTCCGCGAGGCACTGGAGCCACGCGGCTTCCGCGGGGTGGTCATCCCCTGCCCCGACTGCGAAGAGGACCATTTCTTCGCCTGGAGCCTGCTGCGCGAGAACCTGGAGCACATCCTCGAGCACGGCGAGCCGCGGGTACACGAGCCCGCGTTCGAGCCGTCGGTCGACCACTACGTCACCTGGGACTACGCCAAGGGCTTCGTGGACGGCCTGCTCGAAGGCGAGCAGGAGTCCGGCCATGTGCGGGACGGCTGGACCTCGCCGATCGAGGCGGCACACCGGCTGCGCCGCGCGCTCACGACACGGGGGCTGAGCGATGACGAGGTCGCGGCCGTGCTGAGCGAGGGCGGCCTGCCGCTCGGCGGCGAGGAGGCCGACGACCCGGACGCCTGACCGCCGCCGCCGGTGCCGGCGGTCGCGTCGTGTGTTCGATGCCGCGCCGCTGCCGGCGCTCGAGCACGGCGATCACCCCCGCACCCACCGCGGCGGCCGTCGCCGCCCCCGGGATCCACACGAGCAGCAGGCGCCGGCGCCTGCGGAAGTCCTGGATCGGCCAGCCCCGCTCGCGGGCGAGCCGGCGCAGCATCCGGTCCGGGTTGACCGCGACCGGATGGCCGACGCCCTCCAGCAGCGGGCGGTCGTTCACCGAGTCCGAGTAGGCGCTGCACTGGTGCAGGTCACAGCCCTGCTCGGCGGCCAGCCTGGTGACGGCGTCGAGCTTGGCCTGGCCGTGCAGCACCGGGCCGAGCAGCCTGCCCGTGTAGGTGCCGTCCGCGGCGAGCTCGGCCTCGGTGCCGAGCGCCCCATCCATGCCGAGGTAGCGGGCGATGGCCTCGGCCAGCTCCCTCGGCGCGGCGGTGACCAGGAAGGTGCGGTCGCCGCCGGCGCGGTGCTGGTCGATGACGCGGCGCATGCCCGGGTAGATGCGCGGGCCGATGACCTCGACGACGATGTCGTGGCCGAGCTGGGTGAGGTCGGCTCGGCGCTTGCCGGCGATGAACGCGGTGGCCGACTCGCGGGCGGCCTCGATGCCACGCTGGCCCTCCGCGCCGGTGATCCGGAAGGTGATCTGCCCGAGCGCGAACCCGGCGATGTCCCGCCAGCCGTAGAAGCCGCGCTTGTACAGCCCGCGGGCGAACAGGTACAGGCTGGAGCCGGGCAGCAGCGTCTTGTCGACGTCGAAGAACGCGGTCCGGCCGGCCGGCGGCTCCCGCAACGGCGCGCGCATCGGCTCGTCCGGCGGGGTGCGCATCGGCCCGCCCGGCGGGGTGCTCATCGGCCCGCCGGTCCGGCGGCCAGCGCCGTGCGGAACCAGGGCAGCGTGCGCGCGATGCCCTCCTGGAGGCCGACCCTCGGCTTCCAGCCAAGCTCGGTGGTGGCCAGGGTGATGTCGGGGCGGCGCACCTCCGGGTCGTCGACCGGGCGGGGGCGGTAGTCGATCCGCGCCGCGGCGCCGGCCGCTCTGGCGATCATCCGGGCGAGCTCCCCGATGGTAACCTCCTCGGGGTTGCCGAGGTTGACCGGCCCGGCGAGGTCGCTCCACAGCAGCCGCCAGAGCCCCTCGACCAGGTCGTCGACGTAGCACAGCGACCGGGTCTGGCGGCCGTCGCCGTGCACGGTCAGCGGCTCCCCCCGCAGCGCCTGCACGGCGAAGGTGCAGAAGGCGCGGCCGTCGTCCACCCGCATGAACTCGCCGAACGTGTTGTGACAGAAGACACCGGAGCCGGCCCAGAAGTTCTCCCGACCGGGGACGCAGAAATCGTAGACGAGGGGCGTTGGGTCGATCTCGTCGACCTGCGTGATCTCGGCCCAGAGCAGGTCACCGCTGCGCTTCGCCATGAGCCGCTGGGTCACCCCTCGGTCCCAATCGAGCGGACTCCACGGGCTGATGCCGGTCAAGGTGAGACGCCAGCAGGGACAGCGGCGATCGCCGGGGTGTTGCCGGAAGGTGCTCTCGTATCGTCCCACACTGGGGACCAGCCCGAAGCGCGCAAAGGCGATGACGAGATCGTCTTTGAGCTCGGTCGACGTCGTCGGGAACTCGTGCCGGACCGCGGTGGCCAGCTTGGTGCCCGAATGCACGCCGCCGCCCTCTCGACAGCCCTCGAGCACCCATTTGAGACGGGACAGCGGCAGGCCGAGGACCCAGCCGGGCAGGCGCTTGGGGCCCGCGGCGAACCCAAGATGGTCGAGCAGGAGCAGCAGGAGCTTGGAGTGCACGACGATTGCCGCGCTGCGGGCGCTGCTTCGTTCAGCCCGGACGATGTGGGGGCTCCCCAGCTCGCGCTCGATGACCTTGACGGCCCGCTCGAGCGTGTCCTCGTCGCAGCTGATGTTGACGAGGGCGTTCTTGCCGCTGGAGTGCCGGCACCCTTCGGCCACGTACAGACCGAGCAGCCACAACAGCTCGTCGGTCAGCTCGATGCGGGCCGGCAGCTCCGTGGAGCTCCCACGGGCTCGGCCACGAACCCTGGCATGCTCCGGGACACCGACACCAAGCGCCCGCATCGCCCCAAGCGGGAGCTGGTCTCGCTTGCGGTACCCGGCGATCTCCCCCCAGATGAAGCTCCGCCAACGCGGGTGGTCGGAACGCTTCCAGTTGGCGATCGCGGCGAACAACTCGAAGCGGCGCTCCCACGCGATCTCTCCGAGGCCCGGAGCGCGAACCAACAGGTTCCACGGATCGAGACCGGCCTCGTCCCATGCCGCGATCATCGACACGTGTGGGCGGTCGCGCTCGGGCACCTCGATCCTGGCGGCAAGGGCGATGCGATCACCGACCCGTAGCTCGCTCACCGGCCGTGCTTGCGGCCGGCCGTCGGACCCCTCGACGAACAGGCTGTGGTCGCCGGTCACCCGGACGGATCGCCCGTAGGCGGTGTGGACCTGGAAGCACCTGGCCGTCGTCGGATGACCGACGAGGGCGGTCGCCTCGGCGGCACGCACGACGCCCTCGTGGTCGAACGCAGGGACCCGGTGGCCACGCAGGTCCACCCGGCCGTCGAGGCGACGGGCGAGCTCGGTGACCGGCTCCCGGCGCAGTTCGTAACCGTCGTCGTAGAGCACCTGCTCGTCGGCGAGGACCGAGTTGAAGATGCGGGCGATGCGGACGGGCACGCCGTGGGTGCGGTGGTAGGCCATGGCGAGCGCCTCGGCGAAGCGCTTGGCCTCGTCGTAGACGCCGCGGGGGCCGACCGGGTTGACGTGGCCCCAGTAGGTCTCGGGCTGGGGGTGCACCTGCGGGTCGCCGTACACCTCGCTGGTCGAGGCGAGCAGGAAGCGGGCGCCCTTGTCCTTGGCCAGGCCGAGGGCCCGGTGGGTGCCGAGCGCGCCGACCTTGAGCGTCTGGATGGGGTAGCGCAGGTAGTCGACGGGGCTGGCCGGCGAGGCGAAGTGCAGCACCGCGTCGACCGGCCCCGAGACGTGGATGAAGTCGGTCACGTCGACCTTGACCAGGCGGAAGCCCTCGCCCTGGAGGTCGGAGACGTTGGCCGCCCGGCCGGTGAGGAGGTTGTCCATGCACACCACGTCGACGCCCTCGGCGAGCAGGCGCCGGCACAGGTGCGAGCCGAGGAAGCCGGCCCCTCCGGTGATGACGGCTCGCGGCATGGGCTAGCCCCGCTGCCCGGCGGGGGCTGCGACCGGCCGGCCGACGCCGGCCACGGTGAAGCCCTCGGCGACGAAGGCGGCGGCGTCGAAGAAGTTGCGGGCGTCGACCACGATCGGGTAGGCCATGCGGGCCTTCAGCTCGGCCGGCGACAGCTCGGCGAACTCGGCCCACTCGGTCATGAGCACCAGCGCGTGAGCGCCGTCGGCCACGTCGCCGGCCTTGTCGGCCAGCTCGAGCCCGGGCAGCAGGCGGGCGGCCTGCTCGCCGGCCACCGGGTCGTAGGCGACGACCTCGGCGCCGCCGTCGAGCAGCTCACCGACGACGTCCACGGCGGGCGCCTCGCGCAGGTCGTCGGTGCCCGGCTTGAACGCGAGCCCGAGCACGCCGACGCGCTTGCCCTCCAGATGCCAGAGCGCGTCGCGCACCTTCTCGACGACGCTGCGGCGCGCCTGGAAGTTGACCTTGGCCACCTCGTGCAGGATGCCGAAGTCGACGCCGAGCTCGCGGGAGCGGTGGGCGAAGGCGGCCACGTCCTTGGGGAAGCAGCTGCCACCGTAGCCGGCGCCCGCCTTGAGGAACCACGGCCCGATGCGGGGGTCCAGGCCCATGCCCTTGGCGACCAGCTCGACGTCGGCGCCGGCGCGCTCGCACACCGCGGCGACCGCGTTGATGAAGCTGATCTTGGTGGCCAGGAAGGCGTTGGAGGCGTGCTTGATGAGCTCGGCGGTGGCCCGGTCGGTGGCCAGGAACTCGCAGCCGGTGGCCTCGATGATCGGCGCGTACAGCGTGTGCAGCACGGCCGCGCCCCGCGCGCTCTCGGTGCCGACCACGATGCGGTCGGGACGCAGGGTGTCGGCGACGGCCGAGCCCTCGCGCAGGAACTCGGGGTTGGAGGCGACCTCGTAGTCGACCCCGGGGGCGGCCTCGCGCGCGATCACCTGGGCCACCCGCTGGCCGGTCTGGACCGGCACCGTGCTCTTCTCGCAGACGATGCGGAGCTCGCCGGGCGGCAGGTGGCGGGCCACGTCGCGGGCGACCGCCTCGACGAAGGCGAGGTTGGGGCTGCCGTCGCGGCGGCTGGGGGTGCCGACGCAGATGAAGATCACCTCGCCGTGCCGGACGGTCTCGGCCTTGTCGGCGGTGAAGCGCAGGCTGCCGGCCGCCAGGGTCTGGCGCATCAGCTCCTGGAGCTGCGGCTCGTAGAACCACGCCCTGCCCTGGCGTAGGAGCTCGAGCTTTGCCGGGTCGTCGTCGACGGCCAGGACGTCGTGGCCGACCTTCGCCAGGCACACGGCCGTGACCAGGCCGACGTGTCCTGCACCGATGACGGTGACGCGCATGCACTTGTCTCCTCGAGGCGAAGAACGAATCGGGGGATCATACCAAGAGCCTGCCGCGACCGGCGGCCAGCCCCCTGCCGCGGCCAGCGTCTGCCGCAGCCGGCGGGCAGCCCTGCGGCGACCGGCGGCCGGCGCCAGATCGCGGCCGGCGCCTGCCGCGGCCGGCCGTCATCGTAATGGTTGTTCCTGACTAAACCGACGAACTGTCCTTGACGCGCCGGGCCCAGGTGATCGAACATGTGTTCGACCCAGCGCCCACCTCCACCGCCCACTGGTCGCCCGCCACCCACGCCGGCCGCCTCGTCCGGCCCATCCGCCCGTCCACGGGACGCCACGCCCACCGGAGGCCACCATGCCGATGACCCAGACCCCGATCGACCTGTACGACGCGGCCACCGTGTGCGGCCTCCTGCGGGACATCGGCGACGATCCCTCGACCACGGGCGAGCTGCGCGACGCGGCCCGCTACTGGTCCACGCAGATCCATCCGGCCATGGAGATCGGCGATCTCCAGACGATCGCCTGGCTGCTGCGCGATGCCAGCGCCGACCTGCGGGTCCCGTCCCCGTGCCGCGACGAGGCCCGCTACTGGGCCGCCTACCTGGAGGGCCGCATGGCCTTCTGAGGCAGAGCCTGGCCCGCAGCCATGCCGGCACGGTCGACTGGCTGGCGCCGGCGGGCGGACGGCTCCGGCTCAGGCCGGCAGATCGCGGCTCCTGCCGGACGCTCGCCCGCCTTCCCCATCCCGCTCTCCTATCCTGCTGGCAGAAGGCACGTCGTCGGGATCGGGAGGGGACGGGATGGAGACACGCTTCCTCGGCGCCAGCGGCCTGCGGGTGTCGGCGCTGTCATTCGGCACCATGACGTTCGGCGGGCAGGGCAGGTTCGGCAACATCGGCACCGTCGGCGTGGAGGAGGCCGCGGAGATGGTGAGCCGCTGCCTGGACGCCGGGGTCAACCTGTTCGACACGGCCGACGTCTACTCGAACGGGCTGGCCGAGGAGCTGCTCGGCCAAGCCCTCGGCACCCGGCGCGACGACGTCCTGATCGCCACCAAGCTGAACGGCCGTACGGGCGAGGGGCCGAACGACGTCGGGCAGTCCCGCTACCACGTCATCCGGGCCTGCGAGGCGAGCCTGCGCCGGCTCGGCACCGACCACATCGACCTGTACCAGATCCACGGCGTCGACGAGCTGACGCCGTGGGAGGAGTCGCTGCACGCCCTCGACGACCTGGTCCGCTCCGGCAAGGTCCGCTACATCGGCTGTTCCAACCTGTCTGCCTGGCATCTGATGAAGTCGCTGGCCACCTCCGAGCGCCGCGGCTTCGAGCGCTTCGTCGCCCTGCAGGCCTACTACAACCTGGTCGCACGCGAGCTGGAGCACGAGCTGGTGCCGCTGTGCCTCGACCAGGGCCTCGGCATCCTGGTCTGGAGCCCGCTGGCCGCCGGCTTCCTGTCCGGCAAGTTCCGGCGCGGCGAGCCCGCCCCGCAGGGCACCCGGCGGGCCGCGCAGGGCGATCCGGGGATCATCGACCAGGAGCAGGGCTTCGACATCGTCGACGTGCTGCGCGACATCGCCAAGCAGCGGGAGGTCTCGGTCGCCCAGGTCGCGCTCAACTGGCTGCTGCGCAAGCCCGGCGTCACCTCGGTCATCGTCGGTGCCCGGCGCCGCGACCAGCTCACCGACAACCTGGCCACGGCCGCCTGGGAGCTGAGCGCGGACGAGCTGCGCCGGCTCGACCAGGTGAGCGAGCGCCCGCTCCCATATCCCTACTGGCATCAGCGCAAGTTCGATGCCGAGCGGCTCGCCTTCTGATCCCGAACGGACCGGCCGAACCCGCCGCCGGGACGGCCGAGCGA
>JBIOYL010000071.1:0-2695 GCA_044870185.1 Actinomycetes bacterium | reverse complement strand
CGGCCCATGACATACAGGTAGCCGTCCTCGTCGAGGTAGCCGCCGTCGCCGGTCAGGTAGTAGCCCGGGTAGCGGGCGAAGTAGGCCTCGACGAAGCGGTCGTCGGCCTGCCACAGGGTCTGCAGGGACCCGGGGGGCAGCGGCCACCGCACCACCACGACACCCTCGGCGTTGGGGCCGAGATAGTTGCCGAGATCGTCGAGGACCTGCACGTCCCAGCCGGGCACCGGCTTGGTGGGCGAGCCCGCCTTGATCGGCAGCCGCTCGATGCCGGCACAGTTGGCCGCGATCGCCCAGCCGGTCTCGGTCTGCCACCAGTGGTCGATGACGGGACGCCCGAGCAGCCCGCTCGCCCAGTGGTAGGTGTCGGGGTCGAGCCGCTCGCCCGCCAGGAACAGGTAGCGGAACC
Source organism: Actinomycetes bacterium (assembly GCA_044870185.1). Lineage (GTDB taxonomy): Bacteria > Actinomycetota > CALGFH01 > CALGFH01 > CALGFH01 > JBIOYL01. The sequence continues at coordinate 2,286 of JBIOYL010000071.1, read as the reverse complement.
CTGACAGGTCGTAGCGGCGCAGGTGCTCGCCCTTCGGGTCCTCCTTCTTGATCGCCCGGAACGCCGTCGGCGCGGTGAACAGCGCCTTGACGCCGTGGTCGGCGATGACCCGCCAGAACGCGCCCGGGTCGGGGGTGCCGACCGGCTTGCCCTCGTAGACGATCGTCGTGCACCCGGCCAGCAGCGGCCCGTACACGATGTAGGAGTGCCCCACCACCCAGCCGACGTCCGACGCCGCCCAGTACACCTCGCCGGGGTGGGTGTCGTAGACGTGCCCCATGCTCCACCGCAGGGCGACGGCGTGGCCGCCGTTGTCGCGCACCACCCCCTTGGGCAGCCCGGTCGTGCCCGACGTGTACAGGATGTAGAGGGGATCGGTGGCCGCCACCGGCACGCAGCCGGCCGGGGAGGCGGCGGCCATCAGGGCCTCCCAGTCGAGGTCCCGCCCCCGCACGAGCTCGGCCCGCGCCTGCGGGCGCTGCAGGACCACCACGCCATCGGGCCGGTGGTCGCACTGCTCGAGCGCGCGGTCCAGCAGCGGCTTGTACTCGATCACGCGGGCGCCCTCGATCCCGCAGGAGGCTGCCACGACCAGCCGCGGCTTGGCGTCCTCGATGCGCACGGCCAGCTCCTTGGCCGCGAAGCCACCGAACACCACCGAATGCACCGCGCCCAGCCGCGCGCAGGCCAGCATCGCGATCACGGCCTCGGGCACCATCGGCATGTAGATGACGACCCGGTCGCCCTTGCCGACCCCCAGGCCCGCCAGCACGCCGGCGAAGCGGGCGACCTGGTCCAGCAGCTCCCGGTAGGTGAAGCGCCGCACCGTGCCGGTCACCGGCGAGTCGTACACGAGGGCGAGCTGGTCGGCGCGCCCGCCCTGGACGTGGCGGTCCAGCGCGTTGTGGCAGGTGTTCAGCTGGCCGCCGGCGAACCAGCGGGCAAACGGCGGGTCGGAATCGTCCAGGATCTGCTCGGGCTCCCGGTCCCAGTCGATCGCCCGAGCGGCCTCCCGCCAGAAGCCCTCGGGGTCGTCGATGCTGCGCCGGAACGCCTGCTCGTACGCGCCCATGCCGCCTCCTTGTGCCGTCGCCGCCTGCGTGAGCCTGGTGCTCCTCGTAGTGACGGGCCCAGGCCTCCTGCAAGCGGCGCTGGCCCTCGATGTACGGCTCCAGGTCGAAGACCTGCACCAGCTCGACGGGGCGGCCCTCGGCCAGCCACTCGAGGCCGACCAGCCGGCCGTCCACCAGGATACCGACCTGGGACCAGGCCGGGTCGGCGGGGGCGGCAACGAATGGTGGCGCCCTCGATCCCCGGGTTCGGGTTCTCCCAGTTCCCCGAGCCGCCAGACCAGCGGTCCTGGAGCATCGCAAGAGTCGCCCGCACCTGGGCGGCGCTGATGCGCCGGCTGGCTACCAGCGCTACGGCGCCCATGGCAACGACGCCGGCGCGATGGTCTCCCCCGAGCTGCGCCCGCAGGGTCCCCGACCCTCGCCGGACGGGGTGGTAATCATCGCGGCCGCCGCAACCGCCGCCATCACCGCGCTGCCGGCCAGGCCAACGGGGCCTGGCCGCGGGATTTGTGGTTGGCCGCGGGCACCCGTTAGGTTGAGTGGATGTACGACACCCGCTTTCCCCGGCCTGGTCCCGCCATGGTGGCGATGGCCGCGCTGATCGGCCTGATCACGGGTGGCGTGCTCGCGTTCAGCGGCTCCGGGGGAAGCCACGCGACCAGGACCGCCGCCGACCAGACGACCGCCAGCTCCACGCCTGGCCCGACGTCGCGGGCCTCGGCCGGCACGAGCGTGACCGTGCCGTCGGGGACGTTCTGGACGGTCGTGCTCCTCAGCCCCAGCAGCCAGGACAAGGCGGACGCCGCCGCCGCCGCGTTCAAGCGCGAGGGCGTCGACGACGCGGTCGTGATCCGGCGCGCCGACGTCGCCAACCTCGGCACTCGCTACGCCATCGTGAGCGGCCGGTTCGACAGCAGGACGGCAGCCCTTGCGCATCTGCGGGAGCTGCAGCTCAAGGGCGTCGACGGCTACCCCAAGCGGCTGGTTGTGTCGTAGCCGGTCACTGCCCGAGCAGCTCCCGGTACAGGCCGACGGTCTGCTCGGCGATGGCGGGCCAGCCGAACTCGTCGACCGCGCGGCGCCGGCCCGCCTTGCCGAAGCGCTCGGCGGCGGCCGGGTCGGCGAGCAGCCGGTTGACCCGCTCGGCCAGGTCGGCCTTTCGGCCGTTAGTGCTGATTCCCATGGAGGTTGCTCCATATCGCGATCGGTGCCG